>CAYWAT010000005.1:0-53027 GCA_964456305.1 uncultured Polyangiales bacterium | reverse complement strand
TTCGAGTCTACAAAGAAAAGCCTGCAGGAGGTCGTTGATGACCTTAGCCAGGTGTGCTGCGGCGCCAGAATTTGCGCAAATCGCGGTCGATGACCTGGCGAGCGAGCCAAGGGAAGTGGCGCACGCCCCATAGGGTGAGTCGATTCTCGTGACCTGGGATGATGTGGTATCTACCGCCTGCGATGCCATCCAAGAAGCAGCGCGCCACGTCGTCGGGATCGGCGGTTTTGATGGTGCCTGCCAGTGAAGCGGTTTCGGGGGGCTTGCTCTGGTTTTCCTCTTGGAGCTGCGGGGTATCGGTGTCCGCTGGGAAGAGCACGCTGACCTGGATGTTGTAGCGCAGGAGATCTTGGCGCAGCGCATCGGCGTAACCGGTGAGCGCGTGTTTGCTGCCGCAATAGGCCGAATAACCAAAGAGTCCCATCAGTCCTAGCACTGAGGAAACAAAGGCGATGTTGCCCTGTCGTTGCGCCATAAACTGGGGCAGAAAAGCCTGCGTGACCCAAACACTACCGAGATAGTTGACATCGATCATGCGTTGATAGGCTTCGGGGGTTTCTTGTTCTAGGTACCCTACGTGGGCGATGCCGGCGTTGTTGATGAGCAGATCGATGCCACCTAAGCGTTGCTGTATTTCTTTGGCGACTTCATTGACCTGCTCGCGCTGGCTGATGTCCATCACGACACTTTGCACCTGTTCTTCGCCACCGCGTGCGTCGCGCAAGAGCTCTTGCCGGGTTTGCTCCAGGGCTTCCTTACCGCGCGCGGCGATGCATACTGTAGCGCCTCGCTGTACAGCCAGCTTGGCGGTGGCTTTGCCGATGCCGCTCGACCCGCCGGTGATCAAAACTCGTTTGCCCTGTAGTGTGCTCATGCCTTCGCTCCCAACTCGGCTGGATGGATAGATCAGTCCGGTGTTATTGGCCAGGGGCGATGCGGGGCAATTAAAAAAGCCCAGGTCATGAGTAGCCTGGGCTTGTCTGCTACTACTGTAGCCTTATCTCGGTGCCCCGAGACTTACCTCTCGCAGTCGTCGTACGAGTCTAGATGCTTAGGAAGGTGATTTATATCTGCGAACTGAAGAAAAAGGATGCCCTTGAGGCGTTCGTAATAAAGAAATACATCGTAATAGAATCCGACTGAGCTACCATAGCGGTTAATCGCTTCACACGAGAGGTTAACACACTCTTCAATATTGCTCCCAGGTATGAACACGTCTTTATCTACGGGTTTAATAGGAGGTCTTCTTTTTGGTTCCTCTGGTGCTGGTGACGGAAGTTCGTAGTAAACGCGAGGCGATCTAGGTCGATTCGCTAGATGGTCTATTATGTAGGGAATATGTGAATAGCATGTAGTACTAGGACTTAGTGCATAAATATCACGAGAAATATTCCACTCTTCCATTTCACGTTCTAAGTTTGAAAAATGGTTTTTAATGTGAGAGTTAATATTGTCATTTTCATCGTTAGTAGTTGAGTTGTCGTTGCGCTGTGCGCGACTTCTTGATTGCGCGAGTGTACCGCAGGTGTGAGCTTCCTCGTGCATTATCAAAGGTTGATTATTATCCGACTGGACTAAGGGCGAGTATCCTATGTTTGGTGCGTTAATATCGGCGTTTAGTGGCTTTGCCACATGACCCCACTTGAGGTTCTTTTTCCATTCCTCGAAAGAAGAAGAGGTATCGTTGGTATAAAGTAGGTAAATCAAAAGCCATCCGGTAGGTAATTCTAGGTTAGAAGCCTTGTCTTGTAGTACCGGTAAGTCAGAGGCCATACATGATTCTAAATGTTTCCTTTGTTTGCGGTTGTAGTCGCCGCGCGAGATTAGATCGCCAAAATGGTCTTTAAAGTCGTCGAGATTAATAACTGTCCCGGGTATATAGGACGTATAGTTTTTGTTCGACAGCACGTCTTTTCTGTTTGCTCGAATCGCCAAAAATACTTGATCGTTACTAACGGGACTGAGAAAGAATTCGTTTTTTACGGTTTCATCACCCGACAAAGACGAAGAGCAGGCCGTAGTCGATAGCAAAAATAAGCTTAGGAATAGGTAGGCTAATTTGTGATTCATAATAAACACCTCAATAAAAATTCAGCGCAAAGGTAGCAAGTAAACAGCGCTAAGCAAGATGAAGGTGTTTTGAGGGTTGAGCCGTGATTCAGTTTAACCAAAAGCCCACTTGGTACACCCCAAAGCTACAAAGCCAGGCAAGCGCAGTCATGTAGAGCCACATGAAAGCAGGCCATCGCCAGCTTTTGGTTTCGCGTTTGACCACAGCCAGGGTGCTCAGGCATTGGCAGGCTAAAGCAAAGAAAATCATCAGCGACAGACCCACAAGGGGCGTGTACACAGGACGACCATCGGCATGGCGCTCGGCGCGCGGATTATCGCGTAGCGCCCGACTATTTTCGTCATCACTGTCGCCCACAGCATAAACCACCGCCATGGTGGACACAAAAACCTCGCGGGCGGCAAAGGCCCCAATAATGCCGATGCCCATCTTCCAATCGAAACCTAAGGGCGCAAGCGCGGGTTCGATAAAACGCCCCAGCTGGCCGGCATAACTATGCTGCAACTGAGTGGCTTGTGTGTGCGCATCATCGGTAGGTGCCTTGTGGGTGTCCTGACGCGGAAAGCTCAGCAAGACCCAGAGCACGATGCTCCCCACCACAATGACCATTCCCGCTTCACGGATAAACAGCCACGCGCGCTGCAGCGCCATGCGTGTAATCTGCCACCATTGCGGCATGCGATAGCGGGGCAGTTCGATCACGAAAGGCAACGACGGCGCTTTGAGAGGGGGCATGGTGCGTGAGAGTATCCACGCAGCCAGCAAGGCCATGAAGGTGCTGAACAAGTACATCGCCACCATCAAACTGCCGCGCATGGGGAGCACACCAAAAATCTGCCCGGCGGGAAAAAGAGCAGCGATGATGAGTGTGTATATGGGCAAACGAGCCGAACAACTCATCAGTGGCACCACCATCATGGTGAGCAGGCGGTCGCGTTTGCGCTCCATGACGCGGGTGGCCATGATCGCCGGCACCGCACAGGCAAAACCCGAAATCATCGGCACGAAGGCGCGACCGTGCAGATTCATCGCTTTCATAACGCGGTCCATCAAATAGGCGACGCGAGCGAGATAGCCGCTCTCTTCGAGCACTCCCAAAAAGAAAAAGAGCAGAGCGATTTGTGGCACAAAGACCACCACTGCACCCAAACCCGCGATCACTCCGTCCACCACAAAATCACTGAAGAGGCCCGTACCTAAGACTGCACGCAGTATTTCGCCAATCCAGGTAAAGCCCGATTCAATGGCGGTGATGGCTGGATCGGCGACGTTGAAGAGCAGCTGAAAGAGCAGCGCCATGACCAGCAGAAACAAAGGCAACCCCAGCCAAGGGTGCAGGGCGATGCGATCGATTTGCCGACTGCGATCCTGGCGTTGCGTTGCCGATGCTGGAATGAGCTTGCGGTCGATAAAACGATAACGCGCCGGAATCACCTCATCGTCCAATGCGTGCGGTAGCGCGAGCAACCCTTGAGAGAGTGCTTGCTGGGTTTCGGGAGCGATGAGCTCAACCAGCTCTTTAGAGTCGCTATCTGCATGCGTGGCTTGAGTCATCATCAGTTGCCACAGCGCCATGCCTTCATGCTGTGGCCATGTGCTCGGCAAATGGTTGCGGCTTTGCTGAATCACTTTTTGCAAGGCGGGCGAGGGCGGCCATTGTCGTCGCGGGGCTGTGTTGGGCTCTTGCAGCGCTTGCATCATTGCGTCTTGCAGCGCGTCCAATCCTTCGCCTTGGCGCGCAGACAGCGGAACCACCGGGCATTGCAGTTGCTTGCTGAGTTTTACGCTGCTCGGTGTTTGTGCGTGCGCCTCATCGCTGAGCGTAAGCGCCACCACGACGTTGGCGCCCATTTCGAGTAGCTCTACTGCCAGATAAATGCTGCGTAGTTCAGCAGCGCTCACGCACACGATGACAACGTCGGGCCTATGCTGGGCATTCAAACCAAGCACATGCGTGACGGCAATGCCTTCGTCGCTACTGCGGGGTAAAAGTGAGTAGGTCCCAGGCACATCGATAAGCTCGAGCCCGCGCCCATCGGATGTCTTCAAGAGAGCTCGCCGCGTGCTCACCGTGGTGCCGGGGTAATTGCTGGTGCGGGCCTGCGATCCGCTGAGGGCGTTAAAAAGGGTGGTCTTGCCGGTATTGGGATAACCGATAAGTAGGGCGCGCCAGGGTTCTAACATGGTTGGACGAAGAGGTGTTGAGCTTCGTTTTGGCGGATGGAGATGCAGCTGCCCCGTACTTCTAAAGTCAACAGGTCGCCGGAGTTGCTACGATGGCGCACCTGAATGTGAGTGCCGGGTACAAAGCCCATTTCCATGAGTCGTCGACGAAACCCCTGCTCTCCGCCAATACGTATAAGTGAGACGTCAAGACCAGGATCGACACCATCAATTGAACAGGGCTGAGCCATGATGGCGCTGAGGCTAATTCATAGGTCTGGGGGGTCAACGCACTGTGTCGCTGAATCGCGGTGGTCATTTGTTTGACCCTGTGCAGCCTGCGCTGTAGGCCTTGAGCGAGCATCGCTTGGGCTAAGCAGCTCGCCGCAACCGAGGCTTTGCTTAACCAACTCACCCCTGGGGTTGACCTTATGACGCATTCTCCTTCGCCTTGGCGCCGTCGTGTGCTTTTTCTGATCAAGGTGACCTTCTCGTTGCTTATGCTGGCGTGGATCGTCCGTAAGTTATCGCAGCGCGACGGCTTTGCCGATCTTGGCAGTCATCTCGCCACACTATCGTGGCCTTGGTTTGTCGGCGCGATTGCGATGCAATTGGTGGCGATTGCCTGGAGTATTGCGCGCTGGCGCCTTTTGCTTGGGGGGCAGGGGATTCGCGCGCCTTGGTCATTTTTAGCGAACTCCTTTATGATCGGCCGTTTTTGGGGCGCCTTTACGCCGGGGGGCTTTACGGGGCTCGGTGGTTGGCGCATTTACGACATCGCCAAGCATAGTGGTCAGACAGCGCGTGCGACGGCGGTGGTTGGTATTGAAATGGTGCTTGGCCAGCTTGCTATGGGCGTGGTGGTGATGCTGGCTTCCATGTACGGTGCGCGTTTCCTGGGTAGCTCGGGCGTCTTGCTGATCAATCTCGGCTTTGCAGGAGTGATTCTGCTTACCCTGACTTTTCTTAGCAAGCCTGCCTTGTTGCGGATGATCGCCGCGCGATTGCCACTGAGTGTGCAGGCGCGCCTTGGCGCGTTGGTGGATGCCTTTTGTGCGTATCAGGGCAAGACGAAGACCCTACTTTACGCCGCGCTTTGCGGAGTAGGGGTGCATAGCTTCAACAACCTTATTTATGTCTGCGCTGCCCGGGCATTGCATGTGGAGCTTGGCGTCGGTGAGGTCTTCTTTGCCTCCTCACTGCAGATTCTCAGCACGCTGATTCCCCTGTCCATCAACGGAGTGGGCTTACGCGAAGCGACGGCGGTGGCTTTGTACACCCGCTTGGGGATTCCTGCGGCGGTGGCCGTGCTCATTCCCCTGGTGGGCTTCACCGCGGAGATGTTGGTGTCTGCGGTGGGTGGACTACTTTTTCTCTTACGTCGCAGTTCGTTTAAGCCACGCATTGAAGTTGAGCCGCTGCAGAACACGCAGCCTCAAGTGGCACTGTCTCCGGTTGCACTCGCTGACCTGCCTTTGCCCATATATGCTGCCTTGTGGGGGGCTTGGGGCGGTGCCATCGGCGGTATGGTCGTGGGTTTGGCCGAGGCTGTGGTGGTACAGCTAAGTGCCTTGGGCACCTGGAGTGCGAGGGTGTTTGCCTACGGCGCACTTAGCTACGGCATCATCGGTACCGTGATGGGGCTTGGTTTGGCGATCGCTCTGGCCTTGAGTGCACGTGTGTGGCCAAGACCGGCAATGCCGGCGGTGAAGGCTTTGCTGCGTTACGCAGCCTGCACTGCTTTGTTGATCGCCACGGGGCTAGCTGCCTTTCGCTTACGTCGCGATCTCTTTCACGAGGCCTTTGCGTGGAAATCTATCCCGGGTCTTGCCCTGCTTGCTGGCGTCGCTCTGACAGCGCTGTTGCTTTATGTCGCCTGGGTGTATCTCGTCGATCGCCTCGCCTCGCGGTCGCGCTCAGCCCAGCGTTTGGGAATCTGGAGTATGGCGACGTCGTTTTCCTTGCTCTTGGTCGCCATGCTTAGCGTGCTGATCGTTGCGGCGGTCACAGATAAAAACAGCTCGCAATCGACATCCGCACAGAAGCCTACGGTCGCCGATGCAGGGCCCATCTTGGTGATTGTCGTGGATACCCTGAGGGCCGATCACCTGCCTGCCTATGGCTACACGCAAAACAGCACGCCGCATTTGGATGCCTTTACGCGTGACGCGATTCGTTTCGACCAAGCCTTTGCCAATGCCTCGTGGACCCGTCCCAGTTTTGCCTCCATTCTCACGGGTCGTTTTGCCGCGAGCCACAATACGATGAGCAAAAATGCGCGTCTCAACGAAGACTTGCCCACCTTGGCCGAGCAGTTTCAAAAACATGGTTGGGAAACGGCAGGCTTTGTCACGAACTACAATGTAGCTCCCTACTTTAACTTTGATCAGGGCTTCGATCACTATCGTTACTTAGAGCCGGATTTTGTGCTCGGGGCGGACGATCTCTCCGCTAAGTTGCTGAGCATGCAGTTCATCCGTCAACGCATCGAGGGGTGGCGCGCATGGCGAGGCAAGGTGCAGCGCGGCAGTGCGTACCAAGATGCGCAGCGGGTTAATACTCAAGTTGTCCAGTGGTTGGATCAACGCCGCAGTGACAAGCCTTGGTTTTTGTTTTTGGGCTACATGGATCCTCACGATCCCTATTACGAGCATCCCTACAACGGCAAAGCCTATGCGCGAGCAGCGCATCAGCACCCCAAACCCGAGGAAGCCGAGACACTAAAGAAGCTCTACGATGGTGAGATTGCCTATTGGGACAGTCAGTTCGGCACACTGATTAAAGCGCTGAAGCAGCGCGGGCTTTACGATAAGAGCACGATTTTGGTCACCTCCGACCATGGCGAAGAGTTCGCCGATCATGGTGGCTTTTGGCATGGCACCACCCTTTATGATGAGCAGCTGCATGTGCCTCTGTGGCTCAAGCTCCCTCAGGCTCAGCGCGGCGGTACCGTGTTGCGTCACTGGGTGCAAAGCATCGACATCATGCCCAGCTTGCTGCGCTTGAGCAAACTGTCAGTGCCTAAGGGAGTGCAGGGTGGTGATCTCTTTACGGGGCATAATGTGGTGTACGCCGAGGAGGATCATGAGGGCAATCGCTTAGAGGCTTTACGCGAGCGCGGGATGGCGCACGATCACAAGCTTATTACGGCCAATCCCAACAACCCACGCGGATTGCCAACGCTGCAGAGCTTCAACGTCGACACCGATCCCGAGGAGCTCGTGGACTTGGCGCCGACGCAGGGCAAGCAGGTGCGCGAAAGCATGGCGCGGATGATTCAAATCCAAAGCCAGGCCAAGAGCGGAGCAGTGCAGCGTGAAACTGTGGACGTGGAGCACAATCGCGATGCCGTCGATCGACTCAAGGCCCTCGGTTATGTCGAGGAATAAGCAATTTTGATGCGTCGCATTCTAGCGCTTGTCTTTACTGTGGTACTCGCTCTTGTGTTCGAGGCACCGGAGGTTTTGGCACAGCCGGCGCCTGCTGATCTTGAGTCGCCACGAGGCATGGCTTTAGGCACGGGCGTGCGCGCGGGTAGTTGGGGAAATGATGCCTTGGCTTACAATCCCGCCAATATGCCTCTGCTGCAGCTTTATCATCTTGGAGCGTTCACAGGCTATGGCCTTCAAGCCAGACGCTGGATGCCTGGGGCGTCGGTGACGGACTCGTCAACCTTAAGCGGTCTTGCCGCGGGCCTTAGCTTTCGCGGTGCCTTAACCAGCAGAGATAGCAGTTACGAGGGCGTGGATGGTCGTTTGGCCTTAGCCATTCCGATTGCTGAAGTGATTGGCCTTGGCGCCAGCGTAAGGTACCTGAGCCTGAGCACCGATGACGAACGCGACCCGCGCAATCACGGTCGTGTGCGTGGGTTTACAGTGGATGCTGCCGCTCGACTCACGCCGACGAAGGGCTTTCACATTGCGGCCTTGGGTCAAAACCTAGTCGATCGTAACTCGCCTTTGGCACCGCGATTGGTGGGGGGAAGCTTAGCGTTCGGGATGCTAAAGGATTTCAGTTTTGGCGGTGATGTGCTGGTGGATCTTTCCGACCCCAAAGACCGTGTCAACATTCTGGGCGGTGGAGGGCTGGAGTACGTGCTCTTTGAAGTGCTGCCCTTGCGCGCGGGTTACAAGTATCACTCCGGGCGCAATGTTCACACCGTGACTGGTGGCATTGGCTTTACATCTCAAAGCTTCAGTTCCGACCTGGCGCTGCGTCAAGATGTGCACGGCAGCTCGCAGACCGAACTATTGATGGAGCTGCGTTACCATGTTCGATAAGTGGTCCTTTGCTGAATCCCAGGTGGTGCATACTCAGGTTCGCGTGCGTTACGCCGAAAGTGATCAGATGGGATATGCGCATCACAGCAGTCACGTGGTGTGGGTGGAGCAAGGACGCGTCGATTGGATCGCCCAGACTGGCATGTCGTACCGCGAGCTGGAGGCCCAAGGTGTTTTCATGCCGGTGGCCAAGCTAGAGCTGCGCTACAAGCGCCCCGCGCGTTTTGACGACATGCTGGATGTGCAAACGGCGCTTGTGGAGTTAGGGCATACGCGCATTGTTTTTGCCACCCGCATTGGGCGTCAGAACGATGATGCCTCGCATACGATCATTGCTGATGCGCAGGTGCTGTTAGCCACTGTCGATCATAGTGGTCACCCCATTCGCATGCCGGATGAACTGCGTCAGCGGTTTTCAGCCCACTTAACCGACATCATTCAACCATAGCCCAAGAGGCGTTCAGCGCGCCTCAAAACTGCGGCTGAGCGAATGCTGGACGCACACGATGAGACAATGGCTAAGCTCGCTAAGTGAACAAGGACGTGCCTGACTTCCTTAGCGTCGAAGACGTACTTACATTGCACGCCTCCCAACCCCTCTGATGCCTTTGCCTCGAGTTACGTCCAGAGCTGTAGAGGCAGCTTTTCTGCGATACGCGCAAAATGGTTATCCAAGGACCATAGGGGAACCCCTGTCTCCAAGGCGGTGGTTGCGATCAGTACATCAGGAAGGCCTACGCCGGCAAGTCCAGAGCGAACCATCTGTGTGCGCCAATGCACGACACTCCGCCAGAAAGCAGATTGTGACTCCAGCTCAAGCAAAGACAGGTTAGAAAAAAGTGCATCGACGCGTGCAGCTTCAGACGATCTTACGAAGGGCAGGATTTCTGCCTGAATAACACCCGTGGTATAAGCGAAGCCTTCGGTGACGAGCTGGCGTAAAATATCACCATGAGGTGATTGCTGGTTGCGCAACACGTCAATCCAGACCGACGAATCGACGAGCACCTTCATGCTCATGAGTCGATTTCAAGCAATGAGGTGGCTACGGGATGCGCGTTGCGATCCTCAAGCGCCCCTTCCTCAAAGCGCACCTTGCCGCGGAGTGCATCGAAGGCTTCGATGGCACGGCGTCGTTGCACATATTCGTGTAAAGCCATCATAACGGCAGCGTTACGCGTGCGGGCACCCGTACAACGTTTGATTTCATCGATAAGCTCGGAAGGAATGTCAAATGTGGTGCGCATATTAAACTATAACATCAAAATGATGTGTGTCACTGCATCACTTTGGTGCGGTCGGTGATGACTATTAGGAACCTACCAATAAGCCGTACCTTCTGATGTCATGCAGGGAGTTCTTCATCTCGACGAAGCGATGTGTCTGTTCTGAGTAGGAAGGCCGAGGAGTTCACCTTGCTGTTTCAATAGCCCCGTGATACTCGGCTGGGGTGCCTTATATCGATCTTAAGTGCCTACCGCGCCACGTCGCGATTGTGATGGATGGCAACGGGCGGTGGGCTCAGCAGGCAGGGCAGCCACGTACGGAGGGGCATCGGCGTGGTGCAGATGCGGTTCGACGCACGGTTGAGGCATGCCGGCGCTTGGGCATCCCGGCGTTGACCTTGTACGCCTTTAGCGAGCAGAACTGGTCACGACCTCCCGCCGAGATCGCGTCGTTGATGGCTTTGTTGCGGGATTACCTGGTTGCTGAGCACGATGATATTCTGCGTCATCGCATCTGTCTGCGTGCCGTGGGTCGAACGGGCCGCTTGCCTTTCTTTGTCCGTCAGGTGCTCGATCCGCTGGTGCGTCAAAGCCGTGCTCACGATGGGATGGTGTTGAGCCTGGCGCTCTCGTACGGTGGTCGTGAAGAGATTGTCGATGCAGTGCGTCACATGGCCAAACAGGTTGCGAAAGGTAAGCTCGATCCCAGTCACATCGATGAGACCATGCTTGCTTCACACCTTCCCTCCCATGCCCCTGGTCCAGTGGATTTGCTTATTCGCACCGGCGGTGAGAAGCGTCTGAGTAACTTTATGCTGTGGGGCGCTGCCTACGCCGAGCTCCATTTCTCCTCCGTCATGTGGCCCGACTTTAGCGAGACCGAGCTGCATCGTGCCATTATCGCTTACCAGCAGCGCGAACGCCGTTTTGGGGCGGTGGGTGTCGATGGTGCTGCCCATAGCAGTGACCCTTCGAGGGACTCAGAATCCTCCGGCAATCCTCGCGGCATGGTGTTGACGCCTGCGGCGCTTGTCACGCATGCCTAAACGATCTTCTTCTGACCTTGCCAGGCGTCTCCTGACCGCTGGCATTGCTTCGCCCTGCATTATCTACGCGATGTTTTGGGCTCCGCGCTGGGCTTTTTTAGCCATTCTGACGGTGACCGTGTGCATCGCCTCATTGGAGCTGATGCAAATGTTTCTTCCCAACGAGCGCCTCGCTCAAGCGTGGGGTGTGCTGCATGCGCTCGCTCTTTTTGGCACGCTTTGCTTTGCTTCGTCAGCCTCGGTGATGATGGCCATCTGGGTCCTGCTGATGCTGAGTAGCTTTGGCTTGTTGTTGAGCGTTTACGCACGTCATGAAGAGCCGCTTAGCGTGCTCTTCGCACTTATGATGGTGCCCTTTTATGTGGGCCTGTGTATCGCCTGTATGGGGCGTTTGCACCTGGGTGTGCGCGGTCCGTATTGGGTTATGTTTGCGATGACCAGTGCCTGGTTCAACGACAGCATTGCCTATTTTGTGGGTCGGGCCATCGGGCGTCGCAAGCTCTGCCCAAGCATTTCTCCCGGTAAGACCATCGAAGGATCAGTCGCAGGACTCGTTGGGAGCGTGATCGCCGGTGTGCTTGCGCATGTTTGGTATCTACCCTCGCTACCCCTTGTTCCGGCGGTATTGTTGGCGGTGACTGCAGGCTTTGCCGGTCAAGCGGGAGACCTAAGCGAATCGCTCATCAAGCGCTGCAAAGGCGCCAAAGACAGCAGCCGGTTGCTTCCCGGGCATGGTGGCATGCTCGATCGTATGGACGGATTTATGTTCAGCGCCGCGGTGGTGTGGCTCTACACCGCATTTATTCACCCCTAACCCCCCAGAGCCTTAGGACGTCGTTTTCTTATGCCAAGTTCCGAAACCTCGAAAGCCGTCAGCAAAAGTTCGTCAACCTCAAGCAAAAAGGCAAAGACTCGTTTCGACTTTTTCGAAATCATACAATCTTACGTCGATGCGGCATCATGTCTTATCAAGCTGCCCGACCACCTGCGCCAGATTTTACGTGAGCCCAAGAATGAGCTGATGGTGCATTTTCCGGTGCGCATGGACAATGGCTCCTTTCGGATGTTCAAGGGATACCGTATTCAACACAACAACCTGCTCGGGCCTTTCAAGGGGGGATTGCGCTTTCATCAGGATGTCAGTCTGGATGACTTTAATGCTCTGGCATCGATGATGACGCTGAAGTGTGCGCTGATGGAGATTCCCTTCGGTGGCGCAAAGGGTGGCGTGCGCTGCAATCCGCGCGAGATGTCCAAAGACGAGCTCATGCGGGTAACGCGACGTTTTGCCCATGCCTTGGGTTCAAATATCGGCCCCGACTACGACATCCCTGCCCCTGATGTGGGAACGAACGGTCAAATGATGGTGTGGATCATGGACACGCATATGAACTCCATCGGCCACATCGAGCGTAATTCACAGCGGGGCATTGTGACCGGGAAAACCCTAAGCAGCGGTGGTTCGCGGGGGCGCGAAAAGGCCACGTCGCAAGGCTTGCTGCATTGTGTGACCGAGTGGGCCAAAGAAAACCACTTCGATCTCGAGGGCAAGACCGCGATTATTCAAGGCTTTGGTAATGTCGGTTCACATGCCTCGCTTTTGCTTTCACGCCTTGGGGTATCCACCATCGCGATTGGTGATCACTCCGGCTATCTGCGCAACCCAGAGGGTTTTAATGCACACAAGCTCTTAGAGCATGTGCGCGCGAGTGGCTCCATCAGCGGTTACGAATATGGCCAGGCTTGCTCCCGCGAGGAATTTTTTGCTACCAAGGCAGATTTGTTTATTCCTGCAGCGCTAGAAAACCAAGTGGGACCCGATGAAGCGGATTTGTTGCAAGTTGCGTTGGTAGCCGAGGGGGCAAATGGCCCTGTTACGCCCGCTGGCGAAAAGCGTCTCAACGAGCGCGGCATTCCGGTGATTCCTGATCTGCTTGCCAACTCGGGTGGCGTCACGGTGAGCTATTACGAGTGGGTGCAAAACAAGCGCTGTGAGACCTGGGATTTAGAAGAAGTGGAGCAACGTCTGGAGACCGCCATGAAACGGGCCTATCACCGCGTCATGTATGCTGCCCGCAGTCAAAAATGCTCGCCGCGCATCGCAGCCTATACTTTGGCTTTGCAAAACCTGCAGTCGGCCTACGAAGAGCGCGGCATTTTTCCGTGATACACCCTTGCTTGAGGGCACGGCTCGCCTGAGTATTCAAATACCAGGCGAGGTTTACCTCATTGTGGGTTCTTGGATCTCTTTATGGTTAGCCATATTTATATTGATAGTATCGATGTATATATGCGCGGGAGGCATAATCCACTGCCCTTTGCTCACGCCACGCAGGAGCCAGCGTGCGCTGTCGCCTAGCCACATGATCGCGGGCTGAGTTGGTGGAGAGGGTTGATTGCTGGGCCTTCTTGCTGTTTTTGCATTGAGGCGCTGGCGTAAGAAATCCTGGATGCGCTGGGCGCGATGTGCCCAGGTGAGCCCTTCTGCAGTCTTGGTTGCTCCTTGTACCAGTTTGGCCTGGCGTGCTGGATCGTCTAACAAGCCTTGTAGAGCTTGCACCGCAGTCTTGATATTGCCTGGGCTACATAGCTCTGCGTTGATGCCATGCTGCAAAAGCTCCGAGGTATCGGGATTCGCTGGGGCAAAAATGGGGCGCCTGGCTGCAAGATAAAGAAAGAGTTTGAGGGGCAACACCGTATTGCCGTGCTTGATCAGCGGTTGCGCGCTGGGCGGTATCATCAGCACATCCGCCGCATATAAAAAGTCGGAGAGTTTCTCAAAGGGCTGCCATGGAATCACCTGGACGTTGCTAAGCCCTGTCGCCTGCGCCTCGATGGGTCCCTGTCCGTAAGATCCCACCAAGACAAAATAAAGCGCAGGCATTGCCTTGGCCATGGCGAGCAAAGACTCGAGGCCTTTGCGTTGATTGATACGACCCGTATACATCACAAGCTTTTTGTTGCGTGGTAGATGCAGCTGTTGCCGCGCTTCTGTGCGGCTGCGGTAAGGTAACAAAAGAGCAGGATCGTAACCGTTATGAATCACCTGCAGGCGCTGCGTTGCGATCCCCAAGCGGACATAGCTTGCCTGAGCGAAGTGCGAATGCAGAATCGCTCCGAGACAGCTCGGTTGCTGTAGCAAATAACGCAGCAGAGGTTGCAGAGGCGGAATCTGATCGCCCCAGGGACGAAAATGCTCGTACACCGCGGTGTGCCCTGCCTGCAAAAGAGCCGCGAGCATGCTGAGGTTGCGCGTATAGACGAGATCGTAGTGTTGCCCCTTAAGCCAGCGACACACCTGCCAGGCATGAGCGGCGTGTTGATAGCCGATGAATCGATGCTGGCTGGGCAGGTGAATCAGGTTGAATCGTGTCGAAAGGCCATAGTGCTGTTGCAAGGCAAGGTGATCAAAGTCCGGGTAATCGGGATTGCGGGGAACCACAAAATCCACCTCATTGCCTTGTTGCGCCAAGGCATCGGCGGTGCGCAGGAATTGCTCGGCATCGGCCTGGCGGGCCGGCAGCAAATTTTCGTAAGTCATCACGATACGCATGGGCTACTCGTTGAGCTGTTGCAGGACTTTGATCAGCGTCGCTCGGGTGGAGTCGCGTGCGTAGTGTCGCAGCACATGGTTGCGTAAGCAGAGCCCCATATCCTGACGCCTTGCCTCGGGTTGATTTAGCAGCGCAAGGGTGGGGCGTAGGTAGTTCCAGCGTGACAGGCGCAGCATGCCCTCCTGCGGTAGAAGTCCGGCTTCGATGCCTTGGCGAAAGACGAGGCAGGGAATGCCGCAGGCCGCAGCCTCGCTGAGCACCCGCGGAAAATAATCGCGACAACCACTATGCATAAACAAGCGTGCGGCGTTGTAAGCCTCGGGCAGTTGTGCATGCGGGACATGTCCCAGCCAAGTGATCGCGGGGTAGCGCTGTTTGAGCTTTGTCAGCAGAGGACCATCGCCGGCAATGGCAACCGAGCAATGCTTGGATAAACGCCCAAGCGCGCGGTAGTTTTTGCTCCTGGGAATCAAGCGACCCACGCCCAGCACATCCCATCGCTTGGGGCTTGCGGTGGGTTTGAAGTGTTCGGTATCGACGGACTTGGGCAAGAGGCAGAGCTTCTGCTGAAGGTCATGTTGATGTTGACCTTGGCTTTGCAACTTGCGTTGCAGTCGTCGCTCTTGTTTGGGCGTTTCGAGCAGATTCATCGCCGCCTCTGGGCTTGCGTCGGCATGGTAATAACGCCCGCCGATCACCAGCACATAGGGTCGTCCCAGCGGATGCAGATAACGATGGATAAGTTGCAACCCAACATTGCCGTCAACGCCCTTGATAAAGCAAAGCTGAGGCTGCCATTGCTGGGCATGCTCAATTAATGCCGGGCTCCAATGCTGTTTGCTTCGCGGAGGCTTGCCCTGGTCTTGTTGGGACCCTTGGGTTGGAAACAAGCGCAGGGTGTACGCTCCCATGCCCGCGGGGTGACGCTCTTCGCTAAGCCTTTCCCAGGCTCCGGCCCACAGCTCCACCTCGTGTCCCAAGGAAGCCAATAATCCTGGTATCCACTTGTCACGATCGTCTTTGGCCAGCCAACCTGCGACGCTGTGGTCGTGATAACTAGGATATGCTTGCACTACGGCGATTCTCATAACGCAGCACCCCTATATAAAGAGCGATGCTCAGCAGGGCTGCGGTGAGCACGCTGAGCAGACGCGGCCCGTGCCAACGCTGCGCCAGCGCTTCGATACCCCACAGGGCTACCCCCATCGTTGCCAATGCACTCAATGGATACACGAGCATCCGGCCTACATGCTGCCAGTTGAGTACCAACCATTTCTGGGCACGCTGTAGCAAAAAAAGAAGCAAGCAGGCTGCGCTGAGCATCCATGCATACCCCACTACCTGAACCTGCGGCCAGTAAGCAAGCAGGCTCACAATGCTAAGTGCGAGCAGCAGTGCGTTTAGGGCCTCTTTGAGAATGGACTGCTCGGGTTTGCCGATGGCATCAAAAAAAGAGGGATAGATTTCGATGAGTGAGCGCAACAGCGCTGAAACACATAAGAGCTGCATGGTGTGCTGCGCATCCAACCACGTTTTGCCCACCGTCCAACGGATTAAGTCCTCGGCGAAAAATGACTGAATCAGCACAGTGGGTAAGGTAAGTATCAAGACATAACGCAACACTTCAACGAAGGTTTGGCCTAGGCGCTGCTGTTGTTGCGCCACACGGCAAAATACAGCGTAGGCCACTTTTTTGCTGAAGTGCAAAATGGCTTCCAAAGGGGCCATCGCTAGCTCAAAGGCAACGCGGTACAAGCCCAAGGCCTCGACCCCTAGCCATTTGCCTACGATGAAATAATCCAGATGTCGGTTGAGATGGCGCAGGATGTTTGCGCCCAAGAGTTTGCGCCCGAAACGCAGATAGTCGCTGCAGTCCTGCCAGTGATAGCGCAGCTGGGGGCGAAAAGGCGCTAACGTTAAGGCCAACAGGATAAGCATCAGTGCGCGTACTAAGCTGGCGTTGATAAGGGCCCAGGCGCCAAAACCAAGCCAGGCGAGCAGCATCTTGCTTAGGGCCTCGCTCAGTGTCGCCAGGGTTTGAATGATGCCCAGACGTTGGAAATTGCGGTGACGTACCAGCAGTTGCAAAGGCACGATGGTGATACCGATCAAAGGCAGCTTGAGCACCGCAACATTAAGCATGGCGCCCAGTTCTTGGCGTTCATAAAAGGCGGCGAGGAAACCCGAGCCAAGCCACGTAAGCCCTGCCAAGGCCACGCAGGAAATCAGGCACAACCAGTGCACGCTGCTGAGCGTTTGGCTGCCCACGCGTGGGCGCTGCACGATTGCATTGGCCATGCCCAGCCCGGCAAAGGCTTCGACGATACTCACACTGCTCAATGCTACCGAGGCCAGTCCAAGCTCGGCGCGACTGATCAAACGCAGCACTACCAGCATGCTCAACAAGTCGAACAAACGTGTGAGCACGGTTGCCGAGCCAAACCAAGCAAAGCCCGACTTGAGGGAGCGCGATGAGGCAGAGGGCATATCTGGGTGAGCCTATGAAGAGAGCAAGTTGAGTTCTCGGCTCATGATTAAGAACTGCTCGGCTGCCTGCTCTTCCTGCGCCGAAAGTTGAAAGCTGGGATGGCTGAAGAGATCGCGATGGCGATAACGAGCATTGAGGTAGTGCCAGCGGTTCTTCAGTCCCCGATGCAGGCGTTCATAAAAATGCTTTCGGTGCCAGGTGTTGCTGCCGTGAAAGCAGCGGATGAAGAGGTGAGCATGATCGTCGATGCAATGCACCTTTCCCTCGTTGGCAATCGCGCGCAGAAAACGCGTGTCCTCGTGTCGTCGCATGGCGGGATAACGCAGGTGAGTACGACGGTGCAGAATGGTGCCGGGGGTGCCGCGTTTGAGCTGAGTGCGATAGGGGCGGTTGACCATGCTCGCGTCATCCAGATGCATGAGGGTGCTGCGCAGCACGGTGGCATCGGCTTGATGTTGCAGCAGAGCCTGCATTTGTATGCTGATACGCTGGGGGTGATACCATTCGTCGTCATCCCACTGAATGCAGTAGTCGCCCTGCGCCAGTTCCAGACAAAGGTTACGCAAAGCGCCCAGGGTTTGCCCTTGGTTGTCGCGCAGGCGGTGGTAATGAATGGGAAAGCAGGCCCCGTAGTGATTCACCAGCGCAGTATAATCCGCGTCGCCATCGTCCACGATGATGAGCTCTTTGTTGTCCCAGTGCTGATCCTTAAGGCAAGCCAAGGCACGTCGGGCCAAGTGCACGCGGTTGCGTGTGACCATCAAACAACTGACGCGGGGGATTGATGATGTGGACGTCATCGCTGAGTTTATGCGTCAAGAGCCTAGTATCGTCGAGTCTCGTCGCGTGAGTATCCGTGTTGTGACTGGGCGTTACCGCGGTCGTCTGTTGCAGACGCCCAAAGGCATGCGCACGCGTCCTGCTTCGTCGCGGGTGCGCGAAGCGGTGGTGTCGTTGCTGGATGCTCGCGGGGTGTTGAGCGCTGCTTCGGTGCTGGATCTCTTTGCCGGCAGTGCAGCCTATAGCATCGAGCTTCTGTCTCGCGGTGCCGCACAGGCCTTGTGTGTGGATCATGCCAAGGCTGCCATCGATGCGATGCAGCAGAATCGCGCCTCTCTGAAGTTGCATGAGATGATGCACATCGCCCGCGAGCCTTTGTTGCGTGACCCTGATCAGGTCATGTTGCGTTTGCAGGCTTTGCAACAGCGTTATCTGAGTGCACCTGCCTTTGATATCGTCATCGCCGACCCACCCTATGCGCACAGTGCTGAGTTCTTGCCTTTATTAGCGCTCCTGGTCGAATCTCCCCTCACCACGGAGAACAGTGTGTATGTGATCGAGCGCGCTCTCTCTGCCGAGCTCAACTACCCCTCCTCTTTGGCGTGTACGCGTACGTACAACTATGGCACTACCTGCATTGATCTCCTCGGGTCCGCGGTTTAAAGGCGCAGCATGAGCCTCGCTGTCTATCCCGGTTCCTTTGATCCTGTCACCAATGGTCATCTCAGCATCATCAAGAGTGGTTTGGTGGTCTTTGATCGTCTGATCATCGCGGTGCTTAACAACGCCAAGAAGCAATGTCTGTTCAGCACCGAAGAACGGATGGAGATGATCCGAGAGGCTCTGCGTGAGCATGGTGATCGCGTCGAGGTGGACTGCTTTGATGGCTTGTTGGTGGACTATGCGCAGCAGCACAATACGCGAGTGGTTCTGCGTGGGTTGCGTGCTGTGGCCGATTTTGATTACGAGCTGCACATGGCCAATATCAATCGTCAGTTGGATGAGCGAGTAGAGACAGTATTCATCATGGCCAAGGATGCCTATTTTTATTTAAGCTCTCAGTCCATTAAGGAAGTTGCGGCCTTGGGTGGCGATATTTCAAAGTTTGTCCCTAAACTTGTCGAAAAGAAGTTAAAACAGACATTGACGTCAGGGTGATTTGGGAAGAAAAAGGGGCGCATGAATGCTCGTCTCACATCGCCTTTCTGCCGTGTCTTACGCTTGAGCGCCTTAAGCCTGCTCGCGTATATGGCATTGCCCGCCTATGTCTCGGCGCAGTCCTTCGCTGATCGAAGCGCGCAATGGATGGATGCCGTGCGCGGCTGGTTGCCCGCTGGGATCTTTGAGATGGGATTACGTATTCTAAGCTCCTTGCTGATTTTCTTGGTGGGCTGGTTGGTGGCCAAGTTTGTCGCCTACTTGGTTTATCGCCTGCTCTGCAAAACCGATGTGGACGATAAGATTGCCGAGGCGCTGGGGATTAATCTCGCTTTCGGCAAATCGGAACAACAAGGCGATAACGCTCTCGAGCGAAGCATTGCCAAGGTTGTCTTTTACATGTTGCTTTTGCTCGTCGTGGTGGGCGTGTTGCAGCATGCAGGTCTCACCCTGATGGCCGGTCCCATTCAAGGACTGGTGCATACCTTGGTGCAGGCTCTGCCTTTTATTGGCAAGGCAGCCCTGATTCTGCTGGCGGCCTATGTGGCTGGACGGGTGCTCAAGGCAGTGCTGATCAAGACCTTGCAGGCTCTCGGCGTGGATCGTCGTTTTGCCGAGTTGGCTCAGCAGTCCGAGGCCGATAAGAATAAAGCTGGCACAAGCTTTTCCCATTCCGTCGGCAATGTGGCCTTTTGGCTGCTTATTATTGTTGGATTAGCGGGCGCCCTCGAGACGCTGCAGATTCGCCCCATCGCTGATCCCTTGCGCAATGCCATCGATCGGGTGGTGACTCTGTTGCCCTCCATTGCCGTTGCGGTGTTGCTCTTGGTGATTGGTTATGTACTCGGGCGTATCGCGCGCATCGCTGTCGCCAACTTGTTGCGCTCGATTGGATTTGATGCCCTGGCCGAACGCTTGGCGTTGGGCAGCTTGACCGGCAAACAGTCGCCCAGCGCTGTGATGGGCATCGTCGCCATGGTTTTCATCATGCTGCAGTGCACCGTGGCGGCCTTAAATGCGGTGCATCTCGAGACGCTGAGTTTGCCTCTGACGCATATGATGAGCCAGTTCTGGCAGCTTTTACCCGCGCTGTTGGTATCGTTGCTCTTTGTTGCCGTAGGTATTATTGCCGGACGCATTTTGCGCCGTTTGGTGACAACGCTGCTGGGCAACATCAAGTTTGACGAGCGTCTGCAAGCTCTTGGTTTTGCCACGTTGCCCGAGCGTGGAGAGAGCACGCGCAGCTATGCGCATTTGGTGGGTTACACAGTGCAGGCTGCGGTAGTGTTGGTGGCTTTGGCGCAAGCGCTGCAAAATCTAGAGCTCACGCGGTGGTCGCATTATCTGCATGCCTTCTTGAGTTATGCCGTGACCCATATCGCCGTGGCCTTGCTCATTGTGGTGGCGGGCATTGCCATCGCGAACTACGTGCGCGACGTGGTGATTGCGCGCCGCGGCAGCAATGAGGGGCAGCTGCGTTGGGTGGCGGAGTTTTTGCGTTATGCCGTGCTCATCTTTGCGTTTACGATGGCGGTGCAGCAGCTGGATGTGGCGCAGGGTTTTGTCTTGTTATCCTTTGGGTTGCTTTTTGGCGCCCTGTGTTTGGCCTTTGCCCTAGCTTTTGGCATGGGCTCTCGCGATGTCGCGGGCGATATTGTACGGCGCCGTTATGAGCGGGCGCGGTCTTTTTTTGAAGGCGCAGGCAAAGACAACGCTGCGGATGATTGAGCGGCGTCGAAGTAGTTGCGGATGAGCCAACGGCGGTCGAGTTGGAGTTCTGCGTAGTTCCAGCAGGCTCCGATGATACCGCCAAGCACAGGTACCAGCTTGGTCGCAAAGGCTGCTCCAGCGGCGCGTTTGCCCAACCAGGCGGCAAGTTTGCGTTGAGTCCACCGTTGTCCCTGTTCACTCAACCAGCGTTGGGCGGCAAAGCGACTGGCGTGCTTAACAAAACGAGATTGCCCCTGCTGCTGTGCTTGATCGTGGGCCAGCATGCTGAGCACCTCTTCTTGCCAATCGTCGCGCTCGAAGAATTGCGCATCGCTGAGATGCCGCAATGAAGCCGCCATCGCGGCCCGAAAGCGGGATGTGCCGCGGGTATCCATCCACACGAGCAGCGGCGCCAGAATTAAGTTGCTGGGCAGTCCCGTCCAAAAGCCACGCCAGGCGGCCTTATGCGCAAAGTGCTTAGCGATTTGATCAGCCAACTCGCGCTCGCTAATCTGCGGGTGCTTTTGGCGTAAGTCGTCAATCAGCGCTTTGCATTCGTCGGGATCCACCTGCCAAAACTGGGCAAGACCTTGTTCGAGATAACGAGCGATCATACACCCCAAACTGCCGCAATTTGGCGACGGTGCAATTTCACCCGTGCCACGATGCGCAGCATTGCTTGCTTATTGATGCGTCGAGGATTCGGGCCCTGTTGTTTCAATTCAATAAAAATTCAATTAAGGGAGTCCGAATAATGCGTCGATTATTAATGGTTACACTGACTTTGTCTTTTGCAGTTTCCTGTGCATCAGAGGCTAGCCAACAGCCAAGCCTAAAATATGATGGAGAGCCTTTTGATACATGCCTGGAGTATAAATCCGTCGATGATTGCGAAGAAGCAGAGGCTTGCACCTGGTTGATACTCGAGCAGGTCAGTTTGCAGAATTTTAGCGTTGGTAAGTCGGTTTGTACCAACAACCCTTCTACATACAGCTCGTATGTTGCGGATGCTTATGAATGCGCAGGTATCAACGAAGCCCCTAGAACTGCGGAGGCGACTTGTAGCTACCGGTTGGGATGCATGTGGACCGAGGAAGAAGTCTGTGTGCTTGATGAAAACGCGCCAAAGCCTGATTTTTGCGACCAATTTGATTGTCCAAAAACCCCTCCTGAGACCTGATCTCACCTAAGCCAAACGCAAGCTCAAGATGCCCGCAGCGATGGTCAGTGCGCCTAGCATGCGGGTCATCGAGGGCTGTTCGCCCAAGCCCAGTCGTCCCAGAAATACTGCCAGGACGATAGAGATCTCTCGCGATGCCACCACATAGGAGGCATGACTGAAGCGCATCGCGTAAAGCACCAGGGCATAACTAGAGAGGTTGAAGACCGCGGCGATGGCAATAGCCTTGGTATTGCGTTGCCACTCATGCTTCAGGGCGCGGCGATGCTGCCAGGCAATCCAGGGCAACAAGGTCAGCCAGGCGCCAAAGCTCATCAGGATGACGTAGGCCATGGGGTCAACCTTGTGCACGCCGATTTTGTCGTTGAGCGAATAGGTGGCGATGAGGGTGCTGGTGAGCAGAGCCCACAGCAAGGATTGACGCCGTTGTGAGGGCGGAATGGAGTGCAACGACAACGCTCTGCGTTGTTTCCAAGCAACCAGGGTGACGCCGACCAGAATGGTCATAATAGACCCTGCGCCTATCCACGAAGGCGACTCATTCAATAAAGGCCAGGCAAAGATAGCGACCAAGGCCACCGAGCCACCCCGTGCGATAGGGTACACCAGGGATAAATCGCCAAGGCGATAAGCGCGACCTAAGGTGATAAAATAAGCCGCATGAACGACGGCCGTGATGACTAAGAAAGGCAGATGGCTTGCGTTAATCTGCCCCGAGGCGACGCATTGTACTGCCCAGGGGGATAACACGATGCTGCCTAAGCCAGTCGCACTCCAGATGAACAGAAGGGGATCGCGCGCTTTTTTGGCAAGGGCGTTCCAACCCACATGCAGGCATGACGCAAAAAACACAATGGCAAGCGAGGCCCAGGGCATGATGAGGAGAGTTGACGATATCTTTAAAGAAGCACGTAGAGCAATAGACTCAGCTTAGGTATTGCGCTGTGCTCGCACTTTCAGGCGCAGTCCTTGGAGCCGAATGAAGCCCGTTGCGTCGGCTTGGTGATAGGCCTGGTCTTCTTCGAACGTAGCTAGTTCAGGGTTGTAAAGCGAACGAGGACTGCGTCTTCCAGTAACCGTTGCATTGCCTTTGTAAAGGGTGAGACGAACCTCGCCGCTTACATCTTCTTGGGCTGCGTCCATAAGTGTTTGCAGCGCTTCGCGTTCGGGCGCGTACCAAAGACCGCGGTATACCAAGCTGGCGTATTCGGGGATGAGTCCGTCGCGAATGCGCATGACTTCGCGATCCATCGTCAGCGACTCAAGCGCGCGATGGGCTTTATGAAGCAGGGTTCCGCCGGGGGTTTCGTACACCCCGCGGGACTTCATGCCCACAAAACGGTTTTCGACGATATCAACTCGGCCGATGCCGTGTTTTGCACCTAAGGCGTTGGCTTTTTCGAGCAAGGCGACAGGATCAAGGGCCTGACCGTCGATCGCGACAGGATTACCCTGCTCGTAGTGGATGATGATTTCTTCCGCCTCGTTGGGAGCGTTTTGAGGATCTTGAGTCCAGGTAAACATCTCTGCTTGAGGGGCCTGCCAAGGATCTTCGAGAATGCCGCCTTCGTAGCTGATGTGAAAGAGGTTGGCATCGATGGAGTAGGGTTTGGCGGCGGAAACGGTGATGGGAATTGCGTGCTCCTTGGCGTAGGCAATGCAGTCCGTGCGTGATTTCAAGTCCCACTCTCGCCATGGGGCAATGATTTGAATATCGGGAGCGAGGGCCGCTGCCGCGAGCTCGAAACGCACTTGGTCGTTGCCTTTGCCGGTTGCACCATGGGAGATCGCATAGGCCCCTTCGCGCTGCGCCAATTCGACCAGGGCTTTGGTGATAATGGGGCGGGCGATCGAGGTGCCGAGCAGGTATTCGCCTTCGTACACCGCATTGGCGCGCAGCATTGGAAAGCAGCAATCGCGCACAAAAGGCTCGCGCAAATCCTCGACCACGCATTTGATCGCGCCTGTGGCTTTGGCTTTGGCGTCCAGTCCTGTCAGTTCTTCGCCCTGACCCACGTCAGCACAAAAGGCGATAATCTCAGCGTTGTAGGTTTTTTTAAGCCAGGTGAGAATGACGGAGGTGTCTAATCCGCCACTGTAGGCCAGAACGATTTTTCCCATAGGTTGCCTCGCGTTGAAGCGCGGATATAGGGTGTGCTCTGCCTTTGCGCAAACCTTGTAAAGCCCTTTCGCGCCAAGAAAAAGAGGAACCCCTTGTCATGAGCAACACGCGTTACTGGTTAGTCAAAAGCGAACCCTCTGCCTACAGCTGGGATGATTTGATGCGTGAGGGCAAAACCCTATGGGACGGCGTTCGCAATTTTCAGGCCCGCAATTTCATGCGCCAAATGCAAGTGGGCGATGCGGTGCTCTTTTATCATTCGATGAAGCAAAAAGCGGTGGTTGGCATCGCTGAGGTCACGCGCACCGCCTATCCCGACCCGACTGCAAGCTCAGGCGACTGGAGCGTGGTGGACATCAAACCCGTAGGACCCATAGAGCGTCCCGTAACCCTCGCCGAAATCCGCCAGCATCCAAAGCTACAAGACATGCCTTTGATCAAACAATCCCGCCTGAGCGTCATGCCCATCACCCAGTCGCACTACGAGATTATCGTTAACTGGAAATAAGGTTGATGCGTCTTGTCTTGGGTTGGTGGAGGTTAAGAAGCGATCAGATTCTGCTGCATCGGCCTAATCATCATAAAACATCGGGGCGCGTTTACGGATAAAGCGCAGGACAAGATTACGGGCTTGTTGCGATAGGTTTTGGAATTGAATGCCGATGCCGGGGTTCATTTCGGAGCCCATGTGCATCGGATCCCGCACAAAACGAACGACGCCTTTGACGCGAAACTCAAAGCCGCCGGGCAAGGTCACTAAGAGTGCCACCGGCGTGTCTTTGGGGATGATGTCGTAGGTGGCGAGAAACACGCCCCCCTCGGCAATTTCGCCGGCAAAACCCACATAAAAATTAGACTCGGTGGTTGCCCCAATATTGGCCTCAACAGGTCGACCCTCCAAGGGCTCATCCTCTGTCGTATCATTGGCTGCGACATCGCTCTGCAGTGCGTAAGAAGGCGCCTTGTCCATCTTAAGGGTGGCGTCGCCTTCTATGTCCGCAGCTGTTCCTGCCGCGCGGTCCATCAAGGCTTGGTTGATTTGCTCGGGCGGGATGACCGAACGCGTTGGCCGCATGGTGAGGGGGTAGAGCACATTCATGGCGCGAGCGATAATATCGGTCGCTTTGTCGACGCCCTGATGGGTGTCTCGCACATCTTGAAGCAAGGCTAGGGTTTGACTCAAAAAGCCCAGCGAACTGCGCACACAGGCTTTGCCATCGCTTTCGGAGGATGCTTTTTCCGCCTCGAATAAAGCGCTAACAGACTGGGCAATGTGCTCGGTGACCACCAACACATCGTCGGGCATGGCATCATCTTGCTGCAGCACCGCGAGTGCGGAACTAAGCTCATCGCGTGCACGGGTAACCTCTTCGACTCCGGAGTACGTCATAGTGATTCAATCCTCTACCTTTCAAGCATAGACCGAAAGGTATTTTTCCTACAAGCCTGGAACATTCGACCCGACATTTATACACATCATGTCCTCCTCTGATTCTTCCTCATTGCGTTTTTGTCCCTTTTGTCACGAAGCCTATGAGGATGAGAGCCATTGCCCTGCGCACGACTTGCCCCTGGTACCCCTGGATCGCGCCTTTGACAGCAATCCAGTTAGCTACACCCTCGACAGCAAACTCCCTCTTTACGAGTGGCGGCTGGGGCGAGGTTGGATCGCCCTAGGATCGCTGTGCATTATCGTGGGCTTCCTCCTTCCCTGCTTTGCGTACCGGGTTGATGTGGGAACGCGCTTTGCCGTGACCGCGCTCGCCTTTGCCACCCATAAAGCACCTAGTTTGTGGATGATTCCCTGCGCTGCGGTTTCTGCAGTAGTGATTCTGATCCGTCGCCGTACGCCCATGCGCATGCAGCAGGTGCGTTTGGGGATCATGTTTTTGTACGGCCTTGCCTTGAGCTCCTTGGTGTACAGCGCATGGCGTGTCTGGCAGGGGTCGGTGCAACTGTATGCAAATACGGGGATTCGCTCCGAGTTAAGCTGGCGCTGGGGCTTGATATGGGTGCTCTGCGGCATCGCTTTAGGACTATGGGGAAGCGGTCGTTTAGGCCTGTTGCGCAAGAGCCCATCTTTGCCTTGAAAACTTCTTGCCAAGGCTTGCCCCCATCGCTAGGGTGCGCTCACGCGTCGCCGCGCAATCGCATTGATGTCAGGAGATAATGTGGCGAAACAAGTCGAGGAATTGCTGGCATACTACCGCCAGATGGTCATCATCAGGCGTTTTGAGGAAGAAGCTGCAAGAGGGTACGCCCAAGGTAAAATCGGCGGCTTTTTGCACCTTTATATCGGCCAAGAAGCCATCGCTGTGGGTCTGAATGCCGCCCTCAAAAAAGAAGACTACGTACTGCAAAGCTATCGCGATCACGGCATCGCGTTGGCACGTGGAACCAGTCCTTACGCCGCCATGGCCGAGCTCTTCGGCAAAGATGACGGTTGCTCACGCGGACTGGGCGGCTCGATGCATTTTTTTGATGTCACGAACAACTTCTTAGGTGGTTACGGCATTGTCGGCGGGCATATTCCTCTGGCTGCAGGCACCGCCTTCAAATCCAAGTACACCCAAGACGGTCGCATTTCTGCCTGTCTTTTTGGTGAGGGTGCCACCAACATCGCTGGCTTTCACGAGTCTTTAGCCCTTGCTGGTCTTTGGAAGTTGCCCGTTATCTTTATCTGCGAGAATAACGAATACGCGATGGGAACTCCCATGTCGCGTACCTCTGCGGTCAAAGACATCGCCACCAAAGCCGAAGGCTACGGCATGCCTAGTGTGATTGTGTCTGGGCATGACGTTATCGAGCTGCGCGATACCTTTGCCGCTGTGGCCAAGCGTGCGCGTTCGGGGCAGGGGCCTACCTTGGTCGAAGTTAAGACCTACCGATTTCGTGGCCACTCCATTTCAGACCCGGCCAAATACCGTACGCAGTCCGAGCTTGAAGATCGTAAGCAGCGCGACCCGGTTCTCGTGCTCAAAGACCGTCTAAGCAAGCTCAAGGTCAAAGCTGCCCAGCTCAGCAAGATAGACGATGAGGTTGAGCAACTCATTCAACAGGCCGTCACCGATGCAACCGCTGCCGAAGCAGCCAAGCATGAGGTGATGATGCAGTGTGTGCACGCACCGGAGAATACCTAAGATGACGCGCAGCATTCGTTATCGTGACGCTTTACGCGAGGCCATGATCGAAGAGATGGATCGCGACGATACCGTCTTCCTCATGGGCGAAGAGGTGGGGCATTATCAGGGTGCCTACAAAGTTTCCGAAGGCATGCTCGACCGTTTTGGTGAGATGCGTGTCGTCGATACCCCCATTGCCGAGTATGGTTTTGCCGGCGTGGGCATCGGCGCAGCGATGGTGGGATTGCGACCCATCATCGAGTTCATGACTTGGAATTTTTCCTTTGTGGCTTTTGACCAGATCATCAGCAACGCCTCCAAAATATTCCAAATGAGTGGGGGCACGATTCCCATTCCCATCGTGTTTCGTGGTCCTAATGGGGCAGCACGCCAGGTGGCATCACAACACAGTCATTGTGTGGATGCCCTTTACGCTCATTTTCCAGGGCTCATCGTCTGTGCACCTGCAACTCCACGCGATGCTAAAGGGCTGCTCAAGTCCGCCATTCGCAGCAACAACCCCGTGCTGATGTTGGAAGGTGAGACCTTATATGGCCTCAAAGGCGATGTTCCCGATGTTGCTGAAGACGAGCAGATTCCGTTCGGTCAGGCACGTATCGGTCGTGAAGGCAGTGACTGTACGCTTATTGCTTGGGCTCGCACCTATTTTACGGCCATGGAAGCCGCTGAGAGTCTCGCCGAAGAAGGCGTGCAGTGTGAGGTGATTGATCCGCGCACTGTGCGTCCCTTGGATATCGACACCATGGTGCGCAGCATCGAAAAAACACATCGTTGCGTGGTTGTGCATGAGCATCTGCCTTTTGGCGGCGTGGGTGCCGAGATCGTCGACCAGGTCCAGCGTCATGCCTTTGATGCCTTAGACGCACCCATTGCAAGGGTGGGAGCCCTCGATGTCCCCATGCCTTATGCCAGCAATCTCGAGGAGGGCGTATTGCCCACGCGAGATCGCATTATTACAGCGGTCAAAGAAGTCTGTTACCTCTAGGGAGTTTTGTTGAACTATGGCCAAAGTTGTCGGATTGCCCAAACTATCACCCACCATGGATGAGGGGACCCTGGTTAAATGGACCAAGGGAGAAGGAGATGTGATCGCGGTTGACGATCTTCTTGCTGAAGTCGAAACCGATAAAGCCACCATGGAATTTCGTTCCTTCGATAAAGGAACACTGCTTAAGATCCTCGTTCCAGAGGGCGAGACACTTGCCCCTGATACGCCCGTGGCCATCATTGGCGAAAAAGGCGAAGACATCAGTGCTTTGTTAAGCCAAGCAGCACAAGGCGGAGGTGGAAGCGCTAGTGCATCAGCGCCTGAGAATCAGCAGTCTAAAGCGGCTCCGGCACAAAACGCTGCCATTTCTGCAAATGGTCAGGCCAAAGCCGGCGCAAGTGAGGTTCTTGCCTCTCCAGTAGTGCGCAAGGTTGCCCGAGAAAAAGGCATTAACCTCAATGACGTTAGTGGCTCAGGGCCAGGTGGACGTATTGTCAAACGCGATGTTGATGCATTGCTCGACCAAGGGTCATCTGTCGTTGCCTCGGCAGCCTCATCGCAGGCTGTTGCTCCTACAGGACGGCCTGCACCACGCATCGAGAAGCTGTCGTCGATGCGGCGCACCATTGCGCGTCGCCTCACCGAATCCAAGCAGCAGGTGCCTCATTTTTACCTCACCGTAGACATCGATGCCGCACCTCTGATGAAGTTGCGCAAGAGCATCAATCAAAAGCTCGAAAAAGACGGCGTGCGTGTTTCTCTTAACGATCTTGTGATCAAAGGCGCGGCGTCTGCGCTTTACCGCGTCCCCGAAGTGAATGCCTCCTTTATGGGCGATAGCATTCATTACCATAATCGTGTGGACATCTCGGTGGCTGTTGCGATCCCCGATGGTCTTGTCACGCCGGTGGTACGCGATGCCGATCGCAAGGGCGTGCGTGAAATTTCTCTCGATGTAAAATCGCTGGCTAAACGCGCTCGCGTGAAAAAGCTATTGCCAGAAGAGATGAGCGATGGGACTTTTTCTGTCTCGAATCTGGGTATGTTTGGCATCGAGGATTTTGGTGCTGTGATCAACCCTCCCGAGGGTGCCATTTTGGCCGTAGGTGGGGTACGTGAGCTTCCAGTGGTGAGCTCTGGGCAAGTGGTGCCTGGTCAGCGCATGAAAATGACCCTCAGTTGCGATCACCGCGTAGTGGATGGTGCCTTGGCTGCGCAGTGGCTCGCAACCCTGCGTCAGATGCTTGAAGATCCCACGATGATGCTCGTCTAAACGGGGAATCTAAAAGGGCAAGCGATCTACTAATCGCTTCATGGTGTTTGGTCGTCAAACCTGGTAGGAGTATGCAACTGCGATGAGCTGGTTTCACAAAACCAAAGCGACGATTGACGCCGCGCAAAAACGTACCCTAGGTCAGGGTATCTTTCGGCGCTGTGAGAATTGCGGCCAAACCCTGAAAGCAGAGCAGTTTAGCGAAAACTACGAAGTGTGCCCCGCCTGTGGTTTTCATCATCGCCTCAGCGCGGAAGCGTGGCTGGCGTTGCTTTTAGATCCAGGCTCATGGCGGGAGCACGATCGTGGGTTGTCTCCTGGTGATCCTTTGGAATTCAAAGATTCCAAAAAATACACAGAACGTATCAAGTCCTCCACCAAACGCAGCGGTGTTAATGAAGCGCTGACCACAGGCACTGGAGCGATCGAAGGGCGCTCTGTCCAAATGGGCGTTTTCTTGTTTCGTTTTATGGGTGGGTCGATGGGATCGGTGGTAGGCGAGAAAATCACGCGCATGTTCGAGCGCGGGCTGGAGCGGCGCGAACCTGTGATCATGCTCACCTCCTCGGGAGGGGCACGTATGCAGGAGGGCATTTTATCACTGATGCAAATGGCCAAAACAGTGGCGGCCATGGGACGACTGCGTCAGGCAAATGTGCCCTTTATCAGCATTTTGCTCAATCCCACCACCGGTGGTGTGGCTGCCAGTTTTTCCTTGTTGGGCGACGTTAATCTCGCCGAGCCACAGGCCCTTATTGGCTTTGCGGGTCCACGGGTGATCGAAAGCACTATCCGCGAAAAGCTTCCCGAGGGTTTTCAGCGTTCGGAGTTTCTACTCAAGCATGGCTTTATTGATCGCATTGCCGAGCGACGTGAGATGCGGGCGACGGTTGCACGCATTCTCAGCCACTTACTCGATTAGACCGCTTTCGACTTGGAACCTGCTCTTTCGTCGTTGCGTTACGCCGATACGTTGAAGGTTTTATACGGGCTTGCGCCGCGTGGGGTGCGTTTGGGGTTGGCGACCATGCAGGCAGCGATGCAGCGCTTGGGGCATGTGCATCAAACTGTACCTGCCGTGCATATTGCGGGCACCAACGGGAAAGGCAGCGTGGCTTCTCTTAGTGCAGAGGTCTTGCGCTGCGCGGGGTATCGCGTTGGGCTCTATACCTCGCCGCATATGCATCGTTTGACAGAGCGCTTGCAGATCAACGGCAAGCCCATTGCCGAGGATATATGGCTGGCCTTGTTTCAGCACTACTGGCCTCGCTTGCATGATTTGCCCCTAAGTTTTTTTGAGGCGATGACCTGCTTAGCCTTTGCCTACTTTGCTAAAGAAAAGTGCGATTGCATGGTGATCGAGGTAGGGCTCGGTGGGCGCTATGATGCGACCAATATCATTACGCCTAAAGTTTCCGCGATGACCTCCATCGGCCTGGATCATCAAGCCTTTCTAGGCGACACCCTCGATGCCATTGCTTTTGAAAAGGCAGGTATTATCAAGGCTAAGGTGCCTGTAATTGTAGGGCCTTGTGACGCGCTGGCAGAAAAGGTTATCGCCCAAGTCGCTCAGTCCCATAATGCCCCATGTACCTTTGTTGGTCATGATGCTCAGCTGCAACATGAAGCAGCAGGTTTGCTAACTTCTTGCTTAGGCCAAGGTGAACATCGCTTAGATCTGAGCCGTCATGGAGCTCATCAGCTGCATAATATCGCTTGTGTGGTGGGTATTGTTGCGCAGCTAAGGCAGCAAGGGTGGTCTATCGCGCACGAATGCATGCAAGAGGCAATGACGCGTTGGCATTGGCCGGGTCGTATGGAGCGCTTGCCTGGTCCGCCCGAATGTTGGCTAGACGCAGCTCACAACCTTCAGGGCTGCTTAGCACTCAAAACAACACTCGAGCATATTCCAAAGGCTAGTCGCACCGTGCTTGTTTTTGCCTGTATGCAGGACAAAGACGCAAAGGGCATGCTTGCAACCCTATCACCGGTGGTTGATGTACATGTGCTCACAGAGGTACAACTTGCTCGTTCTATGCCTGCTCATCAGTTGAGGCAAAGCGACACCGACATCGTGATAACCAATCCCATCGACGCCTTAACCTATGCGATGACTCAGGCTAGTCCTGAAGGTCGCGTTATTATTGCAGGATCTGTCTTTTTAGTAGCTCATCTACGTGCTCATCTTTTAGGGATAGAGCAGGACCCCCCTATCGCGCTGTAGCGCGGGGCATAATGCACCAGTTGAGACATCGCTGAAAGTCATCGAGAGGGAGTGTGGCAAAAGGCTACACTATCACGGTTTTTGAACTTATTCTTAATCGTCTGTAATTATTATATTTAATTGATAGAAAAACGATTGGATAACCTTGGCATGCAATGTGCTCCTTAGTGTTTTTGTCAGCACATTTCCTGGGTTGTCGTTATGAACCGCACCTTACTCTACATTGCATGCAGTCTATTCGTCCTCGTGACGGTTGCTGTGTTGTGGCCTGCAATGGCAAGCGCGCAGCGCAACAAGAGTTTTGATGCTGTGGGTGGCGGACCTGCTTCGGCCATGTCCTTCGCTTCAGCGAGTGGTACGGCGATGCGTTTTTATCCTCCTGGTTCCAAGCCAGGCTACAAAGCAACCAGTAATTTCCAGGGTATGAATCACAGCAGTTTGTTCCGCCGGCTGGAAGGGATGGAAGGCAGCATTTGGGGACAAAACGTTTGGGCAGCTCAGAAAAAAGCAGAAGAAGCTGCCAAGGCTGCTCAAAAAGCAAAGCAAAGCAAGCGCTTCAAAAAAACCAGTCAAGAAGGTCGCAATGCACAGGCATCAAAAGCCTCTGTTACTGTCCCTGCAAAGTCGAGTGCGCCAACGCCGCGTAAGGTGATCTGGCCTAGGAAGCCACTTGATTCACTTTCTTCTACTCGCGACACGCGCAAGCAATCCAAATCTGCCAGTGTTCGCGATAAAAAAGAGCAACGCTTATCTGCCAAGGCTCTTGCAAGTCATACGCAAGATCGCTCTTGGTGGAACGCTGCACACTAAGAGTTCGCTGCAGAAGTCCTATCGATTTCCAGCCAGGTCAGGTGCAGTTAGCTCAGGATTTTGAAAAAAAGTCCTAGATTAGCTAAATAATGAAATGCGATTTTGCAGCAACTGTGGCCATGCAGTTAAACAAGAGATTCCCGAGGGGGATTTGCTTCCCAGATACGTATGCCCAGCCTGCAAGAGCATCCACTACGTTAATCCCAAGGTAGTCACAGCCTGCATTGTTGAGAGCGACAATGGCATCTTGATGTGTAAGCGGGCGATTACGCCGCGACATGGATATTGGACTATCCCCGGTGGTTTTCTGGAGATGAACGAAAGCACGATGGCAGGTGCGCGGCGTGAAACCTACGAGGAGTCGGGCGCTGAGGTGCAGATCATCGCTCCCTTTGCGCACATCGATCTCATTCATTTGGGTCAAATTTATGTGATTTTCAGGGCAACGTTTGTGCAAGGCGATATTGGCCCCACATCGGAAAGTTCCGAGGTACGCTGGGTCGCTCTAGACGATATCCCATGGAGCCAACTTGCATTTCCAGTGATTGAGACCGCATTACAGCTTTACATAAACGAGCATCCTGCAGATCATAAACACATTCACATCGGTGCCTTACGCGGTGAGCAGAACTACCATTTGGGTCGGTCTTATGATGCGTCCTTGCAAGAATATCTAAAAATTGTCGCATCCAGTGAATGAAATGGCTTCTTCAACGTCAAACTCAATAAGCGACTTTACTCACTCTCCTGCAGAAGAGATTAGCGATGGAGTGTTGGTAAAGCGTGCACAGGAGGGAGATCGTGAGGCATTTCATATGATTTACAATCGCTATCATCGACGCATCTATATGATCATACTGGGTATTGTTGGACATGAACAAGATGCCTTGGATTTAGCCCAGGATACCTTTGTGAAGGCCTATCACCATCTGTCTTCATTTCAGGGTGATTCGGGATTTTTTAGCTGGCTTTACCGCATTGCCCTTAATCGCAGTATCGATCACAAGCGCAAAGGGAAGCGCGCGAGTCATCACGAACTAAGCGAGCATATGGTACAGCATTCCTTTCACAGTCCAGAAACCAGTGGCTGGCTTCAGCAGCATAAGCATAACAATCCCTATAATGAATTTGCGAAGCGTGAGGTTAGTCGAAAAATAACGCGAGCACTGGAGCAGCTCTCCGATGCGCAGCGTATTTTGTTTGTCCTGCGTGATGTGCAGGGACTGAGCTATGCTGAGCTGGCAGATGTGCTTCAGATTCCTAAGGGGACGGTGATGAGTCGTCTGTTTAACGCACGCAGACGCATGAAAGAGTTGCTTAGCGAGGAATTGTCCAGTGATAGCTTGAGCATTATTGAGGAGGGACTGTGAGTACGCATCTAAGCGATAATCATGACGATTGTTTGCAGCGGTACATCGACGGTGAAGCAAGCCCTCAGGAATGTCATGAGGTTGAAAAGAAGCTTGCTGCATCCGCGTCATATCGTGCCGAGCATACCCGCTACCTACAGTTGCGTGATTCCATGAAGAGGTGGGGCGATAACGTGCAGCTCCCTGTTGATTCGGAAATGCTTTTTCAACGAATTCTCGATGATATCGATCAGCAAGGCGTAGTACCATCCACGCAAAAAGCACCACTGATTCCCTTCAAAAAAAAGCAATCCAAAGCGCTTCTTCGCTGGCTTTCAATCTCGGTAACCACCACTGCTTTAGTCGCGGCAGCGTGGATGCTATGGATTCAGCCTCGGCTTAACAGCGTCACGTCTCAGTCGCTCGCATTGCCCTCTTTCGCTACGACAGAGGATCCCGCGTCGGTGCCGTTGGGTGGCTCTGCTGTCATCGAAGCTGATTTTGGTGGCAATACAGGAACTGTTTTTGCTGTGGAAGATAAAGCGGGTCACTCCATTGCCATTGTCTGGATTAACGAGCAAAACATACATACTCCGAGGTAAACTATGAATGCACATAAGCCCTATTTTCAATTCCGTTTATACTGCATTGTTTCTCTTTTTGTGCTGCTAAACCTTGCTGGTCATGCAATGGCTCAAGGTAAAGCAATCGCTGGCGAGGTTCTGGTGATTTTAGCCAAAGAAGAAGCAGGCAAAATAGATCCTTCCTTAGCTAAAATACCAGCCCTTAAAAAGCCTCCCTTTAATTCTTTCTTATCCATGCAGGTATTATCAAAGCCCTCTATCAAGATAAGCAAGGGCGGTGAGCAGACAGTCAAGCTTCCTAATGGTCGCGTACTGCGTCTCAAAGTTGAAGGCATTAAACCGGGGGGCAAGTATCAAGTAAGCGCTTCGCTCAAGGGCCCAGGCGATAAAAAATATGCCATGTTACTGCGAGTTATGGCTTCTCCGGGTGATCCCTTTTTCGTTGCAGGTCAGAGCCACCAGGGCGGCACATTAATTATTGGCGTGACCCTTGGTGCGCCTAAATGAGATCGTTCTCGTCATTTTGCCACTTAACTAAAACAGTTTGAAATCCAAGCTCACGAAGTAATCCGCGAAGTATGATCGCGGCTTGCTGACGCGCATGGCTCAAAATACCTGCCTTAATCGCTGCGTTTGATAACTGACGCTCGGCATATTGACGTGCTTCGGTTTCAAGCGATTGCTGCTTTTTACTCCACAGGCTCCGCGATTGGCTGTGAACATAGGTTTTGCCGTTATCGAGAGTTGCCGAAAGAATCTCAGGAGGCGGTAAGCGCAACTCCACCTGTGATTTAGTATGATTTACTGTAATGTCTTCTGGACGTATTTTTTCCAGATCAATCCCGGCACGGATATCTGCAACAGCAATGAGTAAGATACTGTCTTTGCCCTTGAGAAGATTGAAAGGCCCTTCGGTTTCTCGGTAGAGATCGATCACGCGCTCCATATGAAACACAGTGCTTTCGAGCTTTGCCACATGACGCACTGCATGGACCACTGACGCTGAGTCACGTGCAATTAATGGAGACGAGGCGTTGTGTTTTTTCGCACCAATAGAGTATCCAGCCCACCCAAGCGCAGCGCCCGCCAGGAGTAATGCGAGTAATACTCCAAAGCGCTCTTTTCGTATGGGTTGCTCCGCTGCTCGCCTTACTTGATCAGTGCCGTTTTCACTGGACATAAAGAGTGTCGATCGTTTTTTGATAACGTCTTAGTATTTCTCGGCGCTTGATCTTAAGCGAGGGTGTTAAGAGACCATTTTCGGGTGTAAAGACTTCATCGATCAATGAAAATTGACGGATCTTTTCATAGGGCTTAAACGATGATGAAAACTCTTTGATCAATTCCTGATACTTCGCATGAACGCGGCGGTCAGATAGTAGCTTGGTCGTGCTATCGACACGAATGTGATTTTCTTTGGCCCATGCAATCACCATTTCAAGATTGGGCACAATTAATGCGACGTTGTGAGGCTTGTCGTCGCCGTAAATCATGATGTTGCTGATCCAGGGGCACAATTTAAGACTCTCCTCCAAGGGCACTGGCGCGATGTATTTGCCGTTTTCAAGCTTGTAACGCTCTTTGATGCGACCTGTGATGAATAAGAAGCCGTCGCTGTCGATGAAACCTAGATCGCCGGTGCGTAGACCGCCGTCTGCGGTGAAGACCTGTTGGTTTTCTTCTGGGAGTTCGTAGTAGCCCTGCATCACGTTATGTCCGTAGACAATGATTTCGCCCTGATTATGGTCGTGGCTTGCAGCGGCATCGATATTGACCTCAACCCCGGGAATCAGGGGGCCCACCGAGCCCACTTTGTAAGCGCCGGGCATGTTCACGGCGATCACAGGGGATGTCTCCGTTAGGCCGTAGCCTTCGTAAACGCGGATGCCCAAGTGATCGATAAATTCTGCGACGTGACGGGAGAGAGAGGCGCCACCACTGATGGCAAAGCGCAAACGGCCACCAAAGCGTGCGCGGATCTTGGCGAATACCAAGGTATCGAGCAGGCGATGTTTGCCGTTGAGCCAAAGGCCAACATGACCCGCATGAGCGTTTTCTTGGCGCAGGGATGCGGTGTGCACGGCCTGCATGAATAGCCATTTACGTACTCCACCAGAGCTTTCTACCCGTTGCCAAATGCGTTCGTACATACGATTGAAGATGCGTGGGACGCTTACCAGCACCGTGGGGCGAATCTCGGCAAGGTTATCCACAATCTTATCGGTGGATTCGGCGATAGCCATCGCGGCACCCCGGTTCATAAAGGTATGCAGTTCGGCGACTTGGCCAAAGCTATGCGCCCAGGGCAGAAAAGAGAGGGAGCAGTCCTCTTGATTCAACGGGTGCAATCCGGAGACGGCGCAGACATTATCAACAAGGTTGCCGTGCGAGAGCATGACTCCTTTAGGCACACCAGTGGTCCCCGAGGTGTAGATGAGCGTGGCCAAGTCGTCGCGTTTGGGCGGTGCAGGTAGCGTCGATGCATGCGTGGTCGTGAGCAGCGCTTGAAAGCTGTGGCAACGAAGCTCGCCTTGCGTCGTTGGCAGTGCATCATCGGCGACAATGAGATGTTTTAGTGCAGGAAGCTGTTGCTGCTGATGGAAATCACAGAGCTCTTGCGCGATGGTTGTCGTTGCCGCGAAGGTTACGCTAGCAGCGCAATTCTGCAGGATGTAAAGCCATTCACTGGCGGGCTGGTATTCGTACATGGGGACCACCACCCCGCCCAGGTAAAAACTGGCGTAACTCATGACCGCCCATTCCGGCCGGTTATCGGAGATGATCGCAACCCGCTCGCCCGATGCTAAACCCAGCTGCATGAGGGCACGGCGCATCGCTTGCACTTGCTCGCCAAACTCAGCGTAGCTTTGCCATTGCCATTGACCCTGACGCTTAACGCCAAACAAAGGTCGCGCTGCGAAACGCGTCAACGACTGCTCGTGCAGCTCTATTAGATTGTCGTGACGGGGATGAAATGATGTCTGGGCATGCGGCATGGCGAGAGTGTATCCTGTGCAATCACCTTAGGGTAAGATTATGCAACGCTAATTTTTGTGCGTAGAAAAGAGCCTCTTCCTGGGCTATGCGCTGACGCTGGGTTTATGAGCAAGCAGGACTGGAGCATTGAGCAGAGTGAGCGCACCTATCACATTCGTGGTTGGGGGCGTCCTTATTTTGCGATCAATGAGGCGGGCAATGTCACTGTGACGCCCGATCCTGAGCAGCCACAGCAGATCGATTTGCATTCCTTGGTGAGCGATCTGGTGACCCGCGGCACTGCATTGCCCCTGCTGATTCGCTTTCCCGATATTTTGCACGATCGTATTCGTTCGCTGAATCACTGTTTTCGCAATGCCATCGACGAGTACGATTACCGCGGCAGTTATCGCGGCGTGTATCCGGTCAAGGTGAATCAGCAGCGTCACCTGGTTGAGGATGTCGTGCGGGCAGGTAAAGCCTGGCACTTTGGTCTGGAGGCTGGTTCCAAGCCCGAGCTGCTTATTGCCTTGTCCGCCATGGATGAAGAGGGCGGCCTCATCATTTGCAATGGCTACAAAGACCTGCGCTACATCGAAACCGCACTGGTGGCGCAGCGCTTTGGACATAGCGTGGTGGTGGTGCTGGAACGGGCCGAGGAGCTCGATCTGGTCTTTCAGGCTTACGAGAAGCTGGGCATTCGCCCCATGCTCGGCGTGCGTGCCAAGCTTAATGCCCGTGGCTTGGGCCGTTGGTCAAAATCCTCCGGCGAGCATGCCAAGTTCGGTTTGAGTGCCTCTGCGATGGTGAGCGTGGCCGAGCGTTTGCGTGAGCGCGACATGCTCGACTGCTTGCAGCTGCTGCATTTTCATGTGGGCAGTCAGGTATCCAGCATTGTCCCTCTCAAGAATGCCTTGCGTGAAGCCGCCAATGTGTATGTCGAGCTATGCCGTTTGGGCGGACAGATGCGTTACTTCGATGTAGGCGGTGGATTGGCCGTGGATTACGACGGCTCCCGCACCGATTTTCACGCCTCACGCAACTACGACATTCAGGAGTACGCCTACGATGTGGTGATTGCCATCAAGTCGGCCTGTCAGCGCGCCGGGGTTGCCGAGCCCACCATTGTCAGCGAGAGCGGTCGCGCCGTTGCAGCCTATCAGTCTGTGCTGGTATTTGAAGTGGTGGGCGCCGATCAGCTGCATTTCGCCGAGCCCGACAATCCAGCTACCTTTACGCACCGCACCCTGCGCGACTTGTACGAAACCTGGCAGGGGATCGCGCCTAAGAATGTGCAAGAGGCCTGGCATGATGCCTGTCAGAGCAAAGAAGAGGCGCAAAATCTCTTCAAGTTTGGGTACCTAAGCTTACGCGAGCTCGCCGATGCCGAGCGTCTTTATTGGTGTTGCTGTCATCGCATTTTTCGCATGCTGCGTGAGCTGCCGCGTGTTCCTGAAGAGCTCAAGTCTCTGCAGCGCATTCTAAGCGCGATCTATTACTGCAACTTTTCGGTGTTTCAGTCGGCCCCCGATGTGTGGGCGATTGAGCAGCTTTTTCCCATCATGCCCATTCATCGTTTGACGGAGCAGCCCACCGTGAGTGCTTCTTTGGCGGACTTGACCTGCGATAGCGATGGTCAGGTGGACGCTTTCATCGATGAAAAAGAGATCAAGCCCTGGCTACCGGTACATCCTTTTCGCAGTGGCGAACCGTATATGCTGGGAATGTTCCTCAATGGCGCCTACCAAGAAATCCTTGGCGATCTGCATAACCTCTTTGGCGATACCAATGCGGTGCATGTGCGCGTGGAGGATAAGGGCTATCACGTTGATCATCTCATTCCGGGGGACCGCATTGAGGATGTGCTGCGTTATGTGCAGTATGAGCCGAAAACGATGCTGGAGCGCGTACGTCACCAGGCCGAGCGCGCCATTCGTCAAGGCACCATGACCCTTGAGCAAATGCGGGTCTTCATCGAACACTACGAGGCAAGCATGCGTAGCTACACCTACCTGTCTTGAGCCGTAGCTTGTGTGCTGCTAGGTAGGGCAGCCATGAAGTGCCTACCTTTGTTTCTTGTTACCTTGATTTTCCTTCTCTCCCTGGGCTGCAACAGCGAGGAAGAATCCTCCAGCGCAGCGGGTGAACAGCAGGGCGGGCCCAACGCGCCGGGCAACGATGCCGAGCTTGAAGAGTCCTCAGGTTGCGAGGCCATTCACCCAGACTTGCACGAAGACACTGCCGGTCGTTGTGTCATTGCCAAGCATTGTGCCGATAGCAGCTATACGCGTGTTGAAGATCGTGTTGCGCAAACCGTGCAATGCCAAAAAGATATCGCCGAACCGCGTTGGCAGTGCCCGGATGCGAGCTGGAGCAATCACAACAACGGTCAGTGCAGCAAAAAAGTGACCGTCAAAGAGCAGATTGGCGAAGATGCTGCCTGTGATCGCGGTGGGGTGCGCATCAGCCCCAACACCTGCGAGGCACGCCCCACGCATCCCGTGACCTTGCCTGGCTGCCCTATCCCTGGTTCTTACCCCACGGTTAATTACGCTGCCAGTGGATACGACATGCCGAAATGGGTGCAAAGCACAGGTATGGTTTGCGCGATGAGTCTATTTCAGCTCGCTAATTACAAAGACACCCTTGATTTTGTCAGCGGTCCCGGAGCCTGTCCCGGGCAGCCTGGAGTCACTAGCTACACCGTCGTCTTAGGTCAGTATGAGGTGTGTGGCGTGATGTATGTGTACCGTTCTACCGGTGGTCCACCCGGCTTCTTTTATACCAATGCCAAAGCGCGGCATAGCTACCAATATGGCGATGCCGTGATTCCTCTGTATCGAGATGTACTGCAAACGCAAACCACCCAGGCAAAGCAAATCACCAACACCAAGCGCGATACCCAAACCGCTGTTTGCCCAGAGCTAGACCGTGTGACCTTATCGCCAGAACATCCCATCGATAGCCGTTTGTGTGTGGTGGAGGAGTAAGTGATGTAGATGGTGGTCTCATTCATAAGCCGCCAGTTATTGCCTAGACACGGAGAAACGCGTGCTGTCCATTGCAGTTCGCGTCGCTCCCGCCTAGGTTGAATCACATGGGACTGCCTGCTGCCAAAAAGCCTTCTTGGTTACGCGTGCGTATGCCGGGAGGTTCGACCTATGAATCGCTCAAAGACACTTTTCGTCGCCTGAATCTGCATACGGTATGCGAGGAGGCGCGTTGCCCGAACATCGGTGAGTGTTGGGGCGGGGGCACCGCGACGATTATGATTTTGGGCGATACCTGTACACGCGGGTGTCGTTTCTGCTCGGTGAGCACGGGCAAGCCCGGGGGTGTAGTTGACACGAACGAGCCCGATCATGTTGCCCAAGCCTTAGCGCAGATGGATCTGGCCTATGTGGTGATGACCATGGTCGATCGCGATGACTTAGCCGATGGTGGAGCTGCGCATGTAGCGAAGACCGTTCGGCACACCAAGACCCTCTCGCCTAATCTGCTTGTCGAGACTTTGACGGGTGACTTTCTTGGCCGTCGCGTTGATATTACGACGGTCGTTCAAGAGGGGCAGCCCGATGTCTTTTCCCATAACGTCGAAGTGGTCCCGCGCTTGCAACGCCGCATGCGTGACGCGCGTTGTTCGTGGCAGCGCTCTATCGATGTGTTGCGCTGGGCTAAGGAAGAGGGCGCTAATGTGACCAAGTCATCACTGATGGTGGGCATTGGTGAGACCCAAGAGGAGATGCACGATGCGCTCGAAAAGCTGCGTGCTGCAGATGTAGATGTGGTGACCATCGGTCAGTACCTGCGTCCTACGCCTAAACACGCCCCGGTGCAGCGTTATGTCGATCCCGAGGAGTTCGCGAGTTACCAAGAACAGGCGTATGCCTTGGATTTTAAATACGTCGCGTCGGGTCCTTTGGTGCGCTCCAGCTATCGCGCTGCCGAGGCCTTTATGCAGGGGATGCTCAAGCCGGTGCAAAGCCATATTGGCGACCGGTATGGCAAACGTCGGTCACTGCGGGTTGTGGTATAGTTTTTATCTAACGCTTCCCCCTAGGAGTATCCATGTCCCTGTCTGTGCAACCCCCTGCCGCGCACAATCAAGGCCACTCAAATAAGGGCGCAGGCCTTGAACAAGAGTTGCGCTACTATCGCGTGCTTGATGCCGAGGGCAGCCTCAAAGGCGGGGCCGAGATGGGCATGGACATGCAAAAGGCTGTCGATATCTACTGCGCCATGCTGCGTAACCGCATCATCGATCAGCAGCTCGAGCGCTTGCAGCGTCAAGGTCGCGTTGCTTTTCATGTGGGTTCGCTGGGCGAAGAAGCCAGCATCGTGGCATCGGCAGCTGCCTTGTCGGCAAAGGACTGGATCTTTCCTTGTTATCGCGAGATCGGCGCGTTGCTCTGGCGGGGATTTCCTTTGCAACGCTACATCGACAACATGTACGGCAACGTTGATGACACCGTGCAAGGGCGGCAGATGCCCGACCACTACACCAGTCGCGAACATGCCTATGCCTCGGTTAGCTCACCGGTGGGCACCCAAATCCCACACGCGGTAGGTTTTGCCTGGGCGGCTAAGCTTAAAAACGACCCTATCGTGACCGCGGTCTTTTTTGGTGATGGAGCCACTAGCTCGAGCGACTTTCACTCCGCCATGACCTTCGCTGGGGTGTATCGCACCCCGACAATTTTTTTATGCCGCAATAACCAATGGGCCATCAGTATTCCCCGTTCGCAGCAAAGCGCCTGCAGGCATTTGGCCGACAAAGGCGAGGGCTACGGAGTGCGGTCAGTGCGCTGCGACGGCAACGATGCATTGGCCGTGCATGCCTGTGTGCAAGAGGCCGCACAATACGCACGCAGCGGTCAGGGGCCGGTGTTGATCGAGCTCGAAACCTATCGTTTGGGGAGTCACTCTACCTCGGATGATCCGACCGCCTATCGCTCTGAAGACGAGTTTGCTGCCTTTGCGGGGGGTGACCCACTCAAACGCTTGGCTGCCTTTTTGATCGGCAAAAAAGCGTGGCGCGAGACCCAAGAGGAAGCCTATCGCGCCTCTGTTGAGCAGGAACTCAAACAGTGCATTCAAGCTGCCGAAGCCAAAGCCAAGCCTGAGCTGCAGACGATGTTCGAGGGCGTGTATGCCACGATGCCCACTCACCTCGCGCGTCAGTCAGCGCATTGCCATGCCTTGCCAAGAGCGCCGCAACATGGGGAGGACTGAGCCATGGCAATGATGACCATGGTGCATGCCCTGCAAGATGCCTTGCGCTTGGCGCTGCATAACAGTGACGAAGTGGTGCTGTTGGGCGAAGATGTGGGTCAGGTTGGCGGAGTTTTCCGGGTGACCGATGGGTTGCATCGGGAGTTTGGCGAGGCGCGGGTGATCGATACCCCTCTGTCCGAAAATGGCATCGTCGGCACCGCTATCGGCATGGCTTTGTATGGTATGCGGCCTGTGCCCGAGATTCAGTTCGCGGACTTTATTTATCCTGCCTATGACCAACTGGTGAATGAAGCCGCTAAGTACCGTTATCGCTCTGGTGGCGAGTACCAGGTGCCCATGGTGGTGCGTGTGCCCGTTGGGGGCGGCATTCGCGGTGGGCATTATCACTCGCAGTCACCCGAGTCTCTCTTTATCCACCAGGCTGGGCTTAAGGTAGTGTGTCCTTCCAATCCGCATGATGCGAAGGGGTTGCTACTTCAGGCGATTGCTGATGACGATCCGGTGATTTTCTTCGAACCCAAGCGAGTCTACCGAGCGGTCAAAGCCGAGGTGCCCGAGGGCGAGTATCGCATCCCTCTAGGCAAAGCCCAGGTGCTGCGTGCGGGGGAGCAGGTGACCTGCATTGCCTGGGGCGCCATGCTTTACGAGGCGTTGGCTGCCGCGGATGAAGTGGCTGCCCAGGGGATTGATGTTGAGGTTATTGACTTACGCACTCTCTGGCCGCTTGACCTTGAGACCCTCACCCAAAGCGTACAGAAAACGGGGCGGGTTGTGGTAGTACACGAAGCGGCGAAGGCCTGTGGCTTTGGCGCTGAGCTCATCGCTCTTATTCAAGAGCATTGCTTTTTGCATCTAGAAGCGCCACCTCAGCGGGTAACCGGTTGGGATACGCCTTTTCCCTTTGTGCTCGAAAACGAGTACCTGCCCCTCAAACATCGCATTGTGCCGGCCTTGATCGAAAGTGCTCGCTTCTAACCTCTCCTCCTCGTTCAGCTAAGGAAGACTCTCATGGCTCGTTTTAAGTTTCGTATGCCCGACATCGGCGAAGGTGTTGCCGAAGGTGAAATCGTCGAGTGGCATGTCAAGCCCGGTCAAGCCGTTGATGAAGACCAGCCTTTGGTTGATATCATGACCGATAAAGCCACAGTGAACATTGGCGCTCCGCGTGGCGGTCGTATCGCCGAGGTCAAAGTCGATCGCGGCGGCGTGGCTAAGGTGGGGGATGTCCTGGTGGTGATCGAGGTCGAGACCTCCGGCGATGACGAGGTGACCGCAAGCGCTGTAGGCGACATTCGTTCTGGCCTGCCCGGGTCCAGCTACTTTGCGGATGCGAAAAACGCTTCGACGCCAGTGGTTGCAAAAGGTGCCAAGGCATTAGCAACGCCTGCTGTACGACGCTTGGCACGCGAACTGGGCCTCGATATCAACGCGGTCACCGCCACAGGCGAAGGTGGCCGTGTCACCAAAGAGGATCTGCAGCGCAATCGATCAACGACTGTGGATGCTCTCGTTCATTCTACCGAGTCGGAGCAACGCGTGCCTTTCGTGGGTGTGCGCCGCGCCATTGCCAAGCGCATGCAGCAGGCCAAAAACACGGCCGCGCATTTTACCTTCGTGGAGGAGTGCGATGTGACGCGCCTGGTGGAGTTGCGCGAACGCATGCGTCCTGCCGCCGTTGATGAGGGAGTGCAGCTCAACTACCTGCCTTTTATTGTGCGCGCGACGGTGTTGGCCTTGAAGGCGCATCCCATGCTCAACAGCAGCTTGGACGAGGCCTGCCAAGAGCTGGTGCTCAAGCGCTACTATCATATCGGCATTGCCACCGCGACCGAGCAGGGGGTGGTGGTGCCGGTGTTGCGTCACGCGGACCAGTTGTCGCTTATCGCGATGGCACGCGAGATTGCGCGCATGGCCCAAGGGGCGCGGACTGGAGGTTTGTCGTCGCAGGAGCTGAGTGGCTCCACCTTTACCGTGACCTCTTTGGGCAAGCAGGGCGGTTTGCTTGCGACGCCTGTGCTCAACTACCCCGAGGTAGGTATTTTGGCGGTGCATCGCATCAAAGAAAAACCCGTGGTGCGCGCGGGTGAGATTGCCGTGGGCAAGATTGCGCTGCTATCGCTTTCTCTCGACCACCGCATCATCGATGGACATATGGGCGCCGAGTTTGCCTACACCTTGATTCAGTATCTCGAAAACCCAGAGCGCTTGCTGCTCCACGGCTAAGTCCCTCCCTTCCTCGAGTTAGAACGTTCTTGATTTACTTTGAGCTTGAGTGCGCCCGAACCGCAAGACCGAAGACGTATAGAGAGACACCCTTTGATTGCCAGGCGCTGCTACCTGCTCCGCAGGCGTTCGCTTCTGAAATTTCTATGCATACCAGGCGTTGTTTGAAGTTCCTATAGATGCCGGGTGTTGCTACCTGCTTCGCAGGCATTCGCTTCGCTCATACGCAACACATAGAATCCAATGCACCGCAGTTAACGTTGCGGAGGTTGGCACAACGCACAGGAGTCTGGCGTTTCACCGTCAGCGTAACGATAGCTGGCGCAGCCTACAGAGTCTGATGCTTCGCAGTCGTCGCTGTGCTTAGCAGCCGGACGAAAACCAAGATCAAAGTAAATCAGGGGCGTTCTAAGTGAGCCCAGAGCACCTGGAAAGGCCCAAGTCGCCAGTTCGCATCGCTCAAAGCGGTGTTGCTGATCAAGTCGCGATAGTTGCCCGCTAAGCCAGTTTGATAAGCGATGGGTTGAGAGCTGACATTGGCCACAACCTCGATCGCTTGCGTTTGGTCGGGGCTAAGGCGCTTGAAGTGAAGCAGAGCAGGGTGCTTTGAATCCACCCAATGTTGTGCACCATCCGGATGAAAGGCTGGCTGTGCCCGGCGAAGGCTCAGCAAATGTTGATAAGCGCGATAAATGCGGTGTTGTGCACTGTCGGGGTCCTGCAACCATGTTGCTAGTTCGTCGGCTTGGTATTTGTGGCGATTGATATGGCGGGCATGACCGCTGGCACGAAGGCCGTCGAGATCGTTCCGTGTGCCTACGAGGCTATGAAAATAGATCCCAGGGATGCCTTGTAGCGCCAGCATCACCGCTTGTGAGGCCAAGAAACGCTGCACGCTTTGCTCGCTATGCGGATTGTCGATATCGCTGAGCGCGCTGACGTAGCTAACGTTCAACTCGTAAGGGCTTTCCGATCCATCACTTCGCCGTCGCATACTGGCCAGGCCGTCGCGTGCTTTGATGGCCTTGACCAGTGCTGCAAGACGCGCGTCATCCAACAGTCCTTCCAGAGGACGCAAACCAACGCCATCATGAGAGGCCGTGAAGTTGAAATAGGTGCAGCCCTGTGGGGGCGCTTGCAAATCAGCTAGCCAGGCATTGAGTGCGCTCGCATTTTCGGCCAGCAGTGCCTCCAATAACAAAGGCGGCAGGCTGAATTGGTAGACCATGTGTGCTTCATCGCGTTGACCGAAGTAACTGATGTTCTCCTGATGCGGCACATTGGTCTCGGTGAGCAGCCAGGCAGGCAATTCAAGGTAGTCGATGACGTCGCGCAGCAGTTTCACCACTGCATGGGTTTGCGGCAAATGCACGCAGCTGCTGTCCAGCTCTTTCCACAGGTAGGCAATGGCATCCAAACGCAAAATATGCGCACCTTGCTGCAGGTAGAGCAGCATGATGTCGATCATCTCCAGCAGGAGCTCGGGATTGGCGTAGTTGAGGTCCACCTGATCGGCGCTGAAGGTAGTCCAGTAATGCTCTGTGTTGCCATCGGGGCCGGGATAAGGGCTAAGCAGGGGCGAACTGCGCGGTCGTGTCACCTGCTGCAGGGGCGTTTCGGCAGGCATACGCAAGAAATAGTCGCGATGCGGTTCTTCTCCGGCACATGCAGACTGAAACCACGCGCTTTGGGATGAGGCGTGGTTGAGCACAAAGTCCAGCATGAGTTGAAAACGCTGACGCAGGTAACGCACCTCCTCCCAGCTTCCTAAAGCGGGGTCGATGCGGCGATAATCGATCACCGAAAAGCCATCGTCGGAGGAATAGGGAAAGCAGGGCAGCAAATGCACGGTGCGCAGGCTCTCATGCCAGCCGTACTCGACGAGTACATCGGTCAGGGTACGCAACGTTGCCTCGCCCTCGCGCTGGACTTGATCGCCATAGGTGATCAGCACGTGGTCCCGCTCGTCCCATTGCGTTTGCGCTGTCGCGAGTGAGGACTGAATCGCTGCCGCGTCCTTGTCGAGCTTGCGCTGCAGCGCGGGCAGGTAGCGCTCCACCGCCGCAGGACCATAGAGCGTACTAAAACGTTGGCGCAGGCGGTCAAAAGCAGCGGTATTCATGCTGCGGGTTTAGCCGGGGGGATAATTCTTGTCCAGTTGGGCAAGTAGCGTCCGTATCGAAACCTTTTGCAGGCGTCTTGGCGTCGAAGCTTGCTCCCCGCTAGTCTCGTTTAGCCCCTGTGGAGCTTTTGCTCAGGGGGACGGTGGGAGAATATCCACGCGGCAGCATTGCTGCGGGCGCAGGTAGGTGCAGGCTGCTTTGCGCAGGGCGTCGATGGGCAGTTTTTGGCTGGCTTCGAGGTCTTCTTTGATGCCGGTCACGCTGCCGCGCACGGCTTGGTAGAAGCCTATCTGTTCGGCTTTGCCATGGGCGCTTTCCATTCCGTTCAGAAAGCCCAGTTCGTTGCTATTTTGCGCGCGTTCGCGCTCGCTATCTTGAATAGGGCGTAAATTGCGTTGGATCGCGTCTAGCTCGTCTTGGATGATCGCAAAGGCCTGCTCGACATCGTGGCCTTCGCGCATGTTGACCCACAGCTCGTACAGCCCTGGATCTTGGAAGGGGGTTAACGAGCCATGCACCTCGCTGGCGATTTCTTCTTCGTAGACCAAACGCTGATGCAGGCGGGCGCTGCGGCTGCCCAAGAGCACTTCATGCAGCAAAGCGAGGGCTTGCCAGTCCGGGTGACCAAAGGAGGGGATACGCCAGCCCAGCAAAAGCTTGGCGCTGGAGCTCTCTTTTTCCACTACGCCGTATCGCATCTTGCGCTGGGCTCTTTCCTGCTCGAAGTCGAGCACAGGAAGGGGGGAGGACTTGATGGCGCCATAATAATGCTGGAGCATCTCCAGGGTGGTATCGATGCGAATGCGTCCAGCGACCACCACGTGGGCATTGTTAGGCGCGTAATAACGGCGGTAGAAGTCTTGACAGTCGTCGAGGGTGAAGCGCTCAATGTCGCGCATCCAACCAATGGTGGGCCAACGATAGGGATGGCGTTTAAAGGCTAAGGCATACAGGGCCTCGCTAGCACTGCCTTCGATGTCGTCGTCCACCCGGTAACGCCGCTCATTCGCCACCACTTCTTTTTCCGAATCGAGCAGAGACTGCTGCAAGGTCAGCCTCGCCATGCGCTCGGACTCGAGTTTGGCGCTTAACTCCAGATACCGGGAGGGAAGATTATTGTGATAATAGGTCCAATCGGTCCAGGTGCCGGCGTTGGCCTCGCCCCCGGCCTGTTCGATCAGACGGTCGAACTCGCCTGCGGCAAAATTCTGGGTTGGATTGAACATTAGATGTTCAAAAAGATGAGCCAGCCCGGTTTTGTGCGGCTTTTCGTATTTCGAACCCACCTGATACCAGGTGTGGTAGCTCAGCACAGGGGCGGCGTGGTCCACCAATAAAGAAATCCGCAACCCGTTGTTGAGCCGGTATTGATGCACCATTTGTTTGCCCCAAAAGGGCACCGTGCCGAGGTGTGTCGGCCGAATAGCCGAGCTATGTGCACGATGCCGGGGCGGATTTAAACGACGAGATGTGGGCACGTACTTTGGCGTTACTCCAAAATCATTAACAACGATAGTCTATGCTGGCCCACACCCTGCGCTTTGCTTATCGCGAGGCTTTTTTGAGTGCGCGATACCCTGCCAAAAGCACAATGGCGCCTCCCACAGCAATCGCAAAGCTGCGGATATTGAAGCCATTGACGCCGCCAAAGCCCAGGTAGCGGCCGATGAAACCCCCGATGAAGGCGCCGGCAACACCGATGAGGATGGTGACGATAAAGCCGCCTGGATCACGGCCAGGCATCAAAAGTTTAGCGATAACGCCGGCAATAAGGCCGAACACAACCCACCAGATAAATTCCGTCATGGTTAGTTTCTCCTGCTCACGAAAACAAATGCGGCAAAAACGCCGTGCACAGCCTTAACATGGTTGCGCAGCAGTGTCGAACGATGCCTGCGGCTGTGGTTTCTCCGCCCAGGAACGTGGTGCTCGCTGAGGCTTCAGCTACATCGAAGCCGATCGACGAACACATCGGTGCTGGGAAAGCGTGGATACGTGCTTGAAAGCAGTCAAGTGGCAACCCCAATGTATTACTGGCGCAACTGACGTCAATCACAAGCGTTTTGAAGTCGATCACAAGCGCTGGGAAATCAATCACAAGCGTCTTGAAGTCGATCACAAGCGCCGGGAAATCAATCACAAGCAAACTGAAGCGATCACAACCTCCCTGAAGCCCCATTTTTCTTGTGATACGCTTTAATTCCGTTGTGATTAGTTGTTTTTGACCTGTGAGGCGCTTAATTTCACCTGTGAACGGTCAATTGTTACTTGTGAACGGTTTTTTAAAGCTGTGATGGGTTTGCTAAGCAGGATCAGCGTGAAGTGAGGGTGGTTTAAGCCCCGCGATCGATGAGAAAAAGATACTCGGTATTGCGCCGATGCCGCGCTTTGCCCACTTTCTCGCCCTGGGGGTTGTAGATTCCGATTTGCGATCCCACATAACGACGGTGCGACCGCTCGTTGATGTGCAGGGTACCGATGCTTTCCAGCAAGGCGATGAGCGCTTCTTTGCTGAAGTAGCCCTCGTTGCTGAAGGAGAGGAGCAGATAACGCGAGCGCACGGCCTTTAAGAGCTCGGTCAGGGCGGCGCTGCATTGACGTTTGGAGTTGAAGGGGCTTTTGCGAGTGCGGCAATCGCTGCGTTTGCAGGCCACCCCGTAGACCTCGGGCCTGTCCCAGCGGCAGAGGGTTTCCCAGATATGATAGTTGCCCAAATAAGAATGCTGGTTGTAAGGAGGGTCCAAATAGGTGAGGTCGGCATCGCTGCAGCTCACCGCCTCGAGGGCATCGGCAGCGGCGGCATGACCCGGTCCCCACGCAGCGCGTGGCAGTAGTGTTGGCAAGCGCAGCGCGAGTGCGTTGTAGGCACGCGGGGCCCACTCTTTGAGGTAGGCCATCTGCACCCCTGTGGTGGAGTCGACGCGATCGGCCGCTTCCATCAGGGCGGTGAGCAGCACGGCCTTGAGCACGGGATCCAGCGACTTGGCCTCGATGGCATTGCGGATGGCGTCGATGCGTTCGCCGTTGTGAGGTTGGAAAAAGCGGGAGCGAATGCAGAAGGTGTCGGTGAAATAATCGGGCTTGCCCGGCAAGGTGTTGAGTTCCTCGATGAGCGTTTGTGCCTCGGCGGCGTACTGCTCGACATCGGCGACAATATACGCGGTGGCCAGGGTGCTGGCGTAGGCGGTGTAGTCGCTGGCGCTCACCCTGAAGCCCTTCTGTTTGAGGGCATGGCCCACGCGACAGGTGCCGGAGAAGGGGTCGAGTACGTGTTTAACCTCTGGCAAGCCGGTGATGATGGCGAGAATGTCTGGGATGAGTTCGCGCTTTGAGCCGATGTACTTAATCATGCGTTTGCGGCATCAGTGCGCGTCTTCCCAAAGCGTTTTGTTTAGCTTAAGACGAGGGTCGTTTTCGGCCTGCTGCACCCGATTGGATACGAGGTCGAGACGCTGCCGTAGAGCACTCTCACTGTCCACGCCGAGAGAGCGTGCCCAGCGCACCAAGGCGAACAATAGATTGCCAAAAGCCTTGCTCAGTGCTTCGGGGTGCCGATCGTCTTGCTGAGAGTGCCCAAGTAGCGTTTCAAAAGCCTGGCAGCTCGCTTGCCGAGCCTCATCGTGGCCTTGCAGAGGGACGTTGAGACTGCTGATTTTTTCTTCGCTGCGTGCCGCTCGCAATAATGCCGGCAGGGCTTTGGGAATACCGGCCAAGACGCTGCGTCCCTTCTTTTCTTTGGCCTTGGCCTGCTCCCAGGCCTTGATCGCTTCGTCGACGGAGTTGACCTTGGGGCCGCCGAACACATAAGGATGCCGGCGAATCATCTTGGCGCAGCTGTCGTCGATGATGTCCTGCAAGCTGAAGCCGTAACGTTTGGCGGCGAGCTCGCTTTGAAAGACGACTTGAAAGAGCACATCGCCCCGCTCTTCGCGCAGCGCCTCGGGGTCCTTTTGATCGATGGCATCGGCGACCTCGTAGGCCTCCTCGAGCATGTGCGAGCGAATGGACTCAAGCGTTTGCTCCCGATCCCAGGGACATCCCCCTTCGCCGAGGAGGGTGCGCATGGTTTCCACAAGACGAGACAGATTAGGCGACGAGGACCCAGCAGTCATGCTGGCTGCTGTATCATTCTGTCGTGCTCAATGCACTAAGTTGGAGCACTTATGCGTGCCACGCGTCGCTGAAGTTCCTATGCGGGCCAGGCGTTGCTGAGTTTCTTATGGGTGCCAAGTGCTGCTACTCACTCCGTGAGCGCTCCCGTTGGTCGCACGCAGCACACAGAGTCTGGCGTTTAACAGGCATCGTTGCGGTGATTGGCGTAGCGCATGGAATCTAATGCCTTGCAGTTAACGTTGCGGTGGCTGGCTATCCGATGCTGCGGGTTTCCGACCAACCCGCGCTCTGCTGCGTATCCATCGCCTGGTTTGCCAGCGCGTCGGCGCGTTCGTTGAGTGCGACGCCGGCATGACCGCGCACATGGGTAAAGGCATATCTGCCGACGCCTGCGAGCGTGTCTTTGATGGTGGCGATGAGCTCCACGTTGGCTTTGGCCTTCCAGTTTTTGGTCAGCACGCCGATGGTATATTGCGAATCCGTCAAGATATGCACAGGACGCGTCGGATCGGGCAGACTTTGCAGCGCGCGCAACACGGCGGTGAGCTCGGCGATGTTGTTGGTGGCGGGGCCGAGGTATTCGGAATAGCTGCGCTCGTACTGGTCCCAGCGCATTACCACGCCCAAGCCAGCAGGGCCCGGATTACCGCGGCAGCCACCATCGGCGTAAACCAAAATCTCGTTATCTTGAGGCGTGCTTGGGAGTGTGCTGCTCATACCTTGTCGTTGTCGTCCTGAGTGGATGGATGCGAAGGCGCGTCTGATTGTCTCAGCGTGTCATTGCCCGAAGGGGTAGGCTCCTCACTGTGGCTGGCCTGGCTGTACTCGATTTCGGGTGGCGGAGGCGAGGGGATTTGAAAGTAGCGACCCTCAGATCCCACAACTGCACTGGGTGGTGGCACAGAAGGAGGCCTCGCATCTGTTTCGAGTCTATCGACTAGGGTGGCCTGTGTCTCCAAGGGCGCCTCTTGCTTGGCGTGAGCCGCGTCGGTTGCACCTTTATTGGGTTCCGTATGCTGCCAACGGGCTTCAAGTGCGTTGAGAAAACTCTCGAGAGCGGTGTTTTTATCGATATTGAGCAGATACTCATCGCGATTGCTAAAAACAAAGCGCAACCGAGTCTTGGCACGCTGCTGCGGGTACCAAAGCGCGAGCACAAAATCGACAAGAATGCCCAGCAACATCAATCCGCTGCCTGCAAGCAGCACCCAGGCGTCGCCACCGATGATGCCTTCGAAGAGCCACAGCGCGCCAACAAATACGCCGACGGTAAAGGCCGTGAAACCCACGAAGAGCGGCAATGCAGGGTAGCGACGGTAACGTGCGACGAGGCTGAGGCTTTGCAGACTGTAACACTGATGCTTTTGTCTTATGGATTGCTTGGCAAAGGTGGTGTGCCGGGTGATGGCGAGGTGCGAGGCCTCTAGCTTTATCTGGCTGCGGTGCCGCAACCCTGCGAGCCATACAACGCCGCGCATGAACCAGGTAAGCAATCCCCACCCTGTGAGCCAGCGTGGGATGAAGCTGAGCAAGCGTCGCGGTAATGCGATGCTTTGACCCTTGAGGGTATAGGTGGGCTGGGCCTGCTGCTGCTGTTGCTGCGCAAACCACTCGACCAGTTGTGCGCGTGCGCGCTCAAGCCATGCAGGTGACTCTGCATTGTCCCTGGGCGCAAGTTGATTGAGGTACAAGAGAGCGCCAAGACGCGTGCCTTGCTGTGCTTGATGGCGATGTGGATTGGTGATGAGGGTCTGCTGGTCGGCGAGCTTCGCTGCGAGGCGCGCAAAAATGTGTGCGCGTACACCCGGATGAAGGGCGTCGGTGATGAGCGGGTAAAGAGAGACGCGTGCATAGGCATCGATGCGCTCGGCCTGCTGCACAAAATGCTTCGCGAGTTCGCTTTGCGCCTTGCTATCGATGGTTTCCGCGGCTTCGGCGACAAAACCCTCCATCGCAAAGGCGTTGATCAGCGCATGATCCTGCATGCTCTGAACGCCGCGCAGCATAACGTCAAAAACGTTGGCGTTGCCCAAACGCGCATCCTCGTAGTGCACCCGCGATTGGGTAGACAAACTCTGCACCAGAGCGGGGCGCGTGATCAGAGGGCCATCTAAATCTTGGCGCGGACTTGTAATCAGCGCTTGCCACACCACTCGACCCACCGCGCTGGCGTGGGGGTGATTGTGGATATCGTGTAATAAGTCCTGC
>CAYWAT010000004.1:0-53417 GCA_964456305.1 uncultured Polyangiales bacterium | reverse complement strand
CCCTCGGAAGCATACTGAGCGTGTTCAAGCAAATCGTAGCATCGGACCCGAAATCGATCGTATTTCAATGTCGTCAACAAATAAAGTTAACGGGCCTGGGATCTACGATCCGCTGCTCGATAAGAGACAGCGGTAAAACTAGTCTTAATCGGCTTTAGTTAACAAAGATAATTGACCAGAGCTACTGACTGTTCAAGATTTTCTAAGTTCAGCACCCCAGCCACAGAAGGCTGCTCTAGTCGTCTGTCGATGCATCAATAAAAACATTCAGAATGCCGCCAGCCGAACAAATTTTAGACGCAACACCTTCTTTTAGAACTGTGTCAGTCTGCTAATTGCTAGCTACTGTTTTCTTAATTAGTTTCTTAATTAAATTTAGATATTTAAATGATTTATCACCACAGTCGCCGATCGCGATGCGGAAAGGTATCAAGAAGTGATGACTTTTTACCAGAGCAACCTAGCTAGATGCTTGGACACCTTCAGGTGCTCTAGAACACATCTTGGCCACTGAGATATTATCAGAAAAGTTAGAAGCGCTGCACGGGCCGATGCCGACCACGCCCGTGGGCCAAAAGGCCATCAAGGAAAAGGCGACGCCTGTCCCAGGTACGGTGAGGGGCTACAGCATCCATTCGGTAGCGCGTTCCCCTAGCTCAAGCGGAATACTGACAGCCTTACCCAAGCGGGGTCGTTCCTTTGTGGACTGAATTGCCTTCACCACCTGGCTCAGGCTTCCCATGGCGTCCAGGTAGGTCATGACATCATTGAGGTGGCTGAGATACTCTTCTTCGGTCATGGGAAAAGAAGCCTGCTCCAGGTAGCGCCACATCACCTGGAAAAAAACCTTATTCGGTAGTTTGCGGATTTGCACATCGAAGGAGTATCCCCATTTGTCGATCAGCAGCTGTTGAAAAGTCTCAGGGGTCATGGATACGTCAATGAGTTTACATTTGTTTACTTACCGGCTTGAGCGCTAGCTTCTATTATCTAGTCTGACAGTAGCGTAGCCAGAGCGCTCACGCTGGCATGCTGAAAAGCCAAATATCACCAGAATCCCCTTCAATCAGACTATTTCAGCGGCCGCGATCGCAACCCAAAATTCCCAGATACCGCCGCCTGCGGACACACAAGATAGCGCCTAAACCAAAGTCATGCCAGGGAATCGCCGCGTAGGTGAGGCGGCAGATGTAATAATGCTCTTAGGAATTTGAAAACTTCTGTGACAATCAGAGGTGCAGTGGTTCACCGGCTGTCCGTTACAGCGGTTTTGTTCTGGGGCAGTGCACCCTGTTAAATTCATATCGCATATATAGTCTGGTAGTTATGGCTCAAGCTTCTGGAAACCCTGACGTTCCCGATTTAGGGCGTCGCCAATTTATGAACCTGCTCACGTTTGGAGCAGCCACCGGTACGGCCGTAGGAGCGCTTTACCCTATCGTCAAGTACTTTTTACCTCCGAGCAGCGGCGCTGCTGGCGGCGGAGTGAGTGCTAAAGACGAGCTGGGTAACGACGTTGTGGCGACCAGCTACGTAGCTACTCACGATCCTGGCGACCGCTCCCTGGTACAGGGTCTTAAGGGTGACCCAACTTACCTGGTGGTGACCGAGGACGGGTCCGTCGGTGACTATGGCATCAATGCTGTCTGCACACACCTAGGCTGCGTAGTTCCCTGGAACTCTGGCGAAGACAAGTTCATGTGCCCCTGCCACGGTTCTCAATACGATGCAACGGGTAAAGTGGTGCGCGGCCCGGCTCCCCTCTCCCTGGCCCTGGCCCACGTGGAAGTTGGCGAAGACGATAAGGTGTCGCTAACTCCCTGGACTGAAACAGACTTTAGAACCGGGGAAGCTCCCTGGTGGAGCTAGCCTAGGCCAACAGCCTCTCTGTACGTTTTCTGTTGAATTGCTGGCGTGTGACGGATGAAATTTGATTTGCTGAGTATTTTGAATAGACTGCTGAAAACGGCTGTCGTCGGCTGCGTCGTTGCGATCGCGACCATCAGCCTGGTACTGACCAATGCCCAGTCCGCAGCGGCCTACCCTTTCTGGGCCCAGGAGAACTACGAAACTCCTCGGGAAGCCACCGGTCGGATTGTCTGTGCCAACTGCCACCTAGGTCAGAAAAAGACTGAGATTGAAGTGCCCCAGGCGGTACTGCCCGACACCGTATTTAAGGCGGTAGTCAAAGTACCCTACGACCTAGATGCCCAGCAGGTGCTAGGCGACGGGAGCAAAGGAGGCCTGAACGTAGGCGCAGTGCTGATGCTGCCCGAAGGCTTCAAGCTAGCTCCTGAAGATCGTATCTCCGAAGAGCTAAAAGAAGAGGTGGGCAGTACCTACTTCCTTCCCTACAGCGAAGAGCAGGACAACATTCTGCTAGTGGGTCCCGTACCCGGTGAACAGTATCAGGAAATCGTCTTTCCAATTCTGTCTCCCGACCCGGCTACTGATAAGAACATCAGCTTCGGGAAATATCAGATCCACGTCGGTGGAAACCGCGGCCGTGGTCAGGTGTATCCCACCGGTCAGGCCACAAACAACGTGAAGTACACCGCCTCCAAGGCAGGTACTATTACCGCCATCGATAAAGGCGACTACCAGACCACCGTCACCATCGAAGCCGAAGACGGTAAGACCGTAACTGAGACCCTGCAGCCCGGCCCTGAGCTAATCGTGGCTGAGGGAGACACTGTTACCGCTGGTAGTGCTCTCACCAACGATCCCAACGTTGGCGGCTTTGGTCAGCACGACACTGAAATCGTTCTACAGAGCCCCAACCGGATTAAGGGACTACTAGCCTTCCTGGGCGCAGCTACCCTTACCCAAATTATGCTGGTCCTTAAGAAGAAGCAGGTAGAGACGGTTCAAGCCGCCAACGTTACCTTCTAGAGGAAACCAGAAAACTCTATAGATAGAAAAGAAGGCTCCGGCCTTCTTTTTTTTTGCCGGGGTGAGCACCGCAGCTTACGATAAAGACTGCCAATTTTCCTAACTGCCGCCATGAGCGTCGTTATCTATAACACTCTGTCCCGCCGTAAAGAGCCCTTTGAGCCCTTGAGCCCCGGCGCTGTCAAGATCTACTGCTGCGGGGTTACGGTGTATGACTACTGCCATTTGGGCCACGCCCGCTGCTACATCGTGTGGGATACGGTGCGGCGCTATCTGCAGTGGCGGGGCTATGACGTGCGGTATGTCCAAAATTTTACGGACATTGACGACAAAATTCTCAACCGGGCTCGCAAAGAAGGCACCTCCATGGAGGCGATTGCCAAGCAATATACCGAGGCCTACTTCGAGGATATGGCCCGCTTGAACATTGCTGAGGCAGACGCCTACACCTACGCTACCCACACCATTAATGGCATCCAGCGGCTGATTAGCGAACTAGAGCAAAAGGGCTATGCCTACGCCGCAGCCGGAGATGTCTACTACCGGGTGCGGCGGTTTGACGGCTATGGCAAACTCTCAGGACGCAAGCTAGAAGACATGCAGGCCGGGGCCAGCGGTCGAGTTGGTGGCCAGCAGGTGAAGCAGGATCCCTTTGACTTTGCCCTGTGGAAAGGGGCGAAACCTGACGAGCCCTCCTGGGAGTCTCCCTGGGGGCCTGGTCGGCCCGGTTGGCACATTGAATGCTCGGCCATGGTCAGAGAGCAGCTGGGCAACACCATTGATATTCATATGGGAGGCGGCGATCTCACCTTTCCCCACCATGAAAACGAAATTGCCCAGTCGGAAGCGGCCACGGGTGAGCCCCTATCCCGCTACTGGATGCACAATGGCATGGTAAACGTCAATGGGGAGAAGATGTCCAAGTCCCTGGGTAACTTCACCACCATTCGCCAGCTGCTGGATTCAAAAGACGGTCTGCATCCCATGGCCCTGCGTCTGTTTCTCTGTCAGGCCCAGTACCGCAAGCCAGTGGACTTTACTGCCGATGCGATCGCATCGGCGACCCAAAGCTGGCAGACCCTGCGAGAGGGCCTGCTGTTTGGCAGCGTCCACGGCGAAGCCCTGGGATGGAGCGCAATCGATGGCGACGCGGTCGATCGCGATAGCGAGCCGGTCCAGAGATTTCAGACCGCTATGGACGATGACTTCAATACCCCCGAGGCCGTTGCCGTCCTGTTTGAGCTAGCCAAGGAGCTGCGCCGCCAGGGCAATCTTTTAGTCCACGAGGGTAAGACTACTGCCCCTAGCAATGAGCTACAGCAGCAGTGGCAGACCCTCGTGGAGCTGTCGGGAGTGCTTGGGATTGAAGCAACTGCCGAAGCCGCTGAAGAGGCCGCTGGCCCCAGCGATGAGGAAGTCACAGCCCTCGTTGCACAGCGTCGCCAGGCGAAAAAAGAGAAAAACTTTGCCCTGGCCGATGAAATTCGCGATCGCCTCAGCGCCCAGGGTATTACTCTGATTGACAAACCCGGCGGCGTTACTGACTGGCATCGCTAGGTGCTATGGAAGCTGCCCTCGAGGCCCTAGACTATGGCCAGCACAGAAAGCTGACCGACTACCTGGGGCAGTTTCTGACCGCCGAGCGTCGCCAGCGCATCGAGGCAGTACTGACCCAGCGTACCCGCTACCTGACCGTGGTGCTCGAAGACCTCCATCGTCCCCACAATGCCGGAGCAGTCCTACGCAACTGCGACAGCTTTGGTATTCAAGATGTCCACATTATTGAAAATACCACCGGGTTTAAGACTACACCCAAGGTCACCCGGGGCTGTCACCAGTGGCTCAGTCTCCACCGCTACAGTCGTCAGAGAGGTAATACACTCACCTGCCTCTCGCGGCTTCGAGACGCAGGCTACCGCCTGGTGGCCACTGCCCCCAATGCCTCCCACAGTCTCCACGAGCTATCCCTAGATAGCCCCATAGCACTGCTCTTCGGCAATGAGCTAGAGGGACTGTCTACGGAGGCTCTAGCTCAGGCAGATCTGCAGGTCAGGCTGCCGATGTATGGGTTTAGCGAGAGTTTCAATGTGTCAGTCTGCACTGCCCTGGGGCTGCAGCCCCTATGCCATCGTCTGCGTAGCTCCGACATTGCCTGGCAGCTGTCTGACCCTGAGAAGGCCCTGCTGAGGGCTCAGTGGTACCGGCTTTCCCACCGGGGCTGGCCACAGCTAGAGGCCCAGTTCTGGGCCGCTGCCGGTAGCGACACAGACAAAGATATAGACCCGCCCTAAAAGCCGTATTCTTCCAGGGCGGCATCATCCAAATCGTCGATAGAATCGATTGCTGTCAGATCGGCACACATGTCCTGCAGATCCTGGTGACGCTGGCGGCGCGAAACGCGACGATACTTTTTCGCCTCTAGCTTCGGCTCGTGCTGCACCTGACCGTCGCTGCCGATTTTGATCTTGGCAGCGGCATCAGCATCAGGACGCTGGCTAATCGTTTCCTGATGGCGCAGGACATCCTCTAGAAATAGGCAGTAGTGGTCATAGCGCTCCCAGTGGGTTCCCACGGCGCAGCCAGGCTCCCCTCGGTGGGAGCAGTCCTTAAACTGGCAGCGGCTGTGGCCCTGACGAATCTCAGGAAAGCAGTCCTTGAGAGCTTCCACAGAGCAGGTCACATCCGGCTGGTTAAAGCCGGGGGTATCGGCCAGCAGACCGCCGCCGGGCAGCTCGAATAGCTCAACATGGCGGGTGGTGTGGCGGCCGCGCCCGAGCTTACCGGAGACCTGATTGGTGCGAGCTTCAACGTGGGGCACTAGCCGATTGAGCAGGCTAGATTTGCCCACCCCCGAAGGACCTGCCACAACGCTGATACGTCCCTGCAGCTGCTCTAGCAGTGCCGCTGGCAGCTGCCGATCCTGCTGAATGCTGAGAACGACAGGGCTGTAGCCCCACCCGTTGAGCCGGGTTTTCCAATCAGCAATCTGCTGGTCAGAGAGCAGATCTCGCTTATTGAGACATAGGGAGACCGGAATACCGGTGGACTCTGCTTTGACTAAAAACCGGCTGAGCTGCATCGGATCGAGGGCAGGCTCAGCTAGGGCAAACACCAGCAAAATTTGATCGACGTTGGAGATCGGAGGACGATCGAGCAGATTGCGCCGGGGATAGCAGGCTGCGATCGCACCGCGCTGGCTCTGCCAGTCTAGCTCTTCTAGCTGTACCTGGTCCCCTACGACGATTTGCTGTCCCATTTTTTTTAACAGCGCCCGCCGGGTGCAGAGAAAGTAGACAGACGTCTGCCCAGCAGCTAGGGGCACCTGTACGCGATAAAAGTTGGCCTGACAGGCAACCACCGTTCCCCTAGCCTCAGACGGCCGCCCGATGTTTCTAGAGGCGCTATCTACGTCGCTCATGAGGATAGACTACGTACCCTGAGGGCGTAGTAGCCGTCTGCCTGGGGGGAGAGAGACTCAATGGTGTAGCCCTCGGTTCTAAGGCTATCCGGCACCTGGTCCACTGGCTCTCCCGCATCTAGCCAAACCTCCAGCAGCTGGTTATTCTCCATGCGCTGCAGCTGCAGCTTCGTGCGCACAAAATTGATGGGGCAGGGAGTTCCCCGCAAATCCAGGGTCTTATCAGGAGCACGGTCCCTAGCAGACTGGTTGAGGTTGTCCATGGCGCTATCCCTTGAACAGCCCCCCCAGAAAGCCCTCAATACCGCCTTTAGAAACGCTGTCTCCCCGCAGTTCCGCCAGCTTCTGCAGCATTTCTCGCTCTTCGGGTTTTACTCGAGTTGGAATATCCACCAAAACCGTTAACAGATGATTGCCTCGGCTTACCGGATTTCCCAGCCTGGGTACCCCATGGTTTTCTAGGGTGAGTACCGTTCCTGGCTGGGTACCAGAAGGTACCGCCACGTCGACTGGTCCATCGACGGTATCCACCTGCAGCTCACAGCCCAAAATTGCCTGGAGATAGCTTACCTTCAGCTCCGAGAGAATATTGATACCTTCTCGTTTGAAGGTGCTGTGTTCTTTGACAAATAGATAGACGTAGAGATCTCCGGGAGGACCGCCGCGCTGACCCGCATCTCCTTCGTTCGAGACCCGCAGGCGTGTGCCATTGTCGACACCAGCAGGCACGGTAATTTTGAGCTTTTTGCTTTCCTGCTTACGCCCGGCTCCACCACAGACCTCACAGCGATCTTCAACCACCTCTCCGTTGCCGTTACAGGTGGGACAGGCAGAAACCTGGGTAAAGCTGCCAAACGGAGTGCGGGTAGCCCTTCTGACCTGGCCAGCGCCGTTGCAGGTGGCACAGGTGCGAGGACGCGTACCAGGTTTAGCCCCCGACCCCTTACAGGTAGTACAGCTTTCCAGGTGACTAATTTTTATTTCCTTCTCACCGCCGAAAACGGCCTCGGTGAAGTTTAGCTTGAGGTCAAGGCGCAGATCGTCGCCTCGAGTCGGACCACGGCGCTTGGCCTGGGCCGTACCTCCTGAAAAGCCGTTGAAAAAACTCTCAAAAATATCGGCAAATCCGCCCATGTCGGCGGAGAAGTCCTGAAAACCAGGACCGCCAGCAGCGCCGCCTACCCCAGCTTCGCCGAAGCGGTCATAGCGGGCTCTAACCTCTGGCTCTGAGAGCACTTCGTAGGCGCGGTTGATTTCCTTAAACTGGTCTTCTGCCCCTGGATCTTTATTGACGTCAGGATGATACTTACGAGCCAGACGCCGGTAAGCGCGTTTTAACTCATCCGCATCGGCACTGCGGGAAACACCCAGCACCTCGTAGTAATCACGAGCCATAGAACGCTAGCTTAACAACAACGAACATATCCAACCATTCTACGTAAGCCTGGCTGGTTTCTAATTCGCAATTTCCGTACTCCTCAACATACGGTTTCCTACTCGATCGGTTCGTAGTTGACCTGAAGCGTTTCATCTAGGTCTAAATCTAGCGGCTCCTCCTCCGATACTTCAACAGCCTCCTCAGGTGCGATGTCTGCAGCGGTTTCATCGCCGTCCGCAGACCTATCTACGTCTGGAGCCGTAGCATCGTCGTCGATGTCGTAGTTTTCTTTGACCTGGCCGTACAGATAGCGGCCAATTTCAAAGATAGCGGTCTGCAGACCGTCTAGGGCCGCCTGCAGGTCTTCTGGGCTAATACTCTTATCGGCTAGGGCAGCCCGCAGCATCGCCTCGGCTTCCTGGGAGCTAAGGCGCAGTTCCTCGCTGATTAGCTCCGCATTGTCGCGCATCGTGGACTCATAGCTGTAGAACAGACTATCGGCGCGGTTTTTCAGCTCAGCCACTACCTTGCGGCGCTCATCTTCATCAGCGTAGGCTTCAGCCTCCTCACGCATCTTGTCGATTTCGCTATTGGTTAGACCGCCCGTATTGGTAATGCGAATGCTCTGGGCCCGTCCGGTACCCTTATCCTGGGCGGCGACCTGGAGAATACCGTCGGCGTCGATTTCAAAGGACACCTCGATTTGCGGTACTCCCCTAGGAGCTGGCGGAATTCCAGTCAGCTCAAACCGGCCCAGGCTTTTATTATCTCGAGCCATGGCACGCTCACCCTGGAGGGCGTGTACCTCTACAGAAGTTTGTCCATCGGTAGCCGTTGAGAAAATCTGAGACTTGCTGGTGGGGATAGTGGTGTTACGCTCGATGAGCTTAGTAAACACTTCTCCTAGGGTTTCAATTCCCAGGGACAGAGGAGTGACGTCTAATAGAAGCAGGTCTTTTACCTCGCCCCCTAGCACTCCAGCCTGGATAGAGGCACCCAGGGCAACGGCCTCATCCGGATTGACCGAGCGATCCGGAGCCTTGCCGTTGAAGAACTGGCTAATGGCCTGCTGTACCGCCGGAATCCGGGTAGAGCCCCCCACCAGCAAAATGCGGTCGATATCCCCCGGGTTAAGCTCTGCGTCTTTAAGCGCCTGGGCTACCGGCTCCAGGGTAGCTTTGACTAAAGATTTAGCTAGCTCCTCAAACTTGACCCGCGACAGGTCGGTTTCCAAATGCTTGGGGCCAGTTTCATCGGCAGTGATAAAAGGCAGATTGATTGAGGTGGTGGCGCGGGTAGAGAGCTCGATTTTAGCCTTCTCCGCCGCCTCTCGAATTCGCTGTAGGGCCATACGATCGGTGGAAAGATCGATGCCCTCCTGATCGCGAAACTGCTCTAGCAGAGCCGTCACAATACAGCTGTCAAAGTCATCGCCGCCTAGGTGATTATTGCCAGAGGTAGCCTTTACTTCGAATACGCCGTCTCCTAGCTGCAGAATAGAGACATCAAACGTGCCGCCGCCCAGGTCAAACACTAAAACGGTCTGGTCCTGATCCTGCTTGTCCAGACCGTAGGACAGAGCCGCCGCCGTGGGCTCGTTGATAATGCGCAGTACCTCTAGACCGGCAATTTTACCGGCATCTTTGGTGGCCTGACGCTGGGCATCCGTAAAGTAGGCAGGTACGGTGATCACGGCCTGGGTTACCTCTTCCCCTAGATAGGCTTCGGCATCCTGCTTAAGCTTCTGCAGGATCATGGACGATATCTCTTGGGTGGTGTAAGCCTTTTCCCGAATGAGCACATCTACGGTGTCGTCGCGCCCTCGCACACAGGTATAGGGAACCCGAGAACGCTCGCTGCTGGTATCTTCCCAACGACGACCGATAAAACGCTTGATGCTGTAGACCGTGTTTTCTGCGTTGGTAACCGCCTGGCGCTTGGCTAGCTGACCCACCAAACGCTCGCCGTTTTTGGCAAAACCAACGATGCTTGGCATGGTGCGACCGCCCTCGGTGTTGGTAATCACCTCAGGCTTGCCGCCCTCAAGTACGGCTACGCAGCTATTGGTTGTCCCTAAGTCAATGCCTATAACTTTACCCATGCCTTAAAAACCTAAGATTACCTGCTCTATAGCTATGCTTACTTTACGCTTACTTTTTTAAATTTAGACGGGCTTATAAAAGCCACAGCAGCAGCCTGACACCTGGCTAGCATCGTCAGTCATGAAGGCAATACATTCACAGATAACGATAGATATTGCAGCAGGTGTTACGGTGCGATCGCAACGCTCAACCATCAACCTACAGTCACATCAGCCCACTCTTGAGCCAGGTCACTACATTCATCAGTAAACCTACACAAAAGTTATCAGTAGTAGTGCGACTGGGGGACCCAGGCCCGGCCCGGAATCAAACTCAGCCCGTACAGGTAGCCAACGAGACTGTAGACGCACTTACCCAATACAATACCCAAAACCGAAAGTTCCGATAAAGCACGGAGAAGTTCAAGTAAGCTTCACAAACCGGGTCGGCTCTGAAAACCAACCCAGCTCGAAGCTGCGGGTGCCCTCAGCTGTCCCACCTAGCTATCTGGAGCGGTAGCGACCTTAACCATGGCATGGCGCAGAACCCGTTCCTCAAGCAAATATCCCCTCACCAACTCTTCAAGAACGGTGCCGTCAGGGTGCTCTTCGGTGGGCTCACGCAGCACGGCCTCATGGAGATTAGGGTCAAACTCGCTGCCTTCAGCCCGCATCGGTGCAACGCCAATCCGCTTCAGCGCCTCTACTAGCTGCTTATAGACCCCCTGATAGCTCTTATGGATAGCCATTTCGCCATCGGTTTGGGGCTTAATTTGAGCCCGGGCCCGTTCAAAGTTATCAACAACTTCTAGCAGGTTACTGATGGTGTTGCACTTTACCTGCAGCTCTAGATCTTCCTTCTCACGGCTGGTGCGCTTCCGAAAGTTTTCAAAGTCAGCGGTAAGGCGCATATACTGGCTGCTGCGTTCCTCTAGCTGCCCCTTCAGGCTCGTAATCTGCTCTTCTAAGACAGAGACAGCAGCCTCGTCTCCTGCCGCCGCTCCGTCATCGGTCTCCCCAGCAGCCCCAACATCAGCATCAGACTGAGCGCTTTCGTCCTGGCTCCCGTCGAAGTCGATTTCGATCTCCGCGTCTTCTGCCTTCAGCTCCTCGATATTGGCTTCTTCTTCGTTTGCTGCCATGTTGCTCGCCATTGAATTTTCTTCTGCCGAATTCACTTCCTCTACCATGCTTTCTACCTTACGTAATAACGGTACACAGATCGTAGAATTTGCTGCAGAACGCCGCTATTTTAAGCCAACGCTCCCCAACAGAAATGATTTTATTAAACCGACTGCCCTTGGTGAGCAGCCTAGAAGTACGGCCATCCCGAATTTAAAGATAGCTGGATAAAGATGTTCAAGCTATTATCGGGACATATAAAAAGAACGCTGCAGCGCCTGGGCAGTCTTTGGTTTGGAGTCTGGCTTGTGGCTAGGGACAGCAGCAGCAACTCAAAATGGCTGCCATCCGTCTGCAGGCACGCTCGATATGGCAGCTTTCTGTATGGTTTGTAAGGATTTTCTACGGCAGCTATGACCAACTCCTCCTCGTCTCGAAAAGCGCTTGTTTTGCAGAGGGGGTTTTCCCCATTTAGCAACAAGCTAGTTCAGTCTGGTTATGTCGATACCGACCAGATGCAAAAGGCGTTGGTTGAGAGCCGAAAAACGGGTCGCTTGCTGACGGATGTTCTAGAGTCTTTAACCGGTCAGCAGCTCAGTCCCGAACTCCTGCGACAGTACAAAAAGCAGCAGCTGTTCGAGCTGAAGATTTTATACGGTGTTGAATCCTTAGACCCTGAGATAGAGAGGGTTTCGGACACCAAGGTTGGCAATCTCATCGACGGGCTGATTCCCATCGATATCTGCCGTCGCCATCGGCTGCTGCCCCTTTCTCAAACCCAGGAAGGCGCGACTACGACCGTGCTGGTGGCCATGGTTGACCCGGAAAATCTGGAGGCCCAGGACGACCTTAACCGTATCTTTCGCCCTAAGGGTCTAAAACTGCGTCGCATGGTGATCACCGTTGAAGACTATCAGCGGATGATATCGGCCTATCTAGACGAGCAGGTTGCCAAGGAAAAACAGCGGGACTTTGAAAAGGCCGTTGACGTCAATGAAAATCTTGAAGACTTAGAGCTCGATGATTCAGGCCTAGAGGAAGCCATTGATGAAGAGGCCGATCTAGGCGCGGCCGTGCAGGATGCCGGAGCGGCACCGGTAATCGCCCTAGTTAACAAAATTTTGGTCAAAGCCCTCCAGGAAGGCACCTCGGATATCCACGTCGAGCCCCAGGAAGAATTTCTACGAATCCGTTTCCGACGTGACGGCGTTCTGCGCCAGGCGTTTCAGCCGCTGCCTAAGAAAATCACTCCGGCGGTTACAGCCCGCTTCAAAATTATCGCCGAGCTAGACATTGCAGAACGGCGGATTCCCCAAGACGGTCGTATCCGTCGCGTATTTCAAGGACGTAAGGTGGACTTCCGCGTCAGTACGTTACCTAGCCGCTACGGAGAAAAGGTAGTACTCCGAATTCTAGATAACGCCACAACCCGGCTGGATCTCAACCAGCTCATCACCGATACTGAGACGCTTAATATTGTCAAAGAGATGACCAGTTTGCCCTACGGCCTGCTGCTGGTCACCGGTCCGACAGGTTCGGGTAAAACCACTACGCTGTATTCCATTCTGGCCGAGCGAAACGAGCCCGGCATCAACATCAGCACCGCTGAAGACCCCATCGAATACGCCCTGCCCGGTATTACCCAGGTACAGATTATTCGCGAGAAGGGGATGGATTTTCCCCTGATTCTACGGGCGTTCCTGCGTCAGGACCCGGACGTCATTCTAGTCGGTGAGACCCGAGATTCTGAAACTGCCCAAACGGCTATCGAAGCAGCTCTGACCGGGCACCTCGTACTTACAACGCTCCACACAAACGATGCGGCAGGCGCCATCTCTCGCCTCAATGAGATGGAGATTGAACCCTTCCAGGTTTCTAGCTCTCTCATTGGTATCCTGGCCCAGCGTCTGGTACGGCGAGTCTGCGCTGACTGCCGCGTGCCCTACTCCCCCAGCAGCGAGGAGCTAGGGCGCTTTGGCCTGAGCTCGGCCGGCAGCGATATTACCTTTTACAAGGCCAATACCCTGCCGATCGATCAGCTAGAGTCGAGCCGCAACGCTGGCACCCTCTGTCAGACCTGCCAAGGAGCAGGCTATAAAGGCCGCGTAGGCGTCTTTGAGGTGATGCGCATCACCGAAAATCTGCAGAAAATGATTTCCAACGGCACCCCTGCTGAACGCATTAAGGAAGCAGCGGTCGAAGAGGGGATGAAGACCCTATTAGCCTACAGCCTGGACCTGGTAGAGCAGGGCTACACCACCCTAGACGAAGTCGAGCGGGTGACCTTTACCGACACGAGTTTAGAAGCCGAGCTAAAAGCCCGCCGCAAGAGCGTGCTCAGCTGTTCTACCTGTAACGCCGATCTCAACCATGACTGGTTAGACTGTCCCTACTGTCTAACGCCGCGTTTTCAGAACTAGGGTACTGCCAGAAATCTATGGAACGAAATTGGGTAGCCTGCAAATCAGTAACGGCCCGTAGTAATCCCAGCTTTTATCTCCTCTGAAAACCTTTCAACCACCGTACGGTCGCATCTGCATCCTTCACGCTAGTAACCAATCACATCTACTGAGGTAACCCTATGGACATGATGATCGAAGATTTGATGGAAGAGGTAGTCGAGCGAGGTGGTTCGGACCTGCACCTGTCAGCAGGACTGCCGCCCTACATCCGGATTAGCGGTCATCTAACTCCCACCGAGCATCCCATCCTCAGCCCTCAGCAGTGTCAGCAGCTAATTTTTAGCATGCTGAACAATACCCAGCGTAAGCAGCTAGAGCAAACCTGGGAGCTAGACTGTTCCTACGGTGTTAAGGGGCTAGCCCGCTTCCGCGTCAACGTCTACAAAGACCGGGGCACCTATGCCGCCTGCTTGCGCGTGCTCAGCTCTAAGATTCCTAGCCCAGATCTGTTAGGACTACCAGAAATTGTCATTGAGCTGGCTCGTAAGCCCCGGGGACTGATCCTGGTGACGGGTCCCACGGGGTCGGGCAAGTCGACCACCCTGGCTTCCATGATCAACGACATCAATATGACTCGGGCAGAGCATATTTTGACCGTGGAAGACCCGATTGAATTTGTTTACGAGCCCATCAAAAGCCTGATCCACCAGCGCCAGGTGGGGGAAGACACTAAGAGCTTTGCTAACGCTTTGAAAGCGGCGCTGCGGGAAGACCCGGATGTGATTCTAGTGGGTGAGCTACGGGACTTAGAAACTATCCAGCTAGCGATTACGGCAGCTGAGACAGGACACCTGGTTTTCGGAACCCTGCACACCAGCTCTGCCTCTCAAACCGTAGACCGTATGGTCGATGTATTCCCTCCAGAGCAGCAGCAGCAGGTGCGCGTACAGCTGTCTAACTCCCTGGTTGCAGTCATGAGCCAGACCCTGATCCCTAAGGCTAAGCCGAAGCCAGGCGAGTTTGGGCGCGTCATGGCTCAGGAAATCATGGTGGTAACACCGGCAATTTCCAACCTAATTCGAGAAGGTAAGACAGCTCAGATCTACGGCGCTATTCAAACCGGTGGCAAGCTGGGCATGCAGACATTGGAAATGGTGCTGGCTAAGCTCTATCTGCAGGGAGCTATCGGATTTGATCAGGCCATTGGTAAAACCTCTCGTCCCGATGAGCTACAGCGCTTAATTAACGCCGGTGGGCCTAACCGAGGCAAGCCAGCGGCGGGCCAGCAGGGACGCTCAGCGGCAGGAATGCGGCGGTAAAGCGGTCATTTCAACTCGGATTAGACTATCTGGTCTAAGATAAGGTCGCCTATTTACTTTTCGAGACCTGAGGGTCTTCAGCTGTTGATAGTGAGGTTGCTATGCCCACCTACGTTGCCACCGGTCGAGATAGTACCGGTCGTACCAGACGAGAGAAAGTCGTTGCCGCTAGCCCTAGCGAAGCTCGCGTGCTGCTGCGGGACCGGGGAGTTGATTCGATCCAGAATATCAAGGAGGATCGTGGGCTAAGCCTCAATCCCGAAGATATCAAGACATCTCTGGCTCGGGTCACGGTCAAGGATAAAGCAGTCTTTTCCCGTCAGTTTGCAGCCTTAGTCAATGCTGGGGTGGCCCTGGTGCGCGGTTTAGGCATCCTCAGCGAGCAGTGTCCCAATCCAAAGCTGAAAAAAGCGCTGTTGGAAATCAACGCCGACGTACAGCAGGGTAATAACCTGGCTGACTCCATGGCCAAGCATCCCGGCAGCTTCGACAAGCTCTACGTCAGCATGGTAGAGGCCGGGGAAGTCGGCGGTGTCCTAGATGAGGTACTCAACCGGCTTGCAAAACTGCTTGAAGATCTCAATCGGCTGCAGAATCAGATCAAGTCTGCCATGGCCTATCCCCTGACGGTGGGTTTTCTGGCCGTTACGATCTTTATTGGCATGACAGTATTTCTGCTGCCAATCTTTGCTGAGATTTTCGAGGACTTGGGGGCGGAGCTGCCAGCGTTTACCCAGTTCATGATGGGGATTAGCGAATTTCTCCGTAATCCTCTTATGGTGCTGACGATGATCGCCATCGTCGTGGTTGCGGGCATCGTCTACCGGCAGTACTACAAAACTCGGGCCGGTCGTGAAACCATGGACCGCCTTTTCCTGAGGCTGCCCCTGTTTGGTGACCTGGTACAAAAGTCTTCTACCGCTAGATTTTGTCGTACCTTTGGTTCCCTATCCCGTTCAGGCGTACCAATTTTAACTGCCCTGGAAATCGTCCGAGACACTGCGGGCAATCAGGTTATTGCTAATGCGATTGAAGATGCCCGCTCCGAAATTCAAACGGGTGGCATGATCAGCCTGGCGCTGCAAAAGCACCAGGTTTTTCCGATTATGGCTATTCAGATGATCAGCATTGGCGAAGAAACTGGAGAGCTAGACCAGATGCTCATGAAGGTGGCCGATTTCTACGAAGACGAGGTTGAACAGGCCGTTAAGGCACTGACCAGCATCATTGAGCCGATCATGATTATTGTCTTGGGTGGAATGGTTGGCTCGATTCTGGTGTCTATGTATCTGCCTATCTTCTCCGTGATGGATGCAATTCAATAAGGCCCCGTCAGCCCTGGCTAGACCAGGGTTTCCTTCAGCTTGTGGTGATTCCACAGCTGCTGGTACAGGCCAGGCTGGCTGACTAGCTCGCGGTGGGAGCCGCTCTGAACAATGCTGCCTTCGTCCATCACTAGAATGCGATCGCAGTTTGCCGCAGCCGCCATCTGGTGAGTGATAAAAATAACGGTCTTAAGCTGGGTGCCCTGGGAGAGATTCTCAAGGATTTGGGTAGCGGTGCGATTATCGACGCTAGAAAGCGCGTCATCTAGGATTAAAATTGGCGCATCCACCAGCAGGGCTCGACTCAGGGCAGTTCTCTGGCGTTGCCCCCCAGACAGCGTGATACCGCGCTCACCCACCAGGGTGTCATATTGCTGCGGAAAATTGAGAATCTCGTCGCGAATCTGGGCCAGCTTGGCGGCCTGCTCCACGTCGGTCATATCGGCCTGGGGATAGCCGTAGCGGATATTATTTTTGACCTGGGTGCTGAACAGAAAGCTGTCCTGGGGGACGAAGGCAATCGTACGGCGCAGGTCGGCTAGGGCCACCTGGGTAACATCCTGACCGTCGATAAATAGCTGCTGGGGAGCAATATCCAGCAATCGTGGTAGAGCCTTGGCCAGGGTAGATTTACCAGAGCCAATCGGCCCCACCAGGGCAACGGTTTCTCCAGCGTTGATTGAGAAGCTAACGTTTTTCAGCGCCGGTACAGCATTCCCAGGGTAGCTGTAGGTCAGGTTTTGAGCATTAATATGCCCAGCCACCTCTTCGGGCGCTATCCTCACCGGTTCTTCTACATTCGCCACCTGCGGCTGGGCCGCAAAAATCGCTTCGATTCGGTCAACGCTCACTTCTCCCCGCTGGTAGGCGGTAATCGTAAATCCTAGCAGCGCCGTGGGGAAGACCAGATTATTGACGTAGAGCAGCAACGTGACAAAGTCTCCGACCGCCAGGGTGCCAGCGGCAATGCTGCGAGAGCCAATGGCCAAGATAATGGCCAGGCTGAGGCTGGCCAGACCGCCCAAGAGGGGAAACAGGGTATTACGAGTTTTTGCCAGGCTGAGGTTAGCCTGGAACACGTCCTGGTTTCGCTGGGCAAAGGCCCTTTGCTCGTTGGCTTCCTGAGCGTATATTTTGATCAGGGCTACGCCGCTCATGTCTTCTTGAATCAGCGTGCTGATGTCAGATAAAGACTGCTGCACATCCAGCTGCTGCCGCCGCAGCCGCTCGCTAAACAGGCGCACCAGCACTAGCATTACCGGATAGATAGCCAGAGCTACCAGGGTCAGGCGCAGGCTGATATTGATCATGGCGGGCACCGTGATCAGATACGCAAACAGGGTGTTTGCCAGACTGAGAACGGCGAAGCCCAGCAGGCGACGAATATTGTCTACATCGCTGGTGGCCCGATTGATTAGATCGCCAATCGTATTTTCTGAAAAGTAGGCGGGTTCTAGAGAAAGCAGGTGTTCAAAAATACGCTGCTTGAGATCGAACTCCACCTTGCGCCCCACGCCAAACAGCAGTACGCGAGAAGCCATCCGGATGAGCCACATGATGCTTGCTAGGGCGAAGATTAACGCCGCGTAGCGGACCATGGTGGCCTGGTCGAAGGTGATCTTGAGACGATCTACCGCATCCCCAATCAGGATGGGAATACGCACGGCCAGAATATTAACCGAAAGTAGTGCCCCAACGCCTAACAGGGCCTGGGGCCAGTGGGGACGCAGATAGCTTCCTAGATACTGTAGCCTGGACTTCGCCATAGAGTCGGTATAGAGAGATTTTGCAGCCGTCGCCGCTCTCCTATCCTAGTACCCTGACGAAGCGGTAGCCACCGCTACCCACCACAGCAGGGCTATGGCTTTTTCAGCCGGGCTAGGGGCTATACCTCTCTACACCTCAATATTGGGATTCCAACCAAAGTTAAAGCCCGGCAGCCAGCCCCGGAGAAAGTAGTAGGTGGAAGTCAAGACCTCATTCCAGTAGCGGGAGCTGAGCTGCAGCGCATCCACGCTAGGGATTAGGTCCGGAAGCCGCTCAAACACATCGTCCCCGGACCAGAGATTGGGAGCGTAGAAGTTAGTAGGTTTGGCAATTGCCTGCATATCCAGCTGCTCAAAGGTAAGAGCGGTGCGAGTCATGGTGACCGCCGGAGCGACTAGCATGACTCTAGGATCGGTCTCCTCGTCGGGATCGCCACCGTCTAGTACGTTCTGATCTCGTAAAAATCGCTTAACCCGCGAGGCGGTGCCGTAGACGTTGAGACCGGTGGACTCAAAGTGGATATCGGCAGGGGCCACACCGTTACTCACCAAAATCGAGCGCATGTTGCTGCGCTTGGCCTCGCTTTCGTCCCCCGAGCCGCCGGGATCGGCGGTAACAATCACAAACGGTGTCGCTCCGGCGTTGCGCACGTCTCGATAAAGGCCACTAGCGTAGATTAGGCTAGGCACAATGTCGGAGTTGTAGGCCTGATCGTCGGCGTTTTGAAAAGCGATATCGCCGCCAAGACCGGTCGTATCATCGCCGAATACGACGATGGCTCCGGTGAGGGCCAGCCTGGCCTGGCGGATGTCGGCGGGGCATATGCCTTCACACTGGGCAGCCCGGTCTTCATAGGCCTGCTGAATCGCCTGCTCTGACTGGGCAACAATGGCTCTAGCGAAGATTGGCAGACTCGTGACTAGCAAAATTGCTAGGGCAGTGGCAACCTGCTGGCCTTTGACTTTTTTTACCCCCTCACTGACAGCGGAGCCTAGCAGCAGCACCGTAGCGCCTAGGGGAGTCAGGGGCAGGGAAAGCAGCCGCCATAGAGTGCCAATTGTCTCGTCGTTAGGATCAGCAAACGCAGCCACTAACATGACTAGGACAACGACGCCGCCAAACCAGGTCAGGTACTTACGCGGGATAATCTTAGTAAGAATGTACCAGATTAACAGCCCGACAGTGGCCCAGAGAAGAACGCGGGTGAGCAGAACGAGCATAGGACGGCTTGAAGAAAACGGGCGCGGAATTGTTCAAAAGTTAAGCATATTAGTTGGTTTTCGGCTACTGTATTCGCCTGAAACCGCAACTAATATACCTGGATCCGTCCGTAGGTCTGCCTGGAATAGATAAAAACTGTATTTTTTAACATAGAACAGCCCCGGTCAAAGTCGCTCTGGACCTGGTTCCGGGGCTATTTTCTAGAATCCGCCTAATCTTAAACCGGGAGCTAGACCAGTTTCAGATTGGGATAAAGGGCCAGCACTTCATCAGCGGTCAGGGTCTCGCCACTGGCCTGGGGGGTCCACAGCACCTCGACCGCCATCAGCTGTTCCTGGGGCACAGCACCTATCTGATTCAAGGCCGTGCGGACGCTGTCCTCAGACTGAATATCAGGCAGGGATAGCTGCCCCTGGGTGGCCACAATCAGCGTGGCAATGATGTAGTCTCCGGCGGGACTGCTGCCGTCGGTTAAAGCAGTCTGGTTAGCCCCCTTCAGCTGGTTGTTGACATTTGAGACGGCCTCGTGGCTAAACTTGCTGCGCTCGGTCAGCGCCAGGCGGTTGAATTCAGTCTCCGCTGACGTCAGACGGGCCGCAATCGAGTTGGTATCGGCATAGGCCCAGTACTCCGGATGGCGCAGCAGGGATAGGGTGCTCTCCTGCAGCACCTGGGACAGACCGGCCGCCGAGCTGGTATCGGCGGAGGTAGCCAGCTGGTTGAGATCGTCCTGTAGATGGCGGGCTTTGGCCAGCAGACCAATTTGCAGCCGGGCCACGGATACTTTGGGATTGGTACTGTAGCCTGATTCGTCGCCCTCGGTAACGGAGCGCAGGGTGCGAACGAGAAAGGATGCGATCGCAAAGAAAATCAGCAGACCAAAGAGGCCACCCCCACCGCCAAAGCCAAAGAACGGCACTAGGAATGGAAAACCAAAGCCATAGCCGCCGCCCGGATAATAGCCCCTGGGGGACTGATAGCTGCGGGAGGGAGAGCGATAGGGCTGGCTATAGGAGGGACGGGGAGCTCGGAAGCTGCCGCCGCCGATGCGGCCGCCGGAGCGGGCCGCCCAGGCTGCATCAGCAGAAGAAAAGAGCAGAACACAGGCTAGCAAGACCGCCAGGGTTGGCCTCAGCAAAGGCCGTAGCCAGGTTCTAAGGGATTTTAGCTGCAGTGATCTCATCGTAAATCGTTCGAAGAGGGTATTGAGAGCTGGCTTAGCACCGTTCTGCCCGATCTAGAACGTTGGTAGCCCCGTAGTTGGGGAAACACACATCGCTAGCGTCTAGAAGCTCCAGCCCAAAACTCGCAAACCTGGTAGCTGTTCTACAGCTGTGGGAAGCGCCAGCGGGGCATCGGCATCAACCATCAGGAAGCATGCTATTTCCAGCTAGAATCGTGGGTTAACAATCTCTATTACTCTAACGCGTTTGGTCTGAGCAGCGTGGCTTCCACAGGGACGGTAATCCCCTCTTACAAAGGCGATAAACAAAGGCGATAAATTTTACCGGGAAACCGGGCCGTCTCTAGCCGCCGCCCACAATGGTGACGACCTCAAGGCGGTCGCCAGCCTGCATCAGCGTAGTCTCCCAGAACTGGCGGTGCAGAATTTCACCGTTGTACTCTACAGCCACGAGCCGAGGATCCATATTGAGCTGCCTCAGCAAATCTGGCAGAGCAGTCTCTGGAGCGCAGTGATGGACCTGGCCATTCACCTGAAGCGCCAATAAATGGCCGGAGGCAGAACCGGATTGGGAAAGTTGGGAATCTGACTGACTCATAGACGATTCACTACCTGAGCTGATCAACACACTATAGATAGATACTAAATACAGATAGGCACTAAATACTGCCGGTCCTATCCCTGGGATAAAGCTGGCGTCACACAGGTCAAAACCCGCCTAAAGTCCGCCGCCGCCGCTGTTGGATCGCCAGCTGCCATCAGCGCACGTACCACCGCTACACCAGAGGCTCCGGCATCACAGACGGCAGCAACGTTGCTCAAATCAATCCCCCCGATGGCAAACCAGGGCATGGGAGCTCGTTCCACCGCATAGCGAACATAGTCATACCCCGCTGCCGCCTTGCCTGGCTTAGTGGGAGTCGCATGAACTGGACCAACGCCAATATAGTCTGCGGCCTCATCAATGGCTCGTTGCATCTCCTGGGGATTAGTGGTAGAACGGCCCACGATTGGCCCCGGACCAAGGATGCGACGGGCAGCCTCCATCGGCATGTCCTGCTGCCCCAAGTGAACGCCGTCGGCTCCCACAACCGCTGCGATGTCCACCCGATCGTTAACAATAAATAGAGCCCCATGGCGGTGACAGATGTCCTTCATTTTGGCAGCCGTCTCTAGACGGAGCCGGTCATCCGCCGACTTCTCCCGATACTGCACAATGTCGGTGCCCCCCTTGAGGGCCGCTTCCACGGTTTCGAGCAGGCGTTCTTGGGGCGATGTCACCAGATAAAGACGGGCCTGAGCTAGCTGCTGACGTCGTCTGTCTCCCGTCAGTAGGCCTTCTAAATGATAGAGACGATAGCGCATCTGCTTTGCCCCCGAGGCCATCTCGGCAGCATAGAGTTTGCCATATTCTTCTAACGCCCGCAGCGCTTCCTGTACTCGGCTACAGTTCACCCTAACCACGGATTGAAGGGTCTCTCGATCCTCTTCGCGCGGATGGGTAAGCCCGGTTCCTAGGTCTCCTGGGGTATCCCGCCCCTGGCGGATGGCATCGCTGTGCCAGCTGCCCAAGGTCTGACGAAGGTGCTTGAGTTCAGCAGTTAGAACAGCGTCGTTTAGGCCAAATCGACACCACTCTTCAAGAATACGCAGTCCTTCGCGAGCCCGGTCTAGATTGGCATCCAGGATACGGTGAAGAATCTGCTGAGAGTGGGCATCGGTAACGGACGGGGGATTCATGCAAAAAAGTATCTGGGCAAAGGCTTTCCCATGGTAGCAGCTCTGTTTTAGTAAACTCTGGAGCCTCTAAATCAGCCCTCAATAAGCTAACGATTTACGTTCAAGCAGGCTTAAAGGGTTGACAAATAGCTAGCGCCCAACCAAAATCCCAAGACATCAACAGGACATTAACTCGGTCAGCTGGCTGGTCCACAGCTTCCCGGCTAATGTCTTACCCTACTCCAGAAACGCCATGGTTCGCTCCAGGCAAAAATGTCCGAATATCCGCTGCCGCTGGGCTCAAGGCTCAGCAGCCCTGGTCCTTACCCTGGGCTCTTTAGCAGTACTGCCCGCCTACGGTGACAGCAGCATCCAAGTTAGTTCTTCCTCCAGTACGGCCGCACCTAGCCCAGCCTCAAGCCAGGTCAGACGAGACTATACAGTGCTGCATGTCAGCCCATCAAACGGGAGCGATAGCCAGGGCTCAGGCAGCGAGAGCCAGCCGTTTCAAACCATTACCCAAGCCCTCAGCCAGGCTCCCCCAGCAGGTAGCACGGTTATTCTTTTATCCCCCGGGCGATACAGTCGCGAGTCTGGAGAGCAGTTTCCCCTGCAGCTGCGCCCTGGTATCACGCTGCAAGGGCACAGCGGACAGGCCAGACGAACCTGGATTGTGGGGGGCGGTAGAGAAGCTACTACTGGGTCGAATACCGCTGTTCTGGCCGCCGATCGCTCCGGGATAGCCCACCTGCTGATATCCAACCCGGAGGGACAGGGTATCTGGGTTAGGGGCGGTAGTCCTATTATTCGAGGGGTCGTGCTGACGGCCAATGCTACGGTTGGGATTCAGGTAGATAATGGGTCTCCCATTATCGAACGGAGCTATTTCTATCAAAACGGTCAAACTGGTCTGGCGCTAGAGGGTCAGGGTTCGGCGGTCGTTCAGGGCAACTACTTTGACCGCACGGCGGTCGGCGTCACCATAGAGAGCCCTGCTACACCTGCAATTCGGAATAATCGCATTGCGAATAACGCGGTCGGGATTGTCCTGAGGAACCATCCCCAGCCGTTGATTCGAGACAATGTCCTCAGCGACAATCAGCGCAATGGACAGGTGGAGACCACCGCTAGCGTCGCCAGCGCTCCGGAGCCCTCTGCCGGGGAAGAGACGGCCAACTTGGAACCAGCTGACCCAGCTGTAGCAGAGACTTCGGCTCCTCCCATTGCCTCAAGATTAGAGCAGCTGCGTCGTCAAAGAGCCGAGCGAGAGCAGGCCGAAAGACTGGCCGCCGAACAGGCCGAGCGGGAGCAGGCCGAAAGACTGGCCGCCGAACAAGCCGAGCGGGAGCGGGCCGAAAGATTAGCGGCCGAGCAGGCCGAGCGGGAGCGAGCCGAAAGATTAGCGACCGGGCCAACCGAGCGGGAGCGAGCCGAGCAAACTGAACGGTTAAGTGCGAGCACTGACCCTGACCTAGCCCTGTCTAGCTCTAATCAGCCTGGCATTCCCGTGGCGGTTGTGCCATTTCAGTCCCAGTCTGAAATACCCAACCAAGCTAGCAATACAACCCCAGAAACCGCCGCTCCCCTGATTCTGCTGCCGGTTACCGACGAGCGCATCCAGGTGCCTGGAGCCGCTATTCCCAGCAGCGGCGGTGCCCCTACAGGTCTACGACCGCCGGGGATGGAGCTGCTAGCCCAGGCGCTACCCTATTTAGTGCTCGTTGAGATGTCGGCAGCCAGCAGCCTGCGCCAGCTAGTACCAGACGCCTTTCGTACCCAGGTTAACCAGCGGACCTATATGCAGGCAGGTGCCTATGCCGACGAAGCTACGGCCCAGGAACGACTGGATTGGCTGCGCGCCAACGGGATTGAAGGCCGCATTAGCAGAAGACTCTGAGGCTACGTGTCTAGAACAGAATATCTAAATCAAACTGCTTCAGGTTGAGCTGATGTAGCTGCCCTTGAGACTGCCGATCGGACGGGTGGGACTCTGGCCAGGTGGCAAGGAGCAGCTGGTGATCGGTTAGGGGGGTCATGGCAGTAATATCGGCGGGTCCATGGATAGAGCCTGCCGGATAGCCGTCGCGGTCGAGGAGGAGCAGCTTTCCCTGGCGATCGGCCAAGAGATACCCCCAGGACATCTCCAATAGCCACCGGGGAGAAATTTCAACTTCCAAGCAGGTAATTCGCAGGGGCTTTAGCTGCAAAATCACCATGGTATTTGTGTTGCGCTCGTCTACCCCCAGCCACTGATACGGACGGCTCGTCGGCGTGATGTGCCGCAGGGTAATACCAAGGGTGAACTTGCCTAGGTCATGGCCGCGCCGGGTCCACAGATGTAGCTGGGTACCACTGCCTGCGGACCGACTTACTAAGGCCAGGTGACCTGCGTCCACCAGCAGTATTTGCTCTACGTCTTTAGCCTGGGGCAGATAGCAGGAGGCAAGCATATGCCGAGGCTGGCGTAGCAGCCCCATGGTAAGTCGCTTGTATCGAGGGGTCGCTGCGGCAACCCATCCATACCGGGTATCTACGACGGTGAGGGTAGGAGACTTCCAGTGGGCGATTGGCGTCAGCAGGTCTCGACGGTGCAAGCTGCCTTGCCACAGACTCTGCAGGGTACTGACAAAAATATTTTTGTCTGAGATGTAGAGTCCTTGAACCGGGCTGTCCAACGTCTGATGGCTGCTGTGGGAGAAGCTCCCCTCAGGATAGTCGTGGAGCTGTTTGCCCTGGGCCCAGACTAGCCCTAAGGAGGAGGTGGATATCAGCTGATTGATGGGTCGACGCAGTTTGCGCAGGGGGGGCCTCTGATAGATTTGTGGAGCCTGATGGGAATAGGCGCAGGGAGAGGTAAATACCTGGCTGGCTAGGGTAGGGATACTGTCTATTTCCGCCAGCATGTCGGCAGCACTGGCGTAACGGTGTTCGGGCTGCTTGGCCAGCGCTTTCAGAATAATAGGCTTAAGCGGACCGCTAAGCTGCTCGGGGCGAGGAACCGGGGTTTCTAGATGGGCCTGTTTGAGATCCTGGGCCGTGCCGGAAAAAGGCCGATGACCCACAAGCAGCTCGAACAAAATTACACCGACAGCATAGATATCGGCGGCGGGCGAAAAGTAGCGGTCAAATCGCTCCGGGGCCATATAGGCGGGTGAACCAGTGTAGCCAGAAGCCTCGCCAGCCTGCTGGCGGTCCTGTACCAGCTTGGCAATGCCGAAGTCCGATATTTTGGCCTGCCAGCGGTCCTGGGCATAGTGCAGCAGAATATTTTCTGGCTTGACATCGCAGTGGATAATGCCCTGCTGATGGGCATGGGCGAGGCCTTGCAAGATGTCCCTGATGTAGCAAAGCAGCTGGTCGCTGCTGGGCAAAATTGCCTGGGTCATGTGCGATCGCAAAGTCCCCCCGGCACAGTACTCAAGCACTAGCAGGCGACCGTCATCGCTATGTTCTAAAGCCTGACAGGTGACAATATTGGGATGCTCAACGCTCATCAGACAGCGCAGCTCCCGCAGAAAAGCCCGGGTCGGCAGGCTGTAGCGGTAGAGATGCTTCAGAGCTACCAGCTGGCCGGTATGACGATGAATGGCGCAGTAGACACGACCAAACTGACCATTGCCAATCAGGCCGAGGCGTCGATAGTTGGAGCGCCGGATGCTATCAGGGAGCACAGAGAGAGGAAAGGTTTCTAGCAGCTACACCGACGTTAGAGCTTCCATGATCTCGAGGTGGGAGAGCTGCTGATCGACACAGGTTTCTGCCACGGAGAGACGTTGTTTAAGCCCCAACACAAAATAATTACGATCGGCACCAAGCGATTCACAAGCTGTTTGTACACAGTGTAGTTCCCGCCCGCTTAACTGACTAAAAAATGACTGCAGTATGCCAGCCTCTAAAAAGCATACCGGACGCTCAATTTTGGGAGCGTAGCGTACGAAGCTTGAATTTTCAGTTGTAATCAGTAAAAAGCCCTGGTCCTGGTGGGTATTGTCCAAGGCAATGTGGCCCCAGCCGTGGGTTTGCCAGCACTGCTGCAGGGCCTGTATTAGCACTGCCATAGGTAGGGAACGTATTGACTGACCGTGGTAGTCGGCCAGCTCTTCGCTAAAGCGCATGTAAAAATTTTTGCCCCACCAGCGACCGCAGTTGTGGAGCACCAGCATGGCAGCCTGACCGGTTTCTCGATCTAACCCCGAATAGATCGCTCGGATGAGGGTATCCGGCAGCGCCAGTAGCCGATCTCCCCGGCGGTTTTCTAGCAGCCCCAGATCGAGGGTGCCGCGTACGTAGACGTCACGGGCAAAATAGTTAGCAGACAGCTTACTATCGATGAGCAGATCGGCAACGGAGACCATCCAGACTTTATATCCTTTCAGACAGTGGGCTAACGGCTAGGCTTTTTCTATTGAATCACGGGCCTGTAGCACCTGATGCGCTGCCTCTAGAGCAGGGTGAATCAGATCAAACTGTGCCGATGACAGCAGACGCGACAGATGATCGTTCAAGGCCTGATACAGATGCCGATCGACCTCAGCAGTTTGATACACCTCCGCCATCGTAGTCAGCCATCCCTCCAGACGACGCTGACCGAGGCCGACGTCGTCCACCAGCATGCCCAGGGCGGCGTAGCGCAAAATCAGTATTGTCTGCCTAATGCTTTGCTCTAGGGCTGGTTCGTCCTGCTTAAGCTCCGTCGGTAGACGGTCTACCAAACTCTGGAGCAGACGTACCTCCACCTCTCGCAGCTGTCGATAGGTACGAATGCGCTCGGGGAGAGAGCTGGTGAACTGCTTCAAACCCAGCATCTCCTGCTGGCTGAGATAGCCACGGTCGGGCTGTCGTTCGAGCTGGGCAAGGATATGCTGGCCAAAGTCTGTGTCCATACCCTTCACATTGGAGAAAACTACAGGCAATCTTAAAACAGCTCCGAAAGGGCCTCAAGCGTTAGGGAAGCTCCGTCGCCCTTCTCCGGTAGCGGTGGGGGAGAGGGTGATACAGCCACCGCCGTTCCCTCCCAGGGAAACGTGTCGAAAAACTGCGCCACGGTTTCAACTCCGGTGGGTTCTACCGGCCTAGGCACCTCCACCGGCCGGTAGACCGGCCCTTCCCAGGAAATCTGGCTGAAGAAATCCTGTACCGAGAGGTGGCCGCCAGATACCAGGCCGCTCACAGCCGTTCTCCGGCCTTGAGCCGCTGTTCAATTTCCTTGGCTGAGGCGCCTTCGTTAAGCCAAAAGGTCGCCGCATCGATGCGTTCCTTTGAGCCCAGCAAAAACTTACAGTAGGTTTCACCCATGGAATAGCATTGAATTTCGATACAGCTCAGCTGCTTACGCACCATCTCGGTAAAAAAACCGGCGTACAGCCCAGCGTATAAAAAACACACCGGCTTACCGACATCTCCCAGGGTACGGGCAACGGCGGAGTCAAAGAGGTTAATAAACATAAACCCATGTTTTCGCTCCGCCATGTCAATTTCCCAGCGGCCCCATCCCTGGGCGGTGAAAGGCCACCACCAGGTCTCTAGCAAAAACATGAGATTTGACTGGCGAGGATTGACGTCAAATTCCTGCTCAAACCACTTTTCAAAGAACAGGGAGTCCTGCTTGCCCCATTCCACCCCAATGGAATACATGACCGCAGCAGAGGCAGCTCCGACCTCTTCTTCTAGCCCTTCCTGCAGACCGATGATAAAGTCTTCGCTAGTTAGGATATTGCGGCTGTTGTTCCAGTCAGTGATGGTGCCCTGGTCAGGATTGAACTGAAAGAAAGTATCAAAGCTGAAGTGATTGTGCTTTTTGGGAAATTTTTGACGCAGCTTGTGGGGAACGACTGGGGCGATATTCATACGTTCAAGATAAGTCCGGACTGAACAGATATGCTGGGGCTAAACGACTGGATAGCCTTAGGGTAGCTCTATTGGCCCAAGGTGGTGCGGGCCTGTTCCAAAATCGGACAAAATAGGCCAGCTTCCTCCGGGGTCAGATACTGACGGACTACGCTCTGAAGAATTCGATAGGTAGCATCACAGCTAGGCTGGGCCTTAAAGGCGCGCATCACGGCCTGAAACCACAGTAAAAAGTTTTCTTCGAGGCCATCGCTGTCAGCCACCAGCATGGCGTGGGCGCAGTAGCGCAGTCCCCGTAGCGTGTCGCGCTGCCACTTACCGCTAAGATCCGCTGGACCACTGCGGAGCAGCTGAGGTTCGGTGCTTTTGATCTGCTGCTTGACCTGCTGCACGATTTTCGATTCGGCCGCCTGGATTTTTTGATAGGCACTAAAGCGTAGGTGGGCGGTCTCAAGGTAGCCTTTGAGAAACATTAGCTCCCCGTCGGTGGCGTAGCGACCGTCCACTTCGGATACCAGATTTTTCAGTTTGCTGAGCATTAGAATCTAGCCAGGAATAGAGTGGCAGATGAGCGATCTGGATTACTGGGGGCGATGATTGTCCAGTGCGCTAGTAGCGGGGCAGGGAGGGGTCGACGAAACGGGCGTAGGCATCAATGCCACCGGCTAGATTCTTGGTGAGTTCAAAGCCCTGGCGCTGCAGCCACTGGCACATCTGGGCAGAGCGCATGCCGTGGTGGCAGAGAACAACGGTCTCGCGGCTGGGGTCTAGATAGCTAAAGATCTGCTCACCCCAGTCGGGGTACTGACTGAGGGGAAGATAGATACAGTTGGGTAGCGCTGCGATCGCAACTTCTTCAGGTTCTCGCACATCTACTAGCTGCAGTTCTTCACTTCCCAGCCGCTCCGCTAGGTCCGCTGCTGAAATTTCTTCTATACCTGGCACGCCGTAGTACATACCTGCTTTGAATCGTTTACCGACTGTCTGATGTTGAAATCCGTGGGCCTGGATTCAGCAACCGGTCCCTACAAGCTACTTACAAAATTAGGGTAGCGTAATGCCAGTTCGAGTTGATACTAACTTTTGTGCCCTCCGGCAGCCGCCGTAGCCCATGCAGAAAACGCGGATATCCCAGGGCTATTTGGATCGTCCCGAGGCCGCCGCTAGCCCGTAGCCTAGAAAAATTCCACCAACGCTGCAGATCAGATCGATAGGGTCTAGGGTACGGCTGGGGGCCAGCCCCTGGGTCAGTTCTTCAGCGACGGTGGCGATGCCAAATAGGATGGGAAAGGCTGGCAGACGGAGCCCCCCAAAAAGCCGCCACCGATAGCAGACCTGATGCCCCAGATAGGTAGCAATGGCGTAGAGCAGGACATGGCCCAGTTTGTCGTAGTAGGGAATCCTACTCAGCTGCTCCAGGGGCAGCTGCCCCCGGTAGGCGGCCACCAACACGATTAGAAATAGGCTGGCATACAGCAGTGCCAATCCCTCGATCCAGGAACAGCGCAGAAAATAACGACTCACACGCCGTAGCTGAGCTTTCATAGCCGGTAAGACAGTGACTGCACCCATGATGGGCGGCATCGGGCACAGCCGCTGTGATCTGACCCTGGCGGCCTGCCACGTCTTGCTGAACCTAGCCGGGCTCATCCACCGCCGCTTCCTCAGTGGCCACGGGCAGGCCAAGGCGCTCGGGCGGTTTCCCTAAGGCCAGCAGGCCTTCGTCCAGCCATACTAGGGCAGCCCCCAGGGCCTCCGCCAGGGTACTCAGCAGCCGATAGAACGCAACACTGCTCAGAATAAGACCGCCGGGCAGCTGGCCTTCTAGCAGTGCGATCGCAGCGGCTTCAAAAACGCCGATTCCTCCCGGTGCCCCCGGCACCACCAGCCCCAGCAGCCAGGCTACGCTAAAAGCCCCAAGCACGGCCAGCACCTGGCCAGGCGTCAGGGGCCGCAGGGCCACCACCGCCAGCACAAAACCCAGCCCCCGCAGCAGCACAAAGCCAATTTCCCCCAGGAGGGCCGCCCAGGGATAGCGCCGGAGCCGCAGGCTGTCAGTCGCAACCGTCAGCCCCTGGGCGCGAGCCTTGGCAGCCCCCAGGGTGCGCAGCAGGGGATTGAGGATCTGCGGGTGCAGCCCCGCCAGAATAGCGCCACCAGCCGCCAGACACAGAACCAGCACTCGCCAGTCTTGTACCGCCGTTAGGCCAAAGCTCAGGGCGGCCAGGCTCAGGGCGGCAGCGGCCATGAGCAGCGGCTCTAGCACCACGCCTACCACGGCGGTGCCAGTGTCGGCTCCGGTGGTTTTCAGCGCCCTGACGCGGCCTAAAAAATGCCAGACGTTGCCCGGCAGATATTTAGCAATGTTGGTTTTCAGATAGACCACCGTCGACCAGCGGCCGCTGCGGCCCTCGCCTAGGGCATGCAAAATCAGATGCCAGACCCAGCCAGACCAAATGTGGGCCAGCAGGGTAACCCCCAGCGCCATGGTCAGCAGCGCCCAGGTAGCCTGGGTAATCTCTAGGGTGAGAACCTCGTACCAGTGCTGCTGCAGGGTTTTAGCCAAAAAGTAAAGAATGCCCCCCAGCAGCAGCCAGCGTAGAAACCGTTTAGCCATGTAGACCGCCGTAGCCCTCCACGATGCGTCCGCAGCCGCGCAGCTGCTCGTAATAGGTCTGGCTGACCGGATGAAATCGGTCAACGAGGGAGTCGATGCCGATACCGTTACGGCCCTGATCTTTGCCTGAGCTGTGGATGTAGCGGCCAGCGCTCAGGTGCAGGGCCACGTGGGTGGTGCGTTCTGAAGTGCCAAAAAAGAGCAGATCGCCGGGCTGCAGGTCATTGACGCTGACGGGCCGGGTAAACGCTTCCTGCTGGTAGGAGTCACGGGGCAGGGGCACCCCCACCGAGGAAAAGGCGGCCTGTACTAGACCGGAGCAGTCGTAGTTGGGAGCGACGGTGCCTCCCCATAGATAAGTGTTAGGTACGGCCATGGCCGCCTGGGTGAAGGCGATGGCACCTGGAATAGCGCGCACGATGGCTTCCCGGTCAAGCTGGGGAGCCTGGTAGGGCGGACTGATGGCTAGGGCCGCCGCCGCTGACAGCGGCAGCCAGCCAGGGTAGGCATCGGCACAGAGCACCACCTGCAGCCCGTCGGCGTCAATGTCTGTAATCACCAGCTGACGACCGGCAGCCGCCTGGGTCACTAGGCCGTCTTGCTCCGGCCCCTGGTAGAGATTGAGGTTGCGATCGCAGCGATACTGCTCCTGAGGATAGGCTCGCCAGCGCTCTTTTAGCTCACCGAGTTCCAATCCGTTACCTCTCCGATGGCCTCGATCGACACCCCACATTATCGACGACGACGGTACCCGACTTCAGCTTTTCACCGACTCCTTTCTTTAAAAGCAAAGCCTTGTGACCAACGCATTAACGAAAACGCCATAACGTCCGACAATAAAAGCCGTCTGACAAAAATTCTGCTGTTGTGTGCGATACCGTTGAACGAGGTTAGCCAACCCAAAAGCGACCATTCTGACGCAAAATCACCCAAACAAAATAATTTTCACCGCTGCCCCAGCGGTCCCACCGCCGGTAGCTCCGTCTGTATCAATCCACAGCCGAAAACTAGTCTGCCTAGTTACTAAACAATTGCCATGATTTCTACAGCTTCTTCGCCCAGGGTCAACGAACATTTTCGGATCAAGACTCAGCCGTTAGCAGTGCCCCACCGGCTGCTGCTAGGACCCGGGCCTTCCAATGCCAACCCTGAGGTAGTAGCGGCCATGAACCGCCAGCCCATCGGCCATCTAGACCCGGCCTATCTGGACCTGATGGACGAAGTACAGGCAATGATGCGCTACGTCTGGCAGACTGAAAATCAGATGACGCTGCCCATTAGCGGCACCGGCTCCGCCGCCATGGAAGCGACCCTGGCCAACTCTGTGGAACCCGGCGATGTAGTGCTGGTAGGAATCAACGGCTACTTTGGCAATCGTCTCGTGGACATGGCTGGCCGCTACCGGGCCGACGTGCGCACTATCTCCAAGCCCTGGGGTGAAGTCTTCAGCCTCGGGGAGCTGCGCTCTGCCCTAGAGGAGCACCGCCCTGCCATTCTCGCCCTGGTGCACGCGGAAACCTCCACCGGCGCCTGCCAGCCCCTAGAAGGCGTTGGCGATCTGTGCCGCGAGTTTGACTGCCTGCTGCTGGTGGACACGGTCACCAGCCTGGCTGGCGTGCCGATTTTTCTAGATGAGTGGAAAATTGACATGGCCTATAGCTGCAGCCAAAAAGGTCTCAGCTGCCCCCCCGGCAGCTCCCCCTTCACCATGGGAGAGCGGGCTCTAGCGAAAATGGATCGGCGTCAGACCAAGGTCGCTAACTGGTATTTAGATATTTCCCTGCTGCGCAACTACTGGGGTAAAGGCCGCACCTACCACCACACCGCCCCGGTCAACATGACCTACGCCATTCGTGAAGCCCTACGGCTGGTGCTAGAAGAAGGAATAGAAACCTCTTGGGAGCGTCATCAGAAAACCGCTCGCCAGCTGTGGGACGGCCTGGGGCAGCTCGGCCTCAGCTGCCACGTGGATGAGGCCTACCGCCTGCCCACGCTGACCACGGTACGGGTGCCGGACGGAGTAGATGCCAAAACCGTCACCAGCAAGCTGCTCAACGACCACAACATTGAAATTGGGAACGGTCTAGGAGAGCTGGGCGGCAGGGTGTGGCGCATTGGTCTCATGGGCTACAACAGCCGTTCTGAGAACGTAGAGGCCCTCCTGACGGCCCTGGAGAAAGTCATGGCAGTGTAGAAACACTTGTAGAAACACTACTTCTCCCAGTCCAGCTGAGCACTGCCGGCCAGCAGCCGATAGTGTTCCACCGTGGGAAAGGGGTCGTAAAAGTGGTGCAGCAGCGCTTTCCAGCGCTGGTACTCAGGGGAACCTCGAAAGCCCACGGTGTGGTCCTCTAGCCGCTGCCACAGCACAAGCAGCAGGTACTGGTGGGGGGACTCTAGAGACCGATGCAGCTGATGGCCGCCGTAGCCGGGCATTGAGCTGATGATTTGCTGGGCCTGGGCAAAAGCGGCTTCAAAGGCATCGGCCTCGTGGGGCCGTACCTTCAGAACGGCGGTTTCTAGAATCACAGCATCGCCCTCAGAAAAATATTTCCCAGCATATATCTAGCTGAGGGCGATGCCGGGGCCTAGTTGCAAAAGCCGCTGACCTGGTTTGCGATCGCGCCTGCAGTAGTGGTGGTAGCGTTGACAGTGCCCAGGGGAGGAACGTCCAAGGTAATGGCACCGGTACTCGTGACGGTCCCGGTATTGCCGGACGGAGTCTCAAGATTAAACGTACCGGCAGGCAGCACGTTGACATTCACTGGAATTAGCCCGACGGTACCGGCCGCATCAACCCCGTTAGTCAGGAAAAATCCGTTAACGGCGTCGTTGTTGTCGAGCTGCAGACAGATCTCACCGCCGTTTGCCACCACGGCAGACAGGTCAGTACCGGCTAGAACGTTAGTGCCCGTACCGCTTAGGGTATTGCCGGTGATCTGAGCGGTGATAGCCGATGCGCCCGCATCCTCTGGGTTAGCGGCAACGGCAATTTTTTCATCCTGGGTATTGACGATCGTATTGTCTTGAATCTGCAGGGCCAGGTCGCCATCGGCAAAGGTGGCCACAAATATGCCAAAGCCCCCGTTACCCTGTACCGGCAGAGGATTGAGCGGATTGCGGGTAAGGCCGGTCTGGGCAGTGCCGATGTCGGTTAGCTGATTGTTAGTAATTGCTAACGTAGCGCTGCCATCGCTGTTATCCAGGAACAGAATACCGTCGCCGCCCGCGTTTTCGATAATGTTGTTGTCGATAATTACATCGACGCTTGAGGTGCAGACAATGGGAGTGCCACCCGCTAGCTCACTGCAGGCCTCTAGCTCAACGGCGGAGTTACCAACATTGCGGATTTGATTGTTAGCAACGGTGGCGGTAAAGACAGACGCGCCGTTGGCCTCGATATCAAAGCCGTCACCGCCAGCATCGGTAACGCCGTCAATCAGGTTACCGGTAAACGCAGCACTCAAGCTGGCGTCACCGACCAGGTTCACCCTGACCGCATCGGTATTGGCGATGCTAAGGCTGTTGTTAGTAAACAGCAGCTCCAGGCTACCGCCGGTATTGGCCAGGATAAACGAGCGGTCGGCGGAGCTGTCGATCTGATTGCTGTCCACGATGACAGTCCCGGTGACGTCGGTAAGGCTAATGCCGTTGTCGGCTCCGACGATCCGGTTGTTAAGTACCGATGCTGTGTCAATATTGGTGCCAACAATGGCATCTGCTCCGGCGGCGCTAATATTAAAACCCGAGAGCACCGTATTACTGCCCAGGGTCACCGTGCCGGTTAGCCCCGGCGAGCCGCCACCGGCACCGGCTAGCAGTACCGTGCCTAGCTGGGTCTCTAGGGACTGGTCGATACTGGCAGAAAGCACCTGCACCCCGTCTGGAATGGTAAAGCCGCCACCGGCATCACCGGAGCGAACATAGACAATGCTGCCGCTGCTGGCGAGATCTGCGCCTCCGGCTGCCGTATCTAGCGGAGAGTCAATTGCGCCGCTGCCGGCAGCGCTGCCGGTGGCCGGGTCCACATGGTAAAAGACATAGGGCTGGCCGCTGGCGTCGGTGGCTACCACCGTACCCATTCCTTCGGTTTGGACATCTACGGCGATGGTGTCGAGGCGACTGATATCGGCTCCGGCCATCGTCCACAGGCTCTCCTCTGCTGTGGCATCCGCTGATGCCTGACGGCGCTGGGGAAAGCTAGCGCTGACGGAGAAAAGCAGGTTAGTGCCAAAAATATCGTCGTGCTGCACGCCAAAGCCCAGACCCAGGAATCGATTGGGACGGGCCTCTAGGCGACCGCGAATGCCGAGGCTGCCGTCGGTACCTTCGGCATCGTAGTAGTAGAGGCCGCCATAGCCTTTTAGATCGCCGCCGTTCTCAAAGGCAGCCAGGCGGTGACCGATTTCAAAGTCTACGCCGGTCAGGGCCGCTTCGAATCGCTCTTCTAGCCCGTCTAGTACCAGGCTGTTGCCCTGGAAGGCAAAACCAGCACTGGCGCTGCCGCTGGTGCCGACGCGATTGCGGGTGTCGCCCACGGGAATATAGCCGTTGAGGCGAGTTTCCCAATCTTGCCAGAAGGCCTCTAGGCCCAAGCCGATTTGATGAAAGGTGCTGCGGTCGGTCTCCCGGAGGTCGTAACCGATGTAGCCGCCAAAAACGGCCTCATGCTTCAGCAGACGATGACCAACCAGCAGACTGGTGCCCACGTTGGCGTCGTTGTCGAGGTTAAAACGACCGTCAACGTAGGTAATATTTTTGCCTGGCGTCTGAACCAGGGGAACAAATCCTTCAATACCGCCAAAACCGTCGTAGCCGCCGCCGGAGGAGCGATAGTCAATGGTTACCCGAGGGGAAATTAGTGCCAGATCGGCGGCGGTGCCGGTAGCCTGGGCGAGCCGCTCAGCGGGCTCGGCTAGGGCCGTGGGGGCTGCGATCGCAAGCGCCAGATACCCCAGTACACCACCTGTAGCAGCAGAAGATAAAAAGCTAGTCATAGTATTTCCTGATAGGCTCAAGCCGCCGTGGCAGCCTGGCACGAGCGTACCAGCTGATTCTATGACCTAACTTGTAGACAGCAATAAATTCGCCAGGGCGCTTTATCGGGGCTTCACACAGGCGGGCGACGGCACCGTCGCCCGCCTGAGCTAGGCGGCCATATCGAACAGTAAAACCTCAGCATCGGAGCGCCCTGCAATCGTCAGGGCAGCCTCGTCAGCAATGGCAGCACCGTCACCCTGGCCCAGGGCCTGGCCGTTGAGATCCACCTGGCCCCGCACAACCTGCAGCCATAGGGCGCGACCTGGGGTCGCACTGTGTGTTACCGACTCGTTTTCCCCCAGCAGCGCGCCGTAGAGATTGACATCCTGGTGGATAGTCACGGAGCCATCGCGACCGTCGCGAGAGCCAAGCAGTCGCAGCCTACCCTGCTTCTCCTGGGGGCTGACGAAGATTTGCTCGTAGCCCGGCTCAATACCGGCCTGCTCTGGCAGCACCCAAATCTGAAGAAAGTGAACCGGGGCACTGCTAGAGCCGTTGTATTCACTGTGGCTGATACCGGTACCGGCGCTCATGCGCTGTACGTCCCCCGGACGAATCGTAGAGCCGTTGCCCAGGCTGTCTTTATGCTCCAGGGCTCCATCGATCACGTAGGAAATAATTTCCATATCGCGATGGCTGTGGGTGCTAAACCCCTGGCCGGGAGCCACCTTGTCTTCGTTGATGACCCGCAGGCTACCAAAGCCCATGTGGCTGGGGTCGTAGTAGCTACCAAAGGAAAAGCTGTGGCGGCTATCAAGCCAGCCAAAGTCGGCAGCGCCACGCTCTGAGGCCGGACGAATGGTGATCATGTAGCTTACCTCCCGCTAATAACAGATGAACTGTGGGTGAACTGTTTTAATTATGTATTGACTCCATTTAAAAGACAATAGCCAATTTAATTGACATATTGTCTACAAATAAAAGACAATCAGCGGTGTAGCCAGGAAAAACAGCCGTGGACAAGCTTGCGGCCCTCGGGGCCTTTGTACAGGTGGTAGAAGCAGGGGGGTTTGCCGCCGCCGCTCGTCAGATGGACCTATCCCGCTCTGCGGTCAACAAGCTGGTGATTAGTTTGGAGGCAGAGCTGGGGGTGAAGCTGCTGCAGCGCAGCACCCGTCGGGTTACCCCTACGGCCACGGGCATGGCTTTCTACGAGCGCTGCGTCGGCATTCTGGCAGATCTAGAAGAAGCCCAGCAGGCTGTATCCCAGGGGCAGTCTGAGCCGGTGGGGCCGCTGCGTATTAACGCCCCCATGAGCTTCGGCACCCAGTATTTAGGACCGCTGCTGGCGGAATTTGCACAACAGTATCCTAAGCTCCAGATTCAGCTCACCCTGGACGATCGCTTTATCGATCCGCTGGTGGAGGGGTTTGACATCACCCTGCGCATTGCCCGCTCCGTGGACTCGGGCCAGCTCGTCGTGCATCCGCTGGCTACCCTGCCCCGTCTGCTGTGTGCCGCCCCGGCCTACCTGGAGCAGCGGGGAGTGCCCACCTGTCCGGACGATTTGGCTGACCACAGCTGTCTGGCCTATGGCGAGCTCACCCGTCGTCACGGCTGGAGTCTGCAAGGGCCAGGGGGCACGCAGACAGTGCCGGTAACCGGAGCCTTCTGTTCAAACAATGGGGACGTGCTGCGGGATGCGGCGATCCGGGGGGTGGGCATTGCCCTGCTGCCCCGGTTTATCGTGGCGGCCGCGCTAGCCCAGCAGCAGCTGGTGCCCGTTGTTCTAGAGCAGTATTTCCCCACCAGCCTGGACCTGACGGTAGTCCATCCCCTCAACCGACAGCTGTCCACCAAGGTGCAGCTGCTCATTGACTTTCTCAAACAGCGGCTCAGTCCGGAAAGCAGCAGCGGACCGACCGCTTAAAAAAAGCCGCTAGCCTTTGGGCAGCTGGGCACAGACAAAGGTCTCAAGCTCCTCGTAGAGAAACTGCAGCTTGAGGCCTGACTCAATATCAACGGCGCTGTTACTCAGGGTCATCAGCTCCCCCACGCGCCGGGCAATCGGCCCTCCGTACTCGTAGATGGTGTCAGAGAAAACGCCGCCGCGCCGTCCTGCTTCTACAAAGGTGGCTTCAACGTCGGCATTGAGATAGGCCGGTTCAATAAACCCGTTAGGGAAGCTCACCGCCAGATAGGCTCGGCACTCCAGCTCCAGCCGCAGCCCCGGCTGATCGGCCAGGGGCAAGTAGCCTTCCTGGAGGAGCCGATCGGCCATTTCGGGGGTTTGATCTACCGGAATTACCTGGGCCGCCGCAGGCATGGCTAACATTGCGATCGCAGCGGCACCGAGTAGAGGATGCTTCATGGGGTAAGGCCTGTGGGAGGATTGAAGAGCGCTAAGGGCGAGCTGATACCCTGATTACTATAGCCATAGCGCGTTTATCTCAAAAATTAGACAATTTTTGTCAAACTGTTTTATTTGTTTGCAGCGCTGATGTCAGTTTCCCTACCTCGCAGTCCCGAAACCCCCATTCATCCAATTTTTGATCGACCTGGCTATCGTCGGTTTGAAGCCTGGTTGGGCAAAAGCTCCCCCCTGGGCAATGCGGCCTTCTTTCCGACCCAGACTTTTTCCTGGGCCGCCGAGCTAGAGACAAACTGGCAGACCATTCGCCAGGAGCTAGACCAGGTGCTGCAGGAGGTCAACGCGCTACCCAGCTTCCAGGACATCATGCCGCGTCAGAGCCGCATCAGCCCGGACAGCAAGTGGAAAACCTACTACTTCTGCAGCTTTGGGTTTGTAGCCACTCGCAACTGTGAGCGCTGCCCCCGCACCTGGGAGCTGATTAAAGATATTCCAGGGCTGAAGGTGGCCTTTTTTTCAATTTTGGCTCCGGGGAAACATATCCCCGAGCACCGGGGCAAGCACAAGGGGCTGATTCGCTACCACCTGGGGCTGCGGGTGCCAGAGCCTAGGGAAAAATGTCGGATTCGAGTAGGGGAGGAAATTACCCACTGGCAGGAGGGCAAAAGCCTGATTTTTGATGACACCTACTACCACGAGGTTTGGAACGACACCGACGGCTACCGAGTGGTGCTATTTCTAGATATTGAGCGCCCCTTTCGGTTTCCCCTGTCCTGGGTGAACTGGGGTGTCTCCCAGCTGCTTGCCCTGTCGCCCCAGGTCAAGCAGGCTAAGGAAAACTACGAAACCTGGGGCCAGAACGTCTAGGTCTTGCTACCACCAGCGCACCGCCAGCATAGGTAGGGCGGCCTGATCATCGGCAGCGGGCCACTCAACGGGCTTGTAGGTACCAAAAACGTGGTCCCACCAGTCTACGGCTAGGCCAAAATTGTGGTTCCACATGCCGTACTTGTGGTGAACGTAGTGGACCGGCATCTTCATCCAGAAGCAGCGGCGGGGGTTTTCATGCTGCAGCTGGTGGGCGTAGGCGGAAAAGGCAGCATAGACCAGGGCACCCACGGCCCAGCCAATGCCGACGGTGACGGAGAAGAAAAACGGCACCGCCATTGCGATCGCGCTGCCCAGCACATAGTCACGAAACTCCCAAATCACCCCCTGGGCCTCGTTGCGACGGTGGTGATCCCGGTGGCGCTGGCCCACCCGGGGAGAGGCATGCATCAGGCGATGCATCCAGTATTCAACAAAGCTGGCAAACACAAAGGCCGCTACGAAACTAAGCAGGAAAACAGCAGGCTGAGACATGGGGACTCCGGTAGAGCGGTCTTTTCTGCTACCCATTATTGTGAAAAAATTACGACTTGTGAAGTAAGCGGGTCTACCATGGTTCATCCAGTTGTGTCTGTTTTTGCGGCGGCCGCCCGATGGCGACAGCGTTCCTTCGGCCGCCAGCTCAGACAGGGGGATGCCATTCAGGCCCAGTTTCTTCAGCGGCTGATCAAGGAGCAACGCCCTACTGCCCTGGGCCAGGCCCTGGGCCTAGACCGGGTTACCACCGTTGAAGAGTTTCGCCAGCAGGTTCCCCGCTGGAGCTATGACGACTACAGCCCCTACTTTGAAAGGGCCGCCGCCGGAGAAACCGGGGTCGTCTCCCCGCTGCCGGTGCAGGTCTTCAATATGAGCAGCGGCTCCACCGGCAGCCGCAAGCTGGTACCCATCACCCGCCGGGTGAGCCAGACCCGGGCCTATGCCAACCAGGTGGCCATGGGCTACGCCTTTGGCCAGGCCTGTCAGCAAAATCGTCCGGTGGGTCAGCTGCTACTGACGACTAACACCCAGGCCCTGGGAGAAACCGACGGCGGCATTCCCTACGGCCACGTCAGCGGCAACCAGCTGCGGACCACACCGGCCCTGGTTTTCAAGCAGCTGTTTGTGCAGCCAGCGGCGGCCCTGAGCGTTAGCAGCACCGCAGCCCGCAACTATGTCTGTTTGCTGTTTGCTTTGCAAAATCCTCAGCTCGCCTATATTGCAGCAAATTTCCCTCTGATCATGCTGCAGCTGTGTACCTATCTAGAGCGGTTTGGTCCCCAGCTAGTGGCGGACGTAGGCCAGGGCAGCCTGGCTAAAGATTTAGATATCGCCGCCCCCCTACGTCAACAGCTGGAGCGACGGCTGCGTCCTCAACCCCGGCGGGCAGCGGCCCTAGAGCAGCTGCTAAACACCCACGGTCGGCTGCTGCCGCGCCACGTGTGGCCCCAGCTGTCTTTTCTAATTACGGCTCGGGGTGGGCCGTCGGACTTTTATCTCAAGCGATTTGACGAATACTTCGGCGATCTGCCCGTCTTTGGCGGTACCTATGCCGCTTCCGAGGCAGTCTTTGGCAGCTGCTGCTATCTCAATCAAGATGGTGCCATTCTGGCTATCAAGACCAATTTTTTCGAATTTATTGCCCCGGACCAGTGGGAAGCGGCATCGCCTAAAACCCTGCTGCCCCATGAGCTACAGGTGGGCGAATACTATCGAGTGCTGGTGACCAACTACTCCGGATTTTGCCGATACGACCTGGGGGATGTGCTCCAGGTGTTGGAAATGCGGGACGGGGTGCCGGTGATTGTTTTTCGCTACCGCCGGGGGGGCACCCTCTCGGCTATTTCTGAAAAAACGACGGAGCACCACGCCTCCCAGGTCATGGCCGAGGTCGGAAAAACGTTGACCGTCGAGGACTTTTGCGTCACGCTGTCACCATCCCTGGTCGATCCCTACTACGTGTTGAATATTGAGCTAGGGCCTGACCAGTCCTCCGCCCGACTAGAGGAGATGCTGCAGCACTTCGATCAGGGCATGCAGCGGACCAATGAGTCCTACGGGTCAAAGCGCCGCCGGGGTGATATTACCGCCCCCCAGCTAAACGTCCTGGCTCCCGGCAGCTTCAAGCAGCTGCGCCAGCGCCGCCTCCGGCCCGGCGTCCAGGACGATGCCCAGGTAAAACTGCCCCACCTCAGTCGCGATCGCACCCTCCTGGAGGGCATCACAGTGCTGCAATCCTACCGTCGGGATACCACCGCCGCCGGCGGAAGCTAATCCTGAGTCGCGCCTCGAGCGCCCGACAGGTCAAACCGTATTTCACTATTTCATTTCTGTTTTTCCAGCCTCCATGACCGAGCCGCTGCTGACCCTCAAGCAGGTCACCAAAACCTATCAGAACGGGACCGTAGCCCTCAGTCCGATTGATTTATCCATCCGGTCTGGGGAATTTGTCAGCCTGGTAGGCCCCTCCGGCTGCGGCAAAAGTACGGTACTGCGTTTGGCAGCAGGGTTGGGTCAGCCTAGCAGCGGCCGTCTGATCTGGCACCAGTCCCAGCAGCTGGCCTTTGTCTTTCAAGATGCTGCCCTGATGCCCTGGGCCACGGTGCTAGAGAATGTCTATCTGCCCCTGCGGCTCAGCGGCCAGCGACGGCGGGCCGCCCGGCCCAGAATACAGCAGGCTATCAACACCGTAGAGCTGAACGGGTTTGAGCAGCGCTACCCGCGTCAGCTGTCGGGGGGTATGAAAATGCGGGTGTCCATTGCCCGAGCCCTGGTGACCGACCCTCAGGTCTTGCTGATGGACGAACCCTTTGGAGCCCTAGACGAAATGACCCGCAGTCGCCTCAACCGGGATCTGCTGACCCTGTGGGAACAGCGCCGCTGGACCGTGCTGTTTATCACCCACAATATTTACGAGGCGGTCTATCTATCGAGCCGGGTGGTGGTGATGACCGCCAGACCTGGCCAAATTGCGGCCGATATTCCCATTCAGGAGCCCTACCCCCGCTCCCAAAGCTTTCGCACATCGTCTGCCTTCAATCGCTACTGTCGCCAGGTCTTAGCGGCGCTAGAGCAGGCCGAGCCGGAGACACCATGGCTGAGCTAAGACCAACCAAGCTAATAGGCCCGTGGCTAGCGCCCCTGACCGTGGGGCTGACATTTCTCCTTGCCTGGGAGGCCGTGGTGCGCCTGACCCAGCTGCCTCCCTATCTGCTGCCGGGGCCGAGGCTGGTGCTGCAAACCTTGGCGGCAGACTGGGGAGAGCTGTTTCCAGCACTGCTGGTGACCCTCAAGATCACGGTCGTAGCCTTTGTTGCGGCGGTAGTATCCGGGGTAGGGCTGGCGGTGCTGTTTGCCCAGAGCAAGTGGATCGAACGCAGCCTGTTTCCCTACGCGGTGATGCTGCAGACGACTCCTATCGTTGCGATCGCGCCGCTGATTATTATCTGGCTGCAGAACGATATCTTTTGGGCCTTGGTGGTCTGTGCCTGGATTGTGGCCCTGTTTCCAATTATCTCTAACACGACCCTGGGGCTCAACAGCGCCGACCAGAGTCTCAAAAATCTGTTTGCCATCTACGGAGCCTCCCGCTGGCAAACCCTGGTGTATCTGCGGCTACCCAGTGCCCTGCCCTACTTTTTAGGAGGTTTGCGCATCAGCGGCGGCCTGGCGCTGATTGGCGCGGTGGTAGCCGAGTTTGTGGCAGGCACCGGCGGCAGCCGCTCGGGCATCGCCTACGAGATTTTGATCTCCAGCTTTAATCTACAGATACCGCGCATGTTTGCGGCTCTGGTGATGACCACGGCCCTCGGCATTGCCATCTTTGGGGGGCTAGCGGCCCTGTCTACCTACCTGCTCAAAAACTGGCATGAAAGCGCTATTCAGGGCGAAGATTAGGATTTAACCAATCTTTTTGGATTTTATGCCTGAATTTCTCACGATTCCTGATTCTGACTGCTACTGGCTACGCAACGGACGGGTGCCAGCCCCCCTGCTCAACCCTGAGGTCGCCCTGATGCCCGGTCACCATTTAGTCGGAGCATCGTCCCAGGAGGAGCTGGTACCGGTCGATATCGAAATTCGTGGTGGAGCAATTGGTCGCATTGTTGCCGCGGGTGACAGCGCCGCTCTCGACGCTTACATCGACCTGGACCAGGGACTGGTGTGGCCCTGCTTTGTGGACATGCACACCCATCTAGACAAGGGCCACGTGTGGCCCCGTCGCCCCAATCCCGACGGCAGCTTCTCAGCGGCCCTGGAGGCGGTCAGCCAGGACCACGACTGCTGGACCCCGGAAGAGCTATATCACCGTATGGAATTTGGCCTGCGCTGCAGCTACGCCCACGGCACCCGAGCCCTACGCACCCACCTAGACTGCTTCGCCCCCCTGGCTAGAGCCAGCTTTGAAGTTTTTGATCAGCTGCGACGGCGCTGGGCCAATCGCATCAGCCTCCAGGCCGTATGTCTGGTGTCTCTAGATTATTTTCTCACCCCCGACGGCGACACCCTGGCCGCTCTGGTGGCAGAGTTTGGCGGTGTTTTGGGGGGAGTGGCCTATATGAATCCTGACCTGGACCGCCAGCTCGATCGGGTCTTTACCCTGGCCCAGCGCTACGGCCTTGACCTGGACTTTCACACCGACGAAAGCCTCAATCCGGAGGATATTACCCTGCGCCACGTGGCCACTGCGGCCCTCCGCCACGGTTTCACCGGTCAGATTACCTGCGGCCACTGCTGCAGCCTGTCTGTGCAGTCTCCTGAGACGATTGAGTCTACCCTGAAGCTGGTGGCGGCGGCCCCTATCGGTATTGTCAGCCTCCCCCTGTGTAACCTCTATCTGCAGCATCGTCGAGGTGGCCAAACCCCCCGCTACCGGGGTATCACCCTACTCCAGGAGCTGCACCGTCGGGGTATTCCCGCCGCGATTGCCAGCGACAACTGCCGCGATCCCTTCTACGCCTACGGGGATCACGATGGCCTAGAAGTATTTGAGCAAGCGGTTCGCATCGGTCACCTAGACCATCCCTTTGACCACTGGCCCCGCAGCATCACCAGCCGACCGGCCAGGCTTATGGGCCTAGACCCGGCAGCTGTCCTCATCGGCCCTGGGGCCTCGGCGGATTTGATTTGCTTCCAGGCCCGCAGCCTGAATGAGCTGCTGTCGCGATCGCAGCACAACCGCGTCGTCATCCGCCAGGGCCGCCAGATAGACACCACCCTGCCGGACTATCGTGAGCTAGATCGATGGCTGTAGACTGCTAGGCATCGGCGGCGCTAGCGGCGTCAAGACGCTCCAGGGAGATCCGAGCCGCCGCTGCCACCTGAGAATGTTCGTCCTTAACCAGGTAGCGCAGGGCTGACAGACTTTTAGGGCTAGGCAGATTGCCCAGGGCCTCCGCCAGCCGCTGACGCACCAGCCAGTCCTCAGCCTGGGCAAAGGCAAGAATGTCATCAATAGCAGACATATCGCCAATCTCTCCTAGAGCGGCGATGGCCGCCTGCTGCAGGATCACCTCCTTACCGTTGAGGGCCTGCAGTAGGGCGTCATGGGCGCGGGGGTCTTTGAGATTGCCTAGGGAAACGGCCGCACTGAACCGCACCAGCCAATCCGTATCTTCGTAGAAGGCTCGGTTCAGGGGTTCAAAGGCACGGGGATCCTCTAGATAGCCCAGGGCACCGGCAGCATCCGCGCGAATGCCGTAGTCTGGATCGGTCTCTAGAATTCTGACCAGCAGGGGAAAGCATTCATCGGTGGGCTTGACCCCCAGGGCAAAAATGGCCATGGAGCGCACCTGCTGATTGTCATCATCTAGCACTAGCTTGATCAGCTCTACTGCCTCAGGACTAGGAACGTCCCTGAGGGCAGCCAGGGACAGCTTCTTATCTTTAAGATCCCCAGTCTTTAATCTTTGGGCAAGGACAGCGAGGTCGGGCATAGGGCGTATGGTCGCTCGATAATATATCTCTATAGCTAAAATTATAAATACCCTTTTAGTAGATAAGGGGGTAGAGATATCCCCAAGCGGCGATCCCAGCCGCTGTAAAGCGCCTGACAACCCGCTGCTTCTGGAATTATGGCAGTCGGGAATGAAGCTAACCTATGAACAGGCTGCCTAGGCAAGATAGGGAAATCCGTAGCGGTCCTTTCCTACATCTAGGGCAGCCGTATCGACCGACAAGCAAGCCACAAGTAAGGATGGTGCATCATGGCCTACTTAGGTAACAGCAAGCGTCGCAAGCGTCGTCAGCGTCGCCAGGGGTACACCCCCAGCGCCAACGGCAAACCTCAGCAGCTAGTTTCCGGCGGCTCCCGTTAAATTTCTGTTTTTGTTAACGGTCAATTCGGTTCAAAGTTGTTATAGCTAGTGTTAGACGGGACTGAAACTAATCTCCTTGAGAGCTGTTATTAGGCTGCTCTCTCTAGTCCGGTTTCTCACCCTCGGCAGATTCTCTTTGCTAGTGGCCAGAGCCAATTCGCTCTGGCAGCGGGGATCGAGGTTCAGTCAGCGTGTCATTCCATACAGGTCAGCACAATACAGATATGACAACTAACAACGTACTGCAGTTTATGCAGAAAACCGCCAAGGATAAAGGGCTTCAGGATCAGCTAGAGCAGCTGCTGGGCTGCGGCGACGGCGACATTAGCTCCAGCGTTAATCTTGATCCCGAAGAGTCTCTAGCCCTGAGCCAGCGTGCCCCCAGCGTAATTCAGCTAGCGTCGTCCCAGGGCTATCAGTTTTCCACAGAGGAACTGATGGCGGTGGTTGAGGCATTCCGTCAGCATCAGGCAGGGGAACTCTCCGACCAGGCCCTAGCCAAACGGCTGGGTATGAAGCCCGGAGCGGTCATTCGTCCCGAGGGCATTCTGCAGCTGCGACGGGTCGCCAACTATCTCACCAAAACCTACCTGGGAGTCGAACTCAAGTAGGCAAAATCGATGGGGATCACTGCCCCGTAGGCAGTTTGACTGAGAGCCTGGGGCAACGCTGCGCTTTTAGCCGCCGTAGAGCGACGGTAACTTTTTTGTGCAGTTACGTTGCTATGTAAATCTCTCTTGAGAATCGTAACGGCCGCCGATTTATTCTCTGTCTTTAGCCTTAGAGTATCTTGGTGCCTTCGACAGAAGCGTCAGGAACACCCCCCAGCCCCGGGAGAGTTTCATAAGTAAGGCCATTATCAAGGCCGAATTTCCAGGTTGAGTTTTAAGGGCAGCTGTTGCGCAGCGCTTCGCGGCTAGAAGCCGATCGCGAAGCTAGCACACAATCATCATGGTATTCACCGTGGCAATCGCTACGCACGTTTAACAGGGCAACCTGAGCTGTTCTTCCCCCAGCTGCGTAGTACGCAGGCCATGCAAAAGCAGCCCTAGCCAGCTGCAGGAATCATTAGCCTATACAGTCAGCTGCTTCAACCGCAGGTGGTTGGTTAGTTCTGTCTTGGCTAGAGTCAGCTTACTTTTTTCACCAGTATTTTCACTATTGCCAACTATGGCTGAGCTATTTTCCAAGACGGCGGCGATCCCTGTTTCTCAAGAGACCATATCGCCAGAGACGCCGTCTGCGCCCATGTGCGATGTGTACGTATGCGTCCACGGGCACTTCTATCAGCCACCCCGGGAAAATCCTGGCATCGAAACCGTAGAGCGCCAGCCAAGCGCCGAACCGTTTCACGACTGGAACGAGCGCATTCTACATGAGTCCTACCGCCCCAATGCCTTTGCTCGCATCGTCGATCATCAGGGGCGAATTCTGCGCATCGTCAACAACTATGAGCATATCAGCTTCAACATTGGCCCTACGCTGATGAGCTGGCTGGCCCGCCACGATATTGAAACCTATCGACGTATTCTAGAAGCCGATCGCCTCAGCTGCGATCGCAACAACGGCCACGGCAACGCCATTGCCCAGGTTTACAACCACATCATCATGCCCCTGGCCAACCAGCGGGATAAAATCACCCAGGTGCGCTGGGGCATTGCCGACTTTCAGCGACGGTTCAACCGCAGACCCGAGGGCATATGGCTAGCGGAAACCGCCGTCGATGCCGCCACCCTAAAAGTGCTCATTGAAGAGGGTCTCACCTTTACCATTGTGGCCCCGTCCCAGGTACAGCGGTGTCGTCCCATGGCCTCTGCCGGCCAGCCCCCGGAAAAATGGCATGAGGTGGGGGGCGGTCAAATCGATCCTACCCGTCCGTACCGCTGCTTTGTACCTGGCGTCAAAGGCGATCGCAACTACATTGATATTTTCGTCTACGACGGTCCCATCTCCGGCGACATGGGCTTTAGCGATCTGCTTCAGTCCTCCCAGTCTTTTGCCAACCGCATTGGCCAGGCCATCCGAGGCGATCGCACAGAAGCCCAGCTGATTTCTGTGGCAACCGATGGAGAAACCTTCGGCCACCACCGCCACGGAGCAGAGCGGGCCCTGGCCTACGCGCTAGAGCACGAGTTTATCGACCGGGGCTGGCAGGTAGTCAGCTATGCCCGCTATCTCAGCCTGTTTCCCCCCACCTGGGAGCTGGAGCTAAAGCCGGTTACCGCCTGGAGCTGTGCCCACGGTATAGAACGCTGGCGCAACGACTGCGGCTGCGGCGGCGGTGGCGTCTGGCACCAGCAGTGGCGAGCCCCCCTACGTCAGGCCCTAGACTGGCTGCGGGATCAGCTGATTGAAATCTACGAGGTCACCGGAGAAGACTTCTTTGAAGACGTCTGGGCCGCTCGCAACGACTACATTGAGGTCCTGGCTAACCGCACCACCGCCACCATCAACGACTTTTTTGCGCGGCACCAGCGTCGCCCCATGAGCAGCACCGACCGCACTGACGCCCTCTGCCTGTTAGAGATGCAGCGCCATGCCCTGCTGATGTATACCAGCTGCGGCTGGTTTTTCGAAGAGATTTCTCGCCCCGAGGGAACTCAAATTCTGCGCTATGCCGCCCGGGCCATTGAGCTAGCGGAGGAGGTCTGCGGCGAGTCATTAGAAGCCGAATTTCTAGAATATCTGGCTCTGGCCCCCAGTAACGTGCCCCAGTTTAAGACCGGCGCCGGGGTCTACCGCGCCCAGGTCAAAACTGCGCGCATCACCATGGAGCAGATGGTCGCCCACTATGCCATCTCCTCGCTGTTTCAGACCTATCACCGCCAGCAGCAGCTGTACTGCTATACCCTGACCCTGCAGGATTTTCAAAAGCAGACCATGGGGTCTCTGACTCTGGTCACTGGTCAGGTGCACATTCTGGCCGATATTACCCAGGCCGAAGGCACCTATACCTTCGCTGTCTGCCACCTGGGGGGATGGGAATTCCTGTGCGGACTCCAGGCCTTTAAGAGTCGTCTAGCCTACACCAGGGCAAAGGATACGGTGCTACAGGCTTTTGCCCAGGGCAGCATGGTTCAAACCATTGAGGCCATCCAACATCAGTTTGGCGAACAGACCTTTAATCTACAGCAGCTGCTCAGCGAAGAGCGCCAGCAAATTATGCAGCGGCTGAGCCAAAACACGCTAGAGCGGCTTGACCAGCTGTACACCCAAATCTATCGGGAAAACTACGGTGTGCTGATGGCCTTCCATCGGGACAATATGGCGGCTCCCCAGGAAATTCAGGTAGCTGCAGAAATAGCTCTTACTAACCGCGCCATCAGAGTGCTGCGTTCTCTAGAGCGAGATCTGAGCGATATTGATGAAAATGTCCTGTTCATCAGCGGCGGCTATATTGCCGAGCTAGAGGGTATTGCCATCGAAGCCAATCACCTGCGCTGTCATCTGTCCCTGCCAGCGGCGATACCGCTGCTGGAGGGGCTGATTCTGCAGGCCCTGCGTCAGACCCTGCGGGTTAAGGACACCAGCATTGTCCAGACTGCAGCCCAGGGCATCCAGCGGCTCATCGACCTGGGGGTCAATCTGGGTCTCCAGCTCAATCTAGAAAAGTCCCAGGAGACCTACTATAACCATGTGTTAGCCAAGCCCGGACAAGCGGCCCTGCTCCAGGCTCTAGGTCAGGCCCTGGCCATCGCCCCCAGACAGCCGCTGGAAGATCGGTTTTCCTAAAAGATCGGTTTTCCTAACGGCGATAGAGCACTCGAGCGTCAAAGCCGCTGCGTCGAGCCTCCTGGACCCGCTCTGCCGCAGCGGCGCGGCTGTCGTAGCTGCCAATATTGATAAACTGCCCCTGCCTGACGGCATCCAGGGCGGCGTTGTTAAACTGCTGACGCACTGAGCTGAGCCGTCTAGGAGACTCGGTCACCGCCGCTACATAGCGGCGGTCGGCAATACCTGGACCTGAAAAATTAAGTCCGAGGGCTTCTAGGGTATCGCTATCAGCAATACCGGTGACGGGTAGCCCCTGCTGCATCTGGAATTCTCGCACAGCACCAGCGGTAATCGGACCGTAGTCGCCATCGAAGGCCCCTGTGTAGATGCCGTTGCGATCGAGGGCTCGCTGTAGAGACTCAACATCGTCACCAATATCGCCAAGCTGTAGGCTATCGCGATCTAGCTCAATATCAACCTGACTAGGGCTAGAAAAACTCCCCGGCGGCGGCGGCGGCAGCAGTCTTTGGGCCCAGGCGCTACCGCTGAGGGTAAGAATCCAGCCCAGGGTCAGAAAGGTAAGTAGCTTAGACATGGCAACGGTGTAGATGACATCTGATTACTGCAGCAGGACAGCAAACTAACAAAACCCAGGTTCCCTGCTTGAAGAGCAGCAGATCGCTCCTCCACGCTGATCGATTTTTAGTCCACAATCACCCGAGCGTCGTAGCCCAGACGCCGGGCATCGGCTGTTCTAGCAGCGGCTCGAGAGCGCTGATCGAAGCGGCCGATGCTAATGTAGCTGCCCTGACGGCTGATGTCAGGACGGGCGGAGGGAAAGTCTCGACGGATAGCTGACAGCTCTTCTGGATTCGCAATGATAGCGGCAACATAGCGACTGTCGCTAGCCTGATCGCCTACGGGCTCGAATCCCATGTGAATCAGCGTTTCTCGATCGGCGCTGCCGGTCACCGGTAGCCCCGCCGTCCGCTGATAGGCCCGGACCGACCGGCGGGTGTTGTCGCCGTAGTCACCGTCTACGGCAACGCCAAATCCAAAACTGCGCAGCACGGACTGCAGCACCCGCACATCGGCTGAAACGCTACCGGGAGTGAGGGTTTCTTCGCTGACAAAGCCATGGACAGGATGGCGAAAGCCGCTGACGCTGACGTCTAGCTGCTCTAGAGTCTGAGGATCGGCAACGCCGGTGACCGGCAGCCGACGAATTCGCTGGAACTGCCTGACAGCTTGGACAGTAGCCGGGCCGTAGTAGCCATCAATAGCGTAGGGAAATAGCCCATTTTGATCGAGTCGGCGCTGCAGTGCCGCCACCATTGCCCCTCGGCTGCCCTCCCGGAGGCTGATGCTGCTGGCGATCTGTATCGGCTGCCCAGGGACAATACCCTGGGCGGCTGCGGGCATGCCTACCAGTAAACAGGCTCCTACCAAAATTTGGGCGCTGTAGTTACGCATAGCTGCGGAACCCAAAATATTCATGTACCTATTTCCCAACACTGAGTGACTCTATCCAGATATCAAAGGCGCATTCAAAGACGCGTTTAGGGGTGCGTTTAGGGGCGCGTTTAAACGCAGTAACAAGCGAAAATTTGCCCCATGCGGCCGCCGGCAGATGGCAACACCCTATAGACAACAGCCAAAGTAGCTAGAATTTCGGTCAAGCCGATGTCTTGCCATTTGCTTACAGCTCCTGTATTGCTTCCTAATTAAATCATCAACTCCAGGGCTGTGGCTGCTCTAAAGAGTTTTTACAACGTCCGGTCACGGTCGTGTAAACAATTTAGACAGCCCCTGAACAGCCGTAGCAAGGCCGACTTTTGGTTACAATAGGCCCATTATCATGTAAATCTTTGTAAAAAATAGGCTGTCATCCCTGGCGTTACTAATCGACCGGTAGAGTTTTCCTGCGACTGGCTGCTGCTACCCAATCTCTCTGCCAGTGACAGGCTCGGCCTTTAGCCTCAGCGGTCAGACTGTTGCCCGGAGCAAATAGTCAAGGAAGATAGCACTATCAACAGTTCCATCCCGCATAGCTAGGGAAGTCTGGCTACTGTTCACAACGCCAGCGCTGATTACCCACTGATTCTGCCGGAAGAATTCTATGCTGAAACCTCGTTTGCGCCGTGCTTCGAAACGATTGCTGATATATCAGGAGCAGCGCTACCCAACCAATATTGAGCGCCTTGGCGTCTCCCACTCCTACTGGGGCGATCTCTACCATATCCTGCTCACTATTCCCTGGCCCGGCTTTATTTTGCTTGTGAGCAGCTGCTATTTGGGAGTCAACGGCCTTTTTGCGATCGCATACAGCTTTGACGCAGGTGCGATCGCAAACATCCGCGACAGCTATTTTCAGGATCTGTTTTTCTTCAGCGTTCAGACCATGGCTTCCATCGGCTATGGTGCGCTCCACCCCACCAGCACCTATACCCACTGGCTAGTCGTCTTCGAGTCTATCTTCGGCCTCTTTTTTATCGCTATGACCACGGGGCTGGTATTTGCCCGATTTTCCCTACCAACGGCCCGCATTCTCTATAGCAACGTGGCCGTCGTAGCCCCGTTTAACGGCGTTCCTACGCTCATGTTTCGCACCGCCAACGAGCGCCGTAACTATATCTTAGAGGCGCAGCTCTGGGTCACCCTAGTGCGCGATGAGGTAACCCAGGAAGGAGAGCATATCCGCCGCTTCCACGACCTACCTCTAGTGCGCTCCCATACCCCCGTCTTCAGCATGTCCTGGACAGCCATGCACCGTCTGACCAGCGACAGCCCCCTCTACGGCCAAACCCCCGAGAGCCTTAAGCAGAGCCGAGCGGAGGTGATCGTTACGCTGACAGGATTAGACGAAACCCTCTCCCAGACAATCCACGCCAGGCATGCATTCGGTGCCTATGACATTTATTGGAACCACAAATTTGTCGATATTATTTCCACCAATGAGCTAGGACAAACCGTCATTGACTATAACCATTTTCATTCCATCGAGTCCCTGGAACACAAGGCTAAGCTAGGCCGCCACGGCTCAGAGCAGCGGTCTAGCTGGCATCCCCAGCGGGGCTGTTAGCGCCTGACCGCTGGGCTTACTTCTATACCAGCAGCATAAACAGCTTGACCATCAGCTGGGTGCGGTCTAGGGGCTTACCCAGGTATACAGAGGCTCCGCACAGCTTTGCCCGTAGACGACCAAATATATTGGGTCGCTGGGCCATCAAAATAATAGGAATATCTTTAAACTCCGGATGGCGACGCAGGTGCACACAGACCTCGAAGCCGTCTAGACCGGGCATTGAGGTAGTGAGCAAAATCAGGTCTGGCCGCATATTGGCCAAATCCGTTAGGGCCGTCACCGCATCTTCTACGGAGTTAATAGAAAATACCGTATCTTCTAAATAGCTGTGCAGCTCTTGAATACAGACTTTGTCAGAGTCTACACAGACCAGCTGATATCGTAGGGGAGCATCGGGTAGCTCCGTGGATACCGGTGGTTCAGATAGGATGCTGCTCTCTAGCCCCATGGATACATCAAAGGGCTGACTAGACGCCTGGCGCAGCAGGTCCTTAATATCAATATCTGCATCCTGCTGAGGCTGGGCCGCAGGCTTACGTCCGCTGCTTCGCTCCGCAGGAGCCGCCGGTCGGCCGGGTCGCGAACGATCGCGGCTGAGGGTGGCAGCCTCACGATGGCACTGCTCTACTAGCGGACGAATTTCTAAAGAACAAAAAATAGGATACTTTTTGATTTGACCTGGGTCATTGACTTCATAGCTGCCCTGGGTCACCTCTAATAGGGACGTCAGGGTGGTAATAGCAAAGGAGCGAATCAGCTCGGTCGCTTCATCTGCAGAAATATGCTCCTGATCCACTAGCCAGCAGATCGATCGGTAGTCTGCTATCAGGCTGTTGCCCTGCTGGGCGTACTGCCGGTGATAAAGCTGTAGCTGAGCCAGTACCAGATCGGACATGGCCGATGGAAAAAGCTGACGGGTCTCGAACCTGAGGGCATTAAATCCATTCTGAGAGCTAGTAGCAAACGTTAGTTTGCCGCGCTGCAGCCATAAAGACCACCGGGTTTCGCCCGTCACCACCAGCAGCTCACCAGTGATTTGGCGACCGACTAGCTGGGCCAAAAGCGTCAGAGGGTTTAAAGCTTTTTGAGTTAAAGTACCTGCTAAAACCATGTGGAAAGTGCTGTTCAAGGAACAGTGTTTGAAGGAATAGATGAGTAAAAAAGATAGTAAAACTAGCTATTTATTACCCACATTGAAGCTATCTAGTGCGTTACTTCACTCTTGCAGTAGTTCTGATGCAAACCCGGTTTATAGGCGTAAACTTTTCAGCTCCTTGATGATGTGGCGGCTTATTTAAAGTACCGATTGAGAGGCTGTAAAATTGACTACCTAACTTAGAATATCTCTACATAAGCAGGAGAAATCTGCTTTTAGCAGGGGCTCATAGAGTCTTTAATTGCGGCCTCACGAGTTTCTTAAAGAGGAATTCAAGCCTGCAGAGTGTGATAAAAATCTCGAAGCCTAGGCAAAAAAATAATCCTCTAGAAATTCATAGAAGCAAAATAAAAACTCTCGATGGGCTCGCTTTATAGCAGCAAAAAAATCCATCGAGAGGCTACCTTTTTAAGAAATACCGAGATAAAGCTCAGGCTTTAAGTTTAAAAATAATGCTTAATCAATTATTACCACTGTGTTTAGAAGACCGTATCAGGAAATATTTTGGAGGCTTAATCAGCCTTTTATGGAAGATTTACAAGTACGCAGATATCCGGGATAGGCCAGGGCTGATTCAGGTTCGTCAGAGAAAAAGCAGAATGTAGGCATTGCTGACATCGGTGCCTACCCATGACGTTAA
>CAYWAT010000003.1:12731-56024 GCA_964456305.1 uncultured Polyangiales bacterium | reverse complement strand
CGTCGAGAAGCGAGGACCGGACGAAAGCCAGGATCAGCGTGAAGTGAGAGCGGTCTAGCGGCGAAGTTTTGCCGAGCTCTTGGGCATTGCCTTAGGCGTGCTTGCTCAGGAAACCAAGTTGTTGCCAATGCGCAGCAATACCTGCTTGCTTCTAGGTGAAAGCAGCGTACACTGTAGGCCTAAGTGAGGTAAGTTAGGCTGTAAAATAACTTTCTTGCTGTATGCGTTGTTCTTATCTTTTTGTTTGATTGCTTATCTTGGGATGACCCTATGCGTCTTAGTTTTCTTATTTGTTTAGCATCTTGTGGTGCGCTGATTTCTTGCAGCATCGGTTCAGATTCTTTCGATATTACTGCGAAGTCGTATGGACCTCTTCGCGACTTGCGTTCCTGTAAGAAGTACACCTGGGATGAAGAGAAGAGCGTTAATACACTGCGAGCAGGCTCATTGATCGGTCTTATCAACTCTGCTGACTTAAGCCAGGCCAACGCAACGGGTGGAGGCTCTACCGCCGTGCAGCAGGAGCCGATCAATACTGCAGTTGAGATGCGCGCATATCTAAAACAGATGTTCAGCGGGGGCAAAGAAATTTGCATTACAGGAACACAAGAGGAACGTACTCTATACGATTTAAAGAACGATATTTGCGTTGCTTATAATGAAAGTTCTGGTGATATTCGTTTTGAGTTAAGACAAGAAAATAAAGCTAGATTCAATACGTCAGGGCGACCTACGCTTTCCCGTGTATCTGCTGTCATCAATCCGGATCATCGCATTTGCCGCCATTATGCAGGAGGGTCTGCACTCACTTCCTACATAACACGTGAGTGCACTGCTAACAGTCCTTGCCATGTTCCCGTGAATAATGGGAGTACGATGAGCGATATGATCAGCGGGAAAATGAATCTTGTGAATTCGCATTTTTTCAGTCGGCTCCCTAATAGTGATCACGCAGGAACGCGAGCCGATACAAAGCACCAAGATGTTTTTCAACATTGTCTCGATGATGATCAACCTGTTCAAGTTACACATCAGGTTGAACAAGTTCTTTTTCCTCAGAAAATAGATTGGAACCTTTGTCCCACCGATCCCAATACTCTAACGATGAATTATTCGTGTAGAAAATCTAACACTGTTCCCATAGTAGATGAGCCTCCATGTGATAGACCGACCAGTATTTCTAGGGTATCCTACGACGTACCTGCTGTTCTCAAGGTCTTTGTCGTGGAAATAGATGCGTTAGATGGGAATAGTTTCAGCGATGCTCGCTCTGCAGAGCTAAGAGAGAGTACCTATTATCGTATTCACTTCAAGGCAGGGTTCCTGGAAAGCTCTATCGAAAAAAACACATATATTGACATCGCACTTGATCCAGATGAAGAGAAAGATAAAATGGTTCTCAAACTGTTGAGGATTCTTCAGAGACCCTGTAAGAAACCGGCGTCCAGTAAGGTTAGTTGCGTTCGTCAGTCACAAAGAAATCAAGAAAACAAAGAAGACTAAAAGATGAAGGATTTTGTTGTTATGAATAATCCCTTTTTTAATCTAACTCCGATCGTATGTTACGGGCTTCTGTTAAGCGCGTGTGCTTCAGAGTCAGTCTCAGTTGCAGAATATAGCAAGGCAGATGAAACCAACAAAGCCTATTATTGCGCTGAGATTATCGATACGACGAATCCTCAGCATAACATATATTATCCCTTGGTAAGCCCAGCTGATTCCACGTACATCGAAACTCTAGATGACGATAAAGACTATCTCCTTGAGCTAATGTATTTTTTGATTCCCGGCGATCTTAACGCTCCCTTACAAGCTATCACGTCAACCATTGCTGCAACGCCAGAGCAAATCCGCGCCCTTCATCTAACACGTGATGCGAATGGCAAGGTTCCAAATGATCCAAACTCAGTCATTGACGCGGCTGAATCCGTGCGAATTTTGATGCTTAACGATCGCGATGCCTTGTCTCGCGAGCTCGAAAAAGAAACGAACGCCACAAACAACCGGATTCTCAAAAACATCGATCGTTTTCCAGAGGCTTCTATCGCTTCAGCCACTACTCAGCGTTTTGCATTCGGGCCAAAATGTAATGTCGAGGGCCCCATCTTTGTCGACCCAGAGAACCCTACCGAACCGAACAGCGGGTCAGCAAGCAAGAATCTAAACGAGGGTGGTCTTGCCTATGAAGAAATCGTTTCGGCTAATACTAATACCTTCGATGCCAGTATTGCGGAGTTCTCACCATCGTATGTGCCTGAGCCAACGCTGATTTCTATATCCTCTGCCTACGGTGGTAATGGCGATGTTTGTTCAGTTCAGGAAAGCGTAAAATACCAGACAGAGGAAACCGGCTGTATTGGATTTCACAGCGACAATACTGCACAAGTGCAGCCAGAGGAGCTGCGTTTGCCAGGTCTAGAGGGATCAGTTCCTGAATTCTTCTTTGCCTTCCGCGGTTGCGCGAACATGAAGACCTTTGCCAACGATCTCGCTCAGGCCTTGATCGACCGTCGCGCGCTGATCGATGAGCTCAACCAATGCTCCGGCGATTAATAGCCAAGAGCTACGTTCATTGCTTGGCTTTTTTCTCTAGCACCCGCAGTTTAGCGCTGCGGGCGGCCCTATTGCGATCGATCTCCTCGTCGCTAGGAACGATGGGCTTTGACCATAAGAGCTGATAGTCCGGCTCTGTTTCGTCCGGTTGCGCGCGATATTTGTTGCGGTGTCGACGCGGCCCTGTAAGGGTCTTGAAGGTATCTTTGACGATTTTGTCTTCGAGGGAGTGATAACTGATCACCGCGATGCGTCCGCCAGGTGCCAAATGTGTTGCGGCGCTGATAAAGCTTTGTTCTAGCCCTGCGAGCTCTTGGTTAACCTCGATACGCAGCGCCTGAAACACTTTGGTGGCCGGATGGTGCCCGCGTTGTTTGAGCTTGGCAGGGGTATGTTGGTCGATAAGATCGGCAAGCTCTTTAGCTGTATTGATGGCTTGCTGGCTGCGGCGATCGGCAATGACAAAGGCGAGCTTGCGAGCCCGATTTTCACCCCCGTAATGATGAAAAAGACGCGCGAGTTCGTCTGCTGGCCAGCGGTTGATGATCTGCGCTGCGCTTAGGGGTAGTTCGGGTTCGAGACGCATGTCCAGAGGCTCATCCTGGCTAAAGGAAAAACCACGACCGCTTACTTTGTAATGAAACATTGAGATGCCCAAATCGAAGAGCACCAGTTGGTACCGGCCTTGGTGTGCAGCAAAAAGAGCCTCGGCTTGCTTGAAGTTGATCTGATGACTTTGGAAGGCATTTGCATTGGCAAAGCGTTTGCGCGCTTCTGCCAAAATCCGAGGATCACGCTCAAGGCTGATGACCTCTTTGCCCGCGTCTAGAAATAAGGCGCTATGTCCCCCTTCGCCCAGCGTTGCGTCGATCACCAAAGTGTCTTGGGGGCGCAGCACCTCCTGCAAGATAAGGTCGGCAAGAACGGGCGTGTGTTGGTAGGTCACGTTTGGCTTGTATCCCTTTGGCTTGCAGACCAGGCTAGCGCCATGCGTGCATCCTACAATTGGCTTTGTGAGCTCACGGGCGCCACCGTCACGCCCGAGCAGATGGCGGACAAACTCACTCATGCGGGCTTGGAGGTGGAAGCCCTGGAGACCTTTGGCGAGCTTGGTGATGTGGTGGTGGCAGAGGTCAAGGCCGTGGAGGCACATCCAAAACGTCCCAAGCTGCAGGTGGTGCGCGTTAGCGATGGCAGTTCTGAGCATCAGGTGGTTTGTGGTGCAAGCAATGTCCCGGCGCCCGGTGGCAAGGTGACGCTCGCACGCCTGGGCGCTCAGTTGCCTGGGGGACTGTGTATCGCGCCACGCGAATTGGCTGGGGTTAAATCGCATGGGATGCTTTGCGCAGAAGCAGAGCTAGGCATCGGCAGTGATCATGAAGGCATCATGGTGCTCGATGCCGACGAGGCTCCGGGCGCAACGGTGGGGCAGCCCCTGGTCGATGCGTTGACATTAAAGGATACCGTCTTCGAAATAGGCCTCACCCCCAACCGTCCTGATTGCCTGGGACATCTGGGTTTGGCGCGTGACCTTGCGGTTTTGCTTGATGTGCCCCTTCGCTTGCCTGCATTGCCCAAGTTGGGCCCAGCCTCTGATAACGCATCGTTGTCGTTGCCTCGTTGTGTAATTGAGAATGCCGATGTTTGCGCCCGTTATGCCGCGGCGATGATTCGAGGGGTGAAGGTGCGTTCGTCGCCTTTTGCCCTGCGTTACCTGCTGTACAAGCTCGGCCTCAATAGCATCAACAATGTAGTGGATTTAACCAACTGGGTGATGATGCTGTGGGGTCATCCAGTGCACGCTTTTGATCGCCAGGCGTTGCAAGGCGATACGCTGCAGGTGCGTTACGTCAAAGCAGGCGAGAGCGTGGTGACCCTTGATGGCGAAAGGCGTCAACTTGAGGTCAGCGACCCAGTGATTTGCGATGCCTCTGGACCCGTTGCACTGGCTGGAATCATGGGTGGGCGTGATAGCGGTGTTAACGAGAGCAGTACCGATATTGTGTTGGAGTGCGCTTATTTTACGCCCACTTTGGTCCGCCGTAGCGCCCGGCGATTGCAGTTGCACAGCGACGCGAGTCATCGTTTTGAACGCGGCGTGGATCCTCTAGGCATCGCTGAGTTGCTGCGTCACGCATCAGCCCACCTGGCAGCGGCTACTGGAGGCTGGGTAAGCGAGTCGCAGGATTGCTATCCCAAGGCGATTGAAGCCACGCGCATCGCATTGCGTCCTGCGCGCGCGGAAGCGTTGCTCGGCATTGATATTCCCACCGCAGCGATGCAGCGCACGCTTGAGGGCCTGGGCTGTGAGGTCACGACGGGCAATGCCCAGTGGCAGGTGAAGGTGCCCGGTTGGCGTCCCGACCTCAAACGCGAAGAGGATCTGATTGAAGAACTGGCTCGCATCAAGGGTTACGATGCCATTCCCAGTGTTCTACCTGCACGCGCGATGCAGCCTGCGGCCCAGTCTGCGCTGCATCATTTGGGCTATCAGTTGCTATCCAATGCTGTGGGTTTGGGTTTTCATGAAGTCCTGAACTACGCCTTTATAGGTGCGCAAGATCTCGAGCGTTGCGCGATTCAAGAGCCTACGCCCATCGCTTTGAGCAATCCGCTGTCGCAAGAGCGTAGTGTGATGCGCACGAGTTTGTTGCCTGGTTTGTTACAGAATGCTGCCCATGCTCATCGTTACGATGTGGATGGCGCGCGCTTGGTAGAGTTAGGACGGGTCTATTGGCCAAGCAGTGGAGATGAACATGCTGCTGATGAAACATGGCAACTTGGTTTGCTCTTGAGCGGTACGCAGCAGAACTGGTTTAACGATCCTCACGCCGCTGATTTTTATGCCGTCAAAGGTGCACTCGAAGCCTTGCTACATCGCTTGGGCATAGGCACTGAGCTCGAATGGATGCAGGCACATGCCGTCGCAGAAAGCAACTTTCGTTATGGGTGGCAGCATCCCAAACGCAGCGCGTTCTTGTATTGTCGAGACCAGGTGCTGGCCCGCTTGGGCGAATTGCATCCCAGGGTGCGAGAGGCCTTCGGCTTGACGATGCCTGTCGCTTATGCCGAGCTCGACCTCGCTACAGTGCATACGCTAGGTCTCGATGATGCGGTGACGATGGTCCCGCCGCCGCGTGTTCCCGCTGTGACCCGTGACTTGGCGTTGCTTGTCGCGGAGGATATCGAGGCGCAGCGGTTGATGACTGTGCTGCAACAGGCCGGCGGTGAGTTGGTGGAATCACTGCGTCTCTTTGATGTCTACGAGGGAGAGAAAGTTGCCGCAGGAATGAAAAGTCTCGCCTTTCGCATCCATTATCGCGACCCTCAGGGCACCCTCACCGACAAGCAGGTAGACGCTTTGTATCGGCGCATGGTGAAGCAGGCTGAGGTCGAATTACAGGTGACTGTGCGTTGATTTGCTGTGCAGGCTTGCGTCGGGACATCCCAGGCTCTAATTCATCAGCACCATGACCAAGGCTGAAATTGTCGAAAAGGTTTACGAACAGGTGCAGGGTCTCTCGAAGCGAGAGGTTGCCGAAGCTGTAGACGCCATTTTCGATCACATGAAGAATGTGATCGCCCAAGGACAAAACATTAAGATTTCTGGATTTGGCAATTTCGTATTGCGCGACAAGAAGCAACGCATGGGGCGCAATCCTCAAACCGGTACGCCTATCCCTATCAGCGCGCGCCGTGTGCTTACCTTCAGACCCAGTCAGATCCTCCGCGCCATCCTCAATCCCAATCGGCAGTAATGGCGACCAGGATCTGCTTTATTAGAGCCGGTTCTTGGGACAAAAAGCTCATGCGCTGCGCGTGAAAATAAGACGACGCTGATATTGAGACATATTTTATCGATGCGCTGCAGATCCATATTGATCTGCCGACATACCTTGTGAAAGCATTCTTATAGAATACACCTCGCGTGCACAATCAGAGGCACCGAGTCACAAGCAAGGATCTCAACATGGTATCACGTCATCAATCGCATGCGCTTCTTGCGCTATGTATTTTTTCTAGCCTCTTCAGCTGCAAAGGCGAAGACGGCCAAAATGGCAACGACGGACAGCAAGGAGTTCAGGGCGCTGCCACTCTCTTTGAGGTCTTGAGCGAGGACCCCGGTGCGAACTGCACCTATGGTGGCAACAAATTGGAACAAGGTGTCGATCGCAATGGCAACAACACGCTCGACGATGATGAAATCGTCACCACCAGTTACATATGCGGCGTTATCGGTTCCGATGGCGCTGCCTCACTGCTTGCCTTTGCCGATGAAGCAGCGGGCATCAATTGCGCGAATGGGGGCAAGAAAATCGATGCAGGCTTGGACAATGGCGATGGCAACGAGAGCGCCGGTGACGGTGTGCTTGCACCTGGTGAGGTCGATACGACGCAATATCTTTGCGATGGCGCGGATGGCTCCGACGGAAACGACGGTGCCAATGGCGCGGATGGTAGCAACGGCTTCACCGTTTTGTTGGGGCAGAGCGTAGAAGCCGCAGGGGGTAATTGTGCCAACGGCGGTATTCGTGTGGATAGCGGTCTCGACAATGGTGATGGCAATGGCGTCGCCAATGATGGCAACCTGGCCAGCGGCGAAATCGATACTACCCAATATGCCTGTAACGGCGCTAATGGCGCGAACGGGGCTGATGGAAACGACGGTGCCGATGGCGCGGACGGCTCTGATGGTCTTAACAGCTTAGTGCGTGTCACCGACGAAGCTTCGGGTGTTAATTGCCTGGGAGGCGGACAGAAAATCGATGTAGGTATCGATACAGATAACGACAGCGTTCTTGACGACGCTGAAGTAGATAGCACTGCTTACGTCTGTAATGGTGTTTTCATGCCTATATATGCCGGCGAAGGCATCCAGCAGGACATCTCGCTTGCTTCTCTGCAAAACAACGGCTGGTCTCTCTGTTACCAGGGGCCTTATAACGGAGACGATCTTGATTTGATTGATATCTTGGACAACTGCCAAGGTGATTTCATGATGCTTGCCTGTCGTATCAATGACAGTACCGATAACGTGCAAGTGGCTGCTGCCGATACACGCACGATTGTCACCGGTAGCTACGGCACGGGGACAACCGATCACTTTGTCGCAAATGGTGTGGGCTGGTATGGCACCAACGATGGACGTTCATGGGGCTTCTTCCCCGCTGGCGAGGCCCTGAGTCGCAACTCCTGCGATACCCAGGATGGTATGGGTGAGAAGCGCTTGTGTTGGCATACGCTTGCGATCAATGAGCTTTCCTTTGGTTATCGCTGCGGTACAAATAAATCTCTCAATAGCAACTCCGTTTACCAGCGCATGATCTTGGTGGGCGACTGATTGTCACATCGCTGGAGCGCCGACTCAGGCTGCCTCAATAAGCTAGACCCCGGACTAAAACCTTGCTTGTCACGGTAAAGCGTGCCAAGGCTCGGGGCAGTTCGGGGCGTGGCGCAGCCTGGTTAGCGCACTAGACTGGGGGTCTAGGGGTCGCTGGTTCGAATCCAGTCGCCCCGACTATTTTTGCAGCGGTTTCAGGCTTGCCGAGCAGTGATCGCACTATACTGACGTCCCGCGTGGCCTGAGTCACGACGGTATGAGAAGAAGAGCTCGGGCATCGTAAAGGTGCAGTGGGGCAGGGTGTCGATGCGGGATGCCTTCAATCCTGCGCGCTGCAGTTGGTGTTGCATGATGCGCGCAAGGTCAATGTGGGGCTTAGCATTGATCATGGTGCGTACGGCATCATCGTTGGCGCAGTCCACCAAGCGTTGGGCGATCTCATCGGAAAGTTCAAAGGCGTGCCTGCGAATATGCGGGCCAATGGCGGCGATCAGCGCAGCAGAATCGCAGCCGGTGGCAGCACACAAGGTCTGAACGGCATGCGCCGCAATATTGCTTTCAACGCCTCGCCATCCGGCATGCACGGCCGCTACTGCCCCTGAGTCCGGGTGCGCGAGAAGCAATGGAATGCAATCCGCAGTGCGCACCGCGACCTGGTGTCCAGGGATGCAGGTTGCCAATGCATCGGCTTGCTGGTTGCTTATCACTTCGGGCGTGTCTTCGGCGTCGAGCACTTTAACCTTGTTGCCATGCACTTGCTGCAGCTGAAACAGAGGCTGTCGCAGTTCATTCAGGTTGCCGTGTCGAGTTCCAAAACCGTGGGTGAATCCATGCTCGTCGAGCAATGCACTGTGTAGCCAATGAGGATGTGATTGCATGAGGTTTTGATCTGAGCTGTGCGTGATCTATCTGGCGGTCAAGCACCGTTATAGCGCGAAACCTGGGTTTTTAGCGTTGTTGGAAATCGCTGCTTTCAATGCCTATTTCGTTGCCTGAATAGCGAACAGTGTGTAGGCTCCGCCACAGCAAGATGATGGAGGATGCCGTGGCAGCGCTTCGCAAGTTTGGACTAACCGTACTTTTATCCTGCGCGCTTTATGGCTCGTTGAGCCTGGGTGCCGTTGCTTCGGTGCATGCGCAAGAGCGTGTCGATGCGGTGCCTAAGGGAACCATTGGTCTTGGCCTCATCGGTGCCGAGATTGGCTTTGTCGTGCCTGCTCTTGCGGGGTTGCACGAGCCTTGGGCCTTTATCGTATTTCCCATTGTGGGAGCGGCCGGTGGTGCTGTTGGCGGATACTTCGGTATTGACGATCCGGGTTATGAAGAGGCATCTGTTGCTGTACTCGCCGCAAGCATGGCCTTGATTATCCCCACCGTGGTTATCACCCTTATGGCCACACGTTACGACCCCGAAGACGACGAGAGCACCGAGCCTGGCAATGCCGCCGTGCAGCTTGCGCAGGCGCGGCGCCAGGCATTGCAAGATGGTCTTGGCCTCGTTCGTTTAGGTAAAAAGGGCCTGCGTCTCGATATGCCGGGCGTTCATGTGCAGTTGGCATATACTCGGCAAGAGTTGCGTCAGTACCAGGTTGAGCAGCAGCCCGAGCTGCATGTGCCGATTTTCAGTGGCAGTTTTTAGCCATCTCAGCTAGGTAGCCCCGCATGGCCTACGAATTTCCTTCACAAGAATGGACCGTTGCCTTTAAAGAGGCGGTCAATAGCAATGCTGCTTATCGCGAAGCGGGCAAAGAATGGACCTTTGGCTCGGTGGCGATGGTGGTTAAGGCCGATCCTGGAGCCGGTATTAATAACGATGTCGGCATGCTCTTGGATGTGCAGGGCGGTCAGTGTCGCAGCACTCAGTATTTTGAAAATGCCGAGTCCGCTCAGGCTGCCGACTTTGTGATCGTGGCTTCTTACGAGCAATGGAAAGATGTGATTCTTGGCAAGGTCGATCCCATCCGCGCCATGATGGAGGGTAAGTTAGGACTTACTAAAGGGCATTTGCCCACCATCATTCGTTTTGTCGATGCCTCGCGCGCGCTCGTATCCAGTGCGTCGCACATCGAAACCCGTTTTGTCGCGTAGGACGTCGTCGCTCTCGTGCCCAGCACTACGCCCGTTCAGTTGCATGCCGACGCGCAGAGCGATCCTTTTGCTCTGCTAATCGCGCAGCTGATTGAGAGCAATCTCACTGATCATCCCACCAAACGGCGGCAGTTTTTGGTGATGGATGGCCGTGTTGCTTTGGTTGCGGACGATATGCAAAGCGCGCTCACCTTGGATTTTCGCGATGGCATGCTGATGATTCACAAAGGCATCTACGGTTTGCCGCAGATCACTGTGCGCGCGACGAGTGGCGATATCGTGGACATGTCACGCATCGAGTTGCTGCAATTGGGGCCTTGGCCAGTGCTGGACCCACGCGGCAAGGTCAATCGTCAGTTGGCTCAGTCGGTATGGAAGCGCAAGATTCACATGCGCAGCGGTTGGCGAACTTTGCCTTTGGCCTGGCGTCTTATGCAGTTGATGGCGGTTAATGCCGCGCAACCTCTACGTCGCCGCGCATAAACTCAAATGCCATTGTCTCGTCTAGGGGCTTTGTGTGTTCTTCTTGGCGGCCTGAGTGCAGGTTGTGGTTGTCCCGCAAATGGTCAGCCTGCCTTGCCTTCGAAGGCGACCGAGCCTTCACGCGCCGCGTCTGCATCCACGCTAGTCTTGTCCATCATCGGCACCAATGACGTGCATGGGCATGTTCGCAGTGTGCCTTGGCTGGGTGGTTTTGTGCGCAATCTGCGTGCGCAGCGTCAGCGCGAGGGTGGGGCTGTGCTGTTGGTGGATGCGGGTGATTTTCTGCACGGCACCCTGGCTTCCAATGCACTTCAGGGTGAAGCTATGGTCGCTGCCTACAACGCGGTGGGTTACGATGCCGTGGCCATCGGCAATCATGAGTTTGATTTTGGCGCCCTTGCAGGATCGACGGGCAGCCATGCCTTGGATCTGCGCGGTGCATTAGCAGCCAGAGTGAAGCAAGCGCGTTTTCCCATCTTGTCTGCCAATCTCGTGCAAGCGAATAAACCGGGTGAACCTCCACCTGTACCTGGTGTGTTATCTCGCGTGCATACTCAAGTCGCAGGTGTGGAGGTTGGTTTTGTTGGGGTAAGCACGCGCGATACGCTGAGGACAACGCATCGCGATCATGTCGCAGATTTGAAGGTATTGCCCTTAGCGCGGCGCATTGCTCAGGAAGCTAAACAGCTGCGTCGCGAAGGTGCCACGGTGGTGATTGTGGCGGCGCATGCGGGTTCTTCCTGTCGGTTGTCTGGGGGCGCAGACTCGGCATCGCTGCCCCTCAAGCATTGCGAAAGGCAGTCGGAGATCAGCCAAGTCGCACAAGCTCTGCCTAAGGGCCTCGTCGATGTGATTGTGGCCGGACACACGCATGCGCCGGTGGTGGATATGGTGAACGGCATTCCCATCATTGAATCTTGGGCGATGGGCAAGGGTTTTGGGCGCATCGATTTGCAGGTGGATGCGCGCACGCATCGCGTGAAAGGTCATCAACTCTTTTTGCCACGTTCTTTTTGCCGAGGTTCAGGCTGGGAACATTGCAATCCAGGGTCGTATGCGAACCATCCTGTGCGCTCCGATACAAAGGTGCAGCAGGCGCTTGCACCCTACCTTAGAAAGACCGACGCTCTAGCCAACAAAGCCATCGGCGTGACATTAAAAAAACCGCTCAAGCGGCAGCGTTATCGCGATAACGCGCTGGGCAGCTGGTTTGCCGATGCCTTGCGCCGCAGTGTCACTGGCGCAGATGCGGCTCTTTTCAGCATGTCTGCCATTCGTCGCAATCTGCCTGCTGGGGAGTTGCGCTACGGTACCCTATTCGAAGCTTTTCCCTTTGATGATCGCGTGGTTGTGCTGCGTCTTAAAGCTAAGCAGTTTCTGACTTTGCTGGACCACTATGCGCGTCGTCGCGGAGTGCACTGGGCGCTAAGCGGTTTGCATTTTGCCCTATCTTGTCGCGCAGGCATTGCATCTGCTTCGCTGCATCGCAGTGGTGTGAGCAAGCGCTCAAGTCCCGGCATTTCAGAAAAGAGCATCATCACCCTAGTCGTGGGCGAGTACTTTGCCCGGCATCGCCTGGAGCCGCTCGTCCCCAACTGGCAACGTCTACGCGTTAAGCCGTCAGGGCCGAGCAATGTGCGCGATGCCTTGGTGCAAAGCTTGGCGGACACCCCAGTGCCAGCGAAAAAGAGCCGGCGCATGAGCATCCAAGGCAAGCGACCCTTTCGCTGTGCCCTGCGGCATCCTAAACGAGGTGGCTAAAACAAGGGTGTTATTTTGCAGTCACGCCAATGATAGTAATTTTTTCGCCCTTGTCTTCCCAAGCATGCACAGCTGATTTTTTCGAGCCGTTCATTTTGCGTGCTGTAGCCTAATGAGGCGCAACGTACGTCCTTAACCTCGCTGCTACATGCATCTTGTTCCCCTATGGTGTCGAGGCTTATGGCTTTATAGTGGGTGTCGTAGCCTCCCGTACTCGACCTTTCTTCTGTGACACTGACAGACGCTCTTATAAAACGGGGTAGAGTAAAAGCATATTTAAATTCAGAGATATCTATAAATTTTTCGCCTAGGTAGTTGCAATCAGGATTTTCTAGATTTGCCTTTGCTTGTTCAACAGCTGCTTGAAGATATCTCTGATTGTTTTTTATTTCTTCAGAAGAGAGTCGTTTTTCAGACTTTGTTTCTTGATTTATATCTTCATTTGAAGCGCACGATAAAGAGAACAAAAGTCCGACGAATACTACAAATAAACTAATGCGACTGTGCATGACAAAAATCCTTAAATAAAATATCGATTGAATTTGAAGTAATTGCTCGCTTAGAAAAACAGGTAAGCTTAGTCAATCAAAGTCCTAGTTGTCGGGTTATGAAACCACACAAACACAGGCACCTTCGAGTTTTCCTTGTTGGTAAAGTCGATAAACATTTGTTGGGTTAGGGGTTTCATCAAGAAGTTTAGTGAAACATTTTTGACCTTTCATATTGGGTAAAATAACGAGTTCGCTAATTCTTTTTTGGCACCATAAAAAACTTATGAAACCTGATTCTATAATGCTACCAGCAATATTATCAACATTGCCAAAACGTTGGATAGCATATCGCTTTCTCTTTTTATCGACATTCAATGCTGTCGCAATCATATCTGACATCTCTCCGGCCATTTCTCGCCACTCTTCTTCGGCGGCTCTTTCTGCGTCATCTTGAGTTGAATATATGCCAGAAGCGTGTGTCAGTAAGTCTGGAGATAGCTCTCTTTTTTCTACGATGCTAAGAGGTCCTATGCGAGATAAAGTAATTCCGATAGCGAAGATTAGTATTGTGGGAATTACAACGAATCCAGTTTGAGCAATTTGCTTATTATTATTGCTGTTTAGGTCGACTTGATCAGAGCGATAACTACTGCATCCATACAAGAAGTGTAAGCAAAACAAAAGTAAGATTATAAAATTAAGTTGTCGATTAAGTGCCATAAAGTAACCTCTGATAATCTCAAGAAGTAAAAAAGAAGGTTTAGCTTATGGGATTAATAGCAAAGCAAATCAAGTGACATCTGTGAGACTTTGAGATAGTAGACTGCGGTAGTTAAGGCGTCTGTTTCGGGTCGCTTTTGGGTTGTTGAGGCAGTGTTTTTAGCAGTGCATCGCGTTGGCTAAGTGCCGCTGGCCGCAGGCCTTGTAAGTCGCCGATGACCCAGTTGTTGGCATTGGTAAACACCGCCTCGCGGCCATAAATGGTGTACACCCGCAGGGGCTTAGGATGCTGGTCGAGTCTGCGATTGGGCTCGCGTTTGAGGGTGACCTTTTTGATCAGCTCCAATCCGCGCACATCCAACACAGGAACACGCTTTTTGTCTCCCACCTCTAGCTGTGCCTGCTGAATCCAGGCCGAGAGGAGCCCACGCCCTGGGCCGATTAATGCTTTGGGCTTGGGTCCACGAATGCGCTTGCGATGCAGCTTTCCACGGGTATCGCGATGTTTGAGCGTGATGGGTTGCGTGCGCAGATCGTAACGTCGAATATCCGGCTTGGCCCGTGCTTCATCGACACCGGGGATGCTCTGCTGTTTCCAGACCCATAAAGGGCGACCTTGCGGATCAAAAAAAGCCTCAACATAAGTTACGTTGAGCGGCCAACTTTGCGTAAGCTCGATGCGCGTGAAACAGCGATTACGCCACACCTTGTAATGTTCGACGATATGCTGCTGCGTCATGCTCGCGCCCGATTGCAACAAGCCCTCATAGACGCGTTTCGTCGGGTTTTCGTCAGAAGCAATATCACACCGAGGGTAGCCCAACTCGGGGATTTGTGTCGCTTCCACGTGTTGCATACGGTCGCTGCAGTGGGTGCAAAGCAACAGCGCTATAAGCGTGAGCGGATACAGCGTCTTAGCAAAGACAACGCTACCTATTTTGCCCTTCGAAATTGCCTTTGATAGCCTGCGCTCATGCATCTTTTGCGTCTGTACTCCTCTTTGCTGCTGTGTATCATGCTTTGCTCGGTGGCCCAGGCCGAGCCCTCAATTCCGGCGCCTTTGCAACCATGGAAGTCATGGGTATTGGCTGATGTGGAACACTACAACTGTGCGCTGCGTTACGATGCGTCCGGTCTCGACCAACGCATGTGTGTGTGGCCCACTTCCTTAGGTGTGGATGCAAGTGAAACCGGCGCTCGTTTTATCCTGCGCGCGCGTGTAGATGTCCCTATGTGGTTGTCTTTGCCAGGCGATCGCGAACATCCGGTGCAAGAGCTTCGTCTCAATGGTCGTGCGGCGGTGGTGACGGCGCATGAAGAGCGCTGGGGCGTGACGATACCGGCTGGAGATGCGGTGATCGAGGGTGTCTTTCGATGGGCAAGCATGCCCAGTAGTCTCGTGGTTGATGATAACTTGGCCCTGGTGCGCGTGCGGGTAGCGGGCAAGGAGGTGCCACAGCCCCTGCCGCGTGAGGGGCGGGTATGGTTGCGATCGCAGGGCGATCAACGCGAATCGGTTGAGCATCCTTCAATGGATGTGCATGTGACGCGCCACCTGCGTGACGGCATCCCGATGCGTCTTACGACGCGGATAGAGTTACAGGTAGCGGGTGCGATGCGTGAGGTTACGCTTGCTAATCCTCTTCCGCCGGGCTTTGCACCCATCGAGTTGAGCTCTCTGTTGCCGGTACAGTGGCGGCCGGGGCAACCTATGTATGTCGTGGCCAAGCCGGGCAGCTGGACCCTAACGCTTGAAGCCCGTCAAGAGCGGCCCAGCAATACCTTATCGATGCCAAAGCCAACTCAGGATGCCTTGTGGCCGGAGGAAGAGCATTGGGCTTTCGAAGCCAACACCGATGTGCGCTACGTCGAAGTGCAGGGTGCGGTGTCTGTCGATCCACAATATACGCGTGTGCCTCAGACCTGGCGTTCGCATCCGGTGTATCACATCACCGGCGAGTCTCCCTTGCGCTTCAAGGAAAAGCAACGTGGCCAGTCTGTGCGCAACACGCCTAGCCTAAGCTTGGAGCGCGACCTGTGGTTGAGCTTTAGCGGTCAAACGCTCACCTTACGCGATCATCTCGACGGAGTACTCTACAACGCGACGCGCTTGAATGTTAAAGCACCTTTGCAATTGGGGCGGGTGCATACGCAAAGCGAAGACTTTGTCATCACAGAGCTCGGCGCTGCCAAGGGCAAAAATGAGAAGACTAAGATCGGTGTGGAGTTGTCTTCCAAGGCGATTGACCTCGTTGCCAACAGCGTGATCAAAGGTTCGATAACGCGCTGGCCCAGTATTGGTTGGGATCAGGCGATGAAGTCGGTGCGGCATCGTGTTCATATTCCCCCTGGTTGGCGGGTTTTGCATGCCACGGGCTCAGATCGGGTTTCTCGCACCTGGATTGAGAGTTGGACGGTCTTGGATTGTTTTTTGTGGGCGTTGTTTAGTTTTATCGCTTGGCGCCTGATGGGATTACAGGGAGGGATTCTTACGGCGCTGACCCTGCTCTTGATGTTTCCCGAGACTGGAGTGGGCTTTCGCTTGCTTTGCGGTTTTGCTCTCGTGGCCTTTAGCACTCGCTTTATCCGTGAAGGGCGCTGGTTGCTTAGGCTTGGTACGTACCTTCGCTGGCTTTTTTACGCTGTCGTGATCATCAATCTGCTTTCTTTTGTGCCCAAAGAGCTACGACGCGGTGTGTATCCACACCTGGGATTGCAGTCGACATCGCGCGCCAATGACCTTGCTATCAATGAACCACCCGTGCCGAATAAATCGCCTGCGGCGAATGCCTATATCGATATTGCTAATGATAAACCGCAAGAAGAGGTTGCTCAGGACGGTAGGCAAGAGCGGGCAGTCCCTCAGGGTAACAAACAGGCGATGGGTGTAGGGTCGCTAAGGATTGAAAAGGGGCGTCGCGGACGGTCTTACGGTAACCTTGCTTTTGGCAGTTTATCCACATCCAAGCGCAAGGTGCAGAGCAATCAGATGCGTCCCGTGGCAGCGCAAACAGGTCCGGGGTTGCCCAGCTGGCGTCATGAAATCCTTGTACTCGACTGGGATGGTCATCTTTATCGGGATAACGATCTGCGTATCTATTGGATGCCGCCTTGGTTTAATACCGTGCTGGCCTTTTTACGCGTGTTTGGGCTCATGGGGCTCACCGCTCTGCTTTTGGGATGGCGAGGGTCAATACGCAAAAGTCCATCGCCGCGTCCGCCTGCGTTTCCTGCCGCAACGTCAAGCAGTGTAAGTTTGCTTGCGGCATTGGCAGCCGTGTTTGCCCTGCACTCGCCAACGCATGCTCAAGCCCTCCCCTCGATGGAGTTGCTGGGCGAGTTGCAAAGTCGCCTACATCGGATGCCTACATGCGCGCCTCGCTGTGCGGATCTAGGGATGATGCGGGTGAGCATACAGGGAAAGAGCGTCCGTATCGACTTGGATGTGCACGCAGCCGCTGCGACGACCTTGCCTTTGCCTGGTCAACGGAATCATTGGCTGCCTCAGCAGGTTGTGGTGGATGGCCGTGAGGCCTTGGCGCTGCGGGTTCATGACGATGGCCATCTTTGGCTGCGTGTGCCGGAGGGGGTACATCGCGTGCAGCTTCGTGGCGATATCTCGGGTAGCGCGAGCATGCATATACCCTTGCCTTTGCCGCCTCGCAGCGTGAGCGTCGATCTTGCAGGTTGGCAGATAGAAGGGCTTAACAAGGATGGCGTGCTGCAGGGCGATTTGCAGTTGAAGCGCTTGTTTAGCCCAACCTTGCAGCCTGAAGAAAAGAGGGTGTCGGAGCAATTTCAGCCCTTTTTTCACCTTGAGCATCGTCTCAGGATCGACCTCGAATGGCACAAACATAGTCGTATGATCCGCCAGAGCCCCACGGGCTTGGCTCACACTGCAAAGGTACTGCTTTGGCCTGGCGAAAAAGTCATCAGTGATAGTGTGACTGTGCGCGATGGTTACGCTGAGGTGTACTTTGCGCCAGACGCCTCTGATGTAGCCTGGGAATCGCAAATCGAGCCCAGTCAGCCATTAACGCTCAACACGCAAGAAAGCGTTTTATGGAGTGAAACCTGGCTGGTGAAAAACGCATCGTATTGGCATGTCGAGGCGACGGGCGTGCCCGAGAGCAACCCTCAGGGATATCGACGGTGGTTACCGCAACCAGGCGAAACGCTGACGCTGAATGCGGCTCAGCCCAGGCCGGTGAAAGGGCGCGATATGACCGTGGATCGTATTCGTTTGCAGGCGCAACGCGGACGACGCCGAGTTAACTACACCCTGACGATGACCGTGCGTGCCAGTCGCGGCCGCAATTATCAGATGCGTTTGCCGCCCCAGGCCAAGCTTGAGGAGGTTCTTCATGATGGCGAGGCCTTGGCAATTACGCCCACCGCCAAGCAGCAGCTCCTTCTCCCCTTGCGTCCTGGTAGTCACGGTTGGCAGATTCGTTGGCGCGAAGACAAAGCCTGGGGACTGCGGTTTAACACACCCCAGGTGCAGTTAGGGGTGCCCCTGAATAACGTGAATCTTGAGATCAAGACGGAAGCACCACGGGTGTTGGCGTATCTATGGGGGCCGCATGCAGGTCCGCGGGTTACCTTTTGGCTGCATCTCTTGGTGATTATGGCGGTGGCTTGGGTTTTGTCGCGCCGCGCTTGGACACCTCTGCGCTGGTATCAATGGGCTCTGTTAGGGTTAGGTCTCACCCAGGCCGATGTGGGCTTGGCGATGATGGTGTTGCTTTGGTTTGCTGTGGTTGCTTGGCGCCAGGCTCAACCCGAGCTCAAGCCTTGGCTTTTTAATATACGACAGCTCGCCTTAGTAGGGTTGACTGCTTGCATGGCCTTGGCGCTATTGTTTGAACTCATGACGGGCGGCTTTTCTCTTGAGCCTGACATGCATATCATCGGCAACTATTCGGGACGCACAGCTCGCTGGTATGTAGACCAAGCACGCGGAACACTGCCTTCGGCGGGTATGTTGACACTGCCTTTGTGGGGATATCGTGCGCTGCTCTTCGTCTGGGTGGTGTGGCTCACTGCCGTTGCGTGGCAGTGGCTGCGATGGGGTTGGAGCAGCTTCAACCTAGACGGTGTGTGGAAACCCATGCATCTAATGCAATGGCTGCGCGAAGGCCCTAAGCGCAACGAGACGAAGACAGAAAGTCAGACGGAAGAGGGGTAGTAGGGCCGTGGTGGCGAGTGGCCTTAGAGCTACGCTTGGTAATACTCCTGTAGTTCTTCGAGGAGTTTGAGCACGTCGGGGTTGTCAGCTGGGGGTAAGCGTACGTGTACATGGGCGATGAGGTCGCCGGCGGGTTTTTTGCCTGTGCCGGGGATGCCTTTGCCTTGCAGGCGCAGCTTGGCGCCACTTTGGCTGCGCGGGGGGATGCGTACGTTCAAGGTTCCGTCAAGACCCTCGAGGGCCACTTTTGCGCCCTGGTAAAGTTCAAGAGGCGTGACGAGCAAGTCGCGATGCAAGTCCTGGCCATCGCGACGCCACTCGGGATGGTCACGCACATGGATGCGCAGCAAAATATCGCCGCCCTGATTGCCCTGTCCACGTAAGCGGATTTTGCTGCCCTCATCCACCCCGGCAGGAATCTTCACCCGTAGGGTGCGTGGAGCATTACGTCCACTTTCGTGCAGCGTCAGCGTGCTTTCACACCCGCGTACCGCATCCAGAAAGTTGATACTAAGGTCGCTTTCGTAAGTGGGTGCCCTTTGTTGTCGCTGACTATGACCAAAGGGACTACTGCCACCGCCCATCCCAAAAAGATCTTGAATGTTAAAATCACCACCGCCTTGGGAGAAGTTACGCAGCAGATCTTCAAGGTTGATCGGCATTCCTTGTGCACCCCCACCAAAGCCTCCGCCTCCGCGACTGTAGTCATAGGCGCTGGGATCGAATCCCTCTTTGAGGCCGATGAGACCAAACTGATCGTAGAGCTTGCGCTTTTCAGGGTCAGAGAGCATTTGGTACGCGTAGGCGACCTTCTTGAAGCGCTCCTCAGCCTGACGATTGCCGGGGTTGCGGTCGGGGTGCAAATCGCGCGCAAGCTTGCGGTAAGCCTGCTTGATTTCAGCCTCGGAGGCGCTGCGCGAAAGACCCAATAAAGCGTAGAGATCCTGATCCATAGCTCTGATGCCAACTTAAGATTCCGGATGAGAATAGCAACTGTGACGTGGTCTCTTTTGCACTGATGCGCTTGATGCTCTGGCACTGAGCTCAACGCGGAATAGGACGCAGGCTAACGCGCAGCACCGTTTCACCGCGGGGTAAGTCGAGAATCAAGTCGTGGGGAAAATAGTGCGGGGCTTCGATGCGAAGTCGGTGCGTGCCAGGTTGGGCGCGTTGCGGACGTTTCTTCAAGACGCGCGCGCTGCCGATGCTTTTGTCGTTCAGGAAAAGCGTGGCGCTAGACGGCTTGGCGATAACGCGCAGATAGGCGTGCTTGGGTGCTTTGCTTGGAATTGTACTGACGAGGGTGCAGCCGGGGAGTAGCCATAGGATGACCGCGATGAGAAAAGCGCCGCGAGCCAACGCATGCCGCGCCATTGTTTTTATTCCCACTCGATGGTGGCCGGAGGCTTGGAGGAGATGTCGTAGACTACGCGGTTACAGCCCTGCACCTCGTTAATGATGCGTGAGGAGATGCGCTCGAGTAAATCGTAGGGCAGGCGAGCCCAATCTGCCGTCATGCCATCGCGCGATTCGACGGCGCGTAGAGCAATCACGTATTCGTAGCTGCGGGCATCGCCCATTACGCCCACCGTGCGCACGGGTAGAATGACGCAAAAGCTCTGCCATATGGATTCGTAAAGACCGGCGGCACGCACCTCCGCGTCGGCAATCGCATCGGCTTGCCGCAAAATGTCGAGCTTCTCGGCGCTGATCTCGCCTAGACAACGAATCGCCAAACCGGGCCCTGGGAAAGGCTGCCTGTAAAGGATGTGATGCGGCATCGCGAGGGTTTCGCCCACCTGTCGCACTTCGTCTTTGAAGAGCTCGCGCAAGGGCTCGATGAGCTTGAGCTGCATGCGTTCGGGAAGGCCGCCTACGTTGTGATGGCTTTTGATCACCGCGCTGGGGCCGTGCATGGAGACGCTTTCGATCACGTCGGGGTAAAGAGTGCCTTGAACGAGGAAATCGATGTTGGATAACTTGCCTGCCTCGCGTTCGAAGACATCAATAAAGACCTTGCCGATGATTTTGCGCTTCTGCTCAGGGTCCTGCACGCCTTTGAGAGCCGTGAGAAATTCATCCGCGGCGTTGATATGAAGAAGCTGCAGGTTCTCCTGCTCGCCAAAAATGCGTACTACTTCTTCGGCCTCGCCCTGACGCAACAGGCCATTGTCGACAAAGATGCAAGTCAGGCGCTGACCTATGGCTTGAGCGACCAGCACTGCAGCAACCGACGAATCGACGCCCCCTGATAGACCGCAAATAGCTGAACGATCGCCCACATCGCGCTGGATTTCACTTAGCGTTGCGTCGACAAAAGATGCGGGCGTCCAGTCGTTACGACACTTGGCCACATCGCTAACAAAGGCTGCCAGCATGTCTTTGCCGGCCTCGGTGTGGTTGACTTCGGGATGAAACTGCAAGCCAAAGCGAGGCTTATCCTGGTGTGCCATCGCTGCAAAAGGCGCGCTGGGAGAGGCGGCAATACAGGCAAAGCCTGGAGGCAGGGCGTTGACGCGGTCACCATGGCTCATCCACACCTTGTGAGGTTTGCTGGTATCGAGACGCACAAGGGGTCCTACGGCAGCTTGCAAGTTGATGTTGGCGGCGCCGTATTCGCGATGGGTCGAAGATTCGACATCGCCGCCTAGGGCATGACACATCAGCTGCATGCCATAACAAATCCCCAACATGGGAATCTCCCAGGCCCAGAGCTCGGGATCGACAGCGGGCGCATCCGCATCGAAAACACTGCGCGGCCCGCCCGAGAGGATCAGCGCGCGCGGTTCTTTGGCTTTGAGTTCTGCCAAGGGGGTAGAGAAGGGCACAATCTCGCAATAGACTTGCAGCTCACGCACACGACGGGCGATGAGCTGGGTGTACTGCGAGCCGAAATCGAGGATGAGAAGCTCAACCTGGCGATGCTGCATTTAGCGCTCCATGCGGTAGTTAGGTGCCTCTTCGGTGACCACAACATCGTGGACGTGGCTTTCGCGCAACCCTTGGGGAGACTGCCGCACAAAGCGTGCATCGCGGTGCAAGGCTTCAATGCTGCGACAGCCGGTGTAACCCATGCCGGCGCGTAAGCCGCCGATAAGTTGATACAGCACAGAGGCGAGCGAGCCGCGGTAAGGTACCCGTCCTTCGATGCCCTCGGGGACCAGCTTGCTGGCATCTTCAACCTGTGCTTGTCCGTAGCGATCCCGTGAACCTCGCCGCATCGCGCCTAATGAACCCATGCCGCGATAGCTTTTATAGGTGCGTCCTTGGTAGAGCACCAACTCGCCAGGGGCTTCTTCGGTGCCAGCAAACATAGAGCCGATCATCACACTGCTTGCGCCCGCAGCGATGGCTTTGACGATATCGCCGGAGTATTTGATGCCGCCATCGGCGACGATGGGAACGCCATGCTTGCGCCCCTCTTCGGCACAGTCGGCAATCGCGGTGATTTGCGGTACGCCGATGCCCGCCACCACGCGCGTGGTGCAAATCGACCCCGGGCCAATGCCTACCTTAACCGCATTCGCTCCTGCTTCGATCAGCATGGCGGTTGCTTCGGCGGTGGCGACGTTGCCTGCGATCAACGGCACCTCAGGAAAGGCTTGTTTGGTGCTTTCAATAGCCTGTTTGACCGATGCTGTGTGACCATGCGCGGTATCGATCACAAATAAGTCTACGCCTGCTTTGGCCAGCGCTTGCGCACGCTCGCGATAATCGGGACCCACACCTAGAGCCGCAGCACAGCGCAGGCGACCGAGATCGTCTTTGATGGCATCGGGAAAGCGTTCGCTTTGCAATAAGTCTTTGATGGTGATGAGTCCCATCAAGCGATCTTGCTCATCCACCACCAGCAGTTTTTCGATGCGATGGCTGTGCAGCATTTCGCGGGCGTGCTCGGTGGATACCCCGGGCGAAACGGTGACCAGCTTGGAGGTCATGAGGGTTTTGATGGGCTGGCTAAGGTTTTTTTCGAAGCGCACATCGCGACTGGTCAGAATGCCCACGGGTTTGTGCTCTTCATTAACCACGGGTAGCCCCGAAATATCGTGCTGCCGCATGAGTTCCAGCGCCTCCTGCAAGGACTGCTCGGGACCGACGGTGACGGGATCGACGATCATCCCGCTTTCGGCACGCTTTACGCGCAGCACTTCGCGGGCTTGATCCTCGATGCTCATGTTTTTGTGGATCGTGCCAATCCCACCCATGCGCGCCATGGTGACGGCGCTTTTCCATTCGGTGACTGTATCCATTGCCGCAGAGATCAAGGGGATGTTGAGCTGCAGCTGCTGCGTGAGCTGAGTGCGCACGCTGGTCTCGTGGGGCAGGAAATCCGCGTAGTTGGGTACGAGTAAAACATCGTCAAAAGTAAGTGCTTGACGAACACGTTCGTTAAAATGCACGTAGCCCCCTTGGGAAAGTGGATGACCGTCAGTTGTAAAAAATCTGGCTCATAAGTCAATCCAATGTGTGCCGAAAGGTGATCTTCATCTTGCGCCTGGGGGTAAATCCTCCATAACCTCCCGCGTGGATATTAAGGCCGCTTACACCAGTTACCTCGATCGCGTGAACGAGCAATATCCCCAAAAGTCCGTGGGAGACTTTGTCAAGTTTGGCCAAACAATGGTGCAGAAACTCGACCAGAAGGGCTTCGAAGATCGCCTAAATACCTTCATGGAATTACGGCTTCGCTGTAAGCAAATGCTGGATAGCGGTTCGACCATCAGTGATGTGGTCATGCTCGAGTTTGAGGAAGCCACTGCCTGGCTCTTTCTCCGCGCACCGAACTTACTTGAACTGTTCAGTGGCGAAATCGGCACCCTTGTTCCTGCCTTGGAGTAGGAGGTCTTCGCCATGTTGCACTATTTGCTATGAGCGACCGGGATTCGTCGCCTACGGAGCCCAGTGATGAGACGCTCATGCTGGCCTACGTCGATGGTGACACGGCGGCCTTTCGTACCCTCTTTGAGCGCTACCTGCCTTTATTGCTGGGTGTGAGTCGCCGCGCGCTGCGCTCGGATGAAGATGCCCACGATGTGGTGCAGCAGACCTTTGTGCAGTTGCATGCCGCGCGTTTTGATTTTCGGCGCGATGCCCGTCTGCGGCCCTGGCTGATGACCATCACCATGAACTTGATTCGTCAGCATTTTCGCAAGCGTAGTCGTAAACGCGAGTTGCCTTTGCTCGAGTTCGCTCCTGAATTAGCGGTGAATCCTCCCTTGCCGGGATATCGGGAGGCTCAGCAACGTCGACTGCGCACGGCTTTGCAAGGCTTGCCGGAGGCGCAGCGGCAGGTGGTGGAATTGCATTGGTTGCAAGAGCGTTCCTTTGCTGAAGTCGCTAAAATTGTTGGTGCAAGCGAAGGCGCTGTAAGAGTTCGGGCCCATCGTGCATATAAGAAGTTGAAGGATATTTTAGGCAGTCACGATGCGTAAAGAGCCCGATGTCGATATCTTGTTTGAGCAGTTGCAGGCGCGCTTGGCTAGGGCTGACCGCTCTTGGCTGAGTCGTTTGCGTAGTCTCTCTACGCCTCTGCGTCGCTTTATCGCTTTGGCTGCCACTATTGTGCCCTGGAGTTTAGGCATGCTCTTCGCGCAACGGCAGTTGCGAGCGGTGTGGGAGGCTTACGCAACGTCACATCTCCTGGGTGTTTTGCTCGCGTTGCTCATGTTTTTACTATTTGCGGTGTGGCTCTGCACGCGCCCTCTATATCAGCCTGCGTTGCCGCAAGGAGTGACGGTTGGCTTTGTAACCCTGATAGCCATCGGAAGCGCTGGTATTGCATGGCTGGCTCCCCTGTCTGAGCCCTGGTCGATCGCATCGCTCACACATCAGGTACACGCATCGCTGCGGGGGCACGATCCCTGTCTATACAAAGGTTTGTTCATCGTTGGGTTACCAATGTACGCGCTGGTGCATCTGCTTAATCGCGGCGTATGGTGGTCGGCTTATCTCAATGCTGGAGTCGCGGGGCTAAGCGCAATGCTAATGCTGCAGGTTCAGTGCAGCATCAATCATCGTTTGCACTACCTCATGGGTCATGCGGGGGTGCTTCTTACGCTGCTTAGTGCGGTTGGCTTGCTGTATGCAATCCAGCGCGTTCGAGCAAAGCCTCGGCCCGCGGTGGACGACCCATAAAAGCCTGGAAGAGTTCTTCGGGTTTGCGATTATTGCCCTGGCTGAGCAGTGTATCGCGAAAGGCAGCACCAACAGCGGGATTTAACACGCCCTCCTTTTTGAAGCGACTAAAGGCATCGGCATCCAACACTTCGGCCCATTTATAGCTGTAGTAGCCTGCGGCATAACCCACCGGATCGGCAAAGAGGTGCGTGAAGCTCGCAATCATCGCATAATCCGACGGCAATGTTGTGGCGCTAAATCGCTGCAATAGTTGGCGAGCGAAGGGCAAAACATCGCCATCCTTGGCCGGATCATAAAGGGTGTGCATTGCCAAATCCGTGTGGGCAAAGCCCAGCTGTCGCATCATCGCGTTGGCAGTTCGGTATTGACGCGTTTGCTTGGTCTTATCCCAAAGTTCATCGGGGATGCTTTCCCCTGTGGCATGATGACGCGCGAATAGGGCGAGGGCGTCTTTTTCCCAACACCAGTTTTCCATGATTTGCGAGGGAAGTTCGACGAAATCCCAGGCTACATTGGTGCCTGCGAGACTGCGCACCGACACTGTGCTGAGGGCGTGGTGCAAGAGATGGCCAAACTCGTGAAAGAGAGTTTCAACATCGCGAATAGATAAGAGCGCCGGCGTATTCTCCGTGGGTGGTTGGACATTGGCGCAGAAGAGTCCCACGTGGGGTTGCTTGCTTGGGCCGAGAGGATCTCCCGTCAGCAGGGGATTCATCCACGCACCGCCGCGCTTACCCTCGCGCGGATAAAGATCGATGTAAAAATAAGCGAGCAGCTGGTCCTTGTGGTTGCGAATCGCGTAGCTTTTCACGCTGGGATCCCACGCAGGTAGATCGCAGAGGTCAATGCGAAGATCATAGAGCGTGCTGGCGAGCGTCAACATGCCTTCAAGCACTTGCGGTGCTGGAAAGTAAGGCCGCAGAGCCTCTTCATCAAAGTCGTAACGTGCTTGGCGTTGTTTTTCGGCGTAGTAACCCAGATCCCAGGGGGCTAAGGTCGGCGCGTCCTTGCCCTCTTGAGCGTGGTAAAAGTCGCGCAACGCTTGGTTTTCCTGCTCCCAGTGCGCCTGCGTTTTCGTTGCCAAGTCATTCAAAAAGGCCTGAGCTTGTGAGGCTTTTTGCGCCATGCGGTCGGCTAAGACCAAGTCGCCAAAATGGGCATAACCCAAGATCTGCGCTTTGCGCTGACGCAGCTTTAGGATGCCTGTGATCAGAGGCACATTGCTGGCCTCTCCTTCTGACGCACGGCGATGGTAGGCCTCCCAAATCTCTTGGCGCAGCCCGCGGTGATCGAGATAGGTCAGCGCCGCGCTAAGGCTAGGGCCATGCAGCGTGAGTCGCCATCCTTCGTATCCTTTTTGCTGAGCGCTTTCGCGTGCTGCCTCGCGCGCCGATTGGGGCAGTCCCTGCAGTAGATCTTCGTCGGTGATATGCCACTCCACCTTATCGGTGGCGTCGAGAACATTCTGCGCAAAGCGATTGCAGTGCTCTACCAGCTGACGATCAAGCTCGTTGAGCTCTTGTTTGAGCGTGTCGTCAAGTTCAGCTCCATGGCGCCGGAAATGATCGCAGGTGAGCTGGACAAAACGCTGTTGGGTTGCATTTAGTTGCGTTTGCTGCGCTGTATCTTGGGCGCAGGCGCGTAGCGATTGCCAAACCCCTGCATTGAGAGGGATTTGCGCCAGGAAACGATAGGCTTTGGGATAAACGCGATTATACACCTCTCTAAGTTCTGGACTACTTTGCACACTTTCCAGGTGACCAATCACGCCTAGGGCTGACTCTAGGTCTGCGGTAGCTTTTTCAAGTGCTTCAAAAGTTGCGGCGTAATCTGTGTTTTGAGTCGCAGCAATATTGGCCAGAGCCTGCTCGGCATCGGCGATCAGGGCCTCAATCGCGGGCTCGATATGCTCGACTTTGATTTCGTCAAAGGCGATAGGGTGTTGAAGATGGCGCAAGGGGTTCTGGATCATAATAAAAGAGCAGGTCTATGGTTTTAGGAGTTGGGTCTGAAGCCTCAGGTGGTTTACCCTTGTGAGAGATGACTGAGTGTCACACGCATCGCTATGCTTCTCCCACCCTATCATGGGTTTTCCTTCAAGTATGGTTTTGTCGATTGACACGCATTCCATCATTCATGTAATAATGAAATGAGGCAATACTTCGTTGCCCTATTCACCCCACTCACGACGGAGGCAGTTCACATGGCGGGAACCGATAAACGTAAGCAAAGTCTTTATTTTCCAGAAAACATGTTGCAAGAAATTCAACACGAGGCGGCACGACTCGATCGTTCCCTTTCATGGATTGTACAGCGCTGCGTTAAGCTCGGGCTTACCGAAGTCAAAAAACTCCCTTCGGTTAATGATGTGGCCGATGACATGCCTGAGATTGCGATGAACGCTCAGTCGCCACGTCCCAGCCATCTTTGCTAGCCGCCAAGCGGCTGCTCCTTCGTTTCCCTAGCGATGGGAAATGCATGTGCGTGGGCGGCTGTTGATTCGTGTTGGTTAGCGACTGCAAATAGGGTAACACCCTTTTTCAATTGCAGATCCACGGAAATACCACAGGTCTAAGTACATCAGAGCGCAAAGCTCTTGAGCGCTTATACCGACGACGCGTGCCTTTTGATGTGTTGCTTACGCCTGAGCTGAGCAACGCCTTATGTGACATTAGCTTTAAGCTTAGCCGCCAAGTTGGCGTGCTGGTTGATCGCAATGCTGCCATTTCCCATGTAGTGGTGGGCAGTGCCACACAGCTTATGTTGCCTGACTTTGGCCGCTTGCGTGCTGGGCAAGGACGTTTGCGTGGCTTGCGGCTAATTCACACCCATCTTTATAATGAGAAATTAACGCGAGACGATTTGGTCGACCTCACCCGCCTGCGTCTCGATATGGTAGTGGCGCTGGGCATGACGCATCTGGGGCGTCCTGGCCGGGTGTATTATGCGCATAATGTTCCTGGCAAACCCACGCAGGAGCAGGAGCCTCCCTTTCACGAGTTTGGTCCCATTCCCTATGGGCATGTGGATGTTAATCCGTCGCAGATCGTTAGCTCGCTGGAGCAGGAGTTTGCCCGCTTAGCGCAGCTGCGCACGGTAAGCGCCAAAGATGGTCGCGCCATGCTTGTGCATGTGTGTACGCGCAATCATGCAGGCAAAGCGCGCGAGTCTCTGGAGGAGCTAAGCGAGCTAGCCCGCACGGCAGGTGTGGACGTTGCTGACACGGTTCTACAGGTGCGCGATCGGGTTGACCCCAAAATGGTGTTGGGTCGTGGACGTCTCGAAGATGTAGTCATTCGGGCCATGCAGCTGGATGTGGAGGTGCTGATTTTCGATTGCAATTTAAGTCCCGCGCAGGCGTCGACCATCTCACGCATGACCGACCTAAAGATTATCGATCGCACGCAACTTATCTTGGACATCTTTGCGCAACGTGCCCAAAGCCGCGACGGTAAGTTACAGGTTGAGCTTGCCCAGATGAAGTATCTATTGCCTCGCCTGGGCAGCAAAGATGATGCTCTATCTCGTTTAACAGGTGGTATTGGGGGGCGTGGTCCTGGTGAAACCAAGCTCGAAATCGGTAGGCGTCGTGCGCGTGAACGCATCGATCGGCTCCAAGGCGAGCTCAAACTTTTTGCCAAGCGTCGAGAACAACGCCGGGCACGGCGTCACCGCAAGGAAGTCCCGGTGGTGGCGATTGTGGGTTACACCAACGCGGGCAAAAGCACCCTGCTCAATCACCTGACGCAGAGTGATGTTTTGGCTGAAGATAAGCTCTTTGCCACCCTGGATACCCGTTCGCGACGCATTCGCTTTCCGCGCGAACGAGAAGTAGTGATCAGCGATACCGTGGGCTTTATTCGTGATCTGCCCAAAGATTTGTTTGCGGCCTTTCGCGCCACCTTTGAAGAGGCGAAAGACGCTGATCTTCTTTTACATATGGTGGATGCTAGCAACCCGTCGCGCCATGAGCATATACGCACCACCGAGGTCTTGCTCACCAAGTTGGGCATATCGCATATTCCGCAGATCCTGGTGTACAACAAAATCGATTGTCTTGATGATGAGCAACGTCGCCAGCTCGAGGCTCAGTGTGCGGCAAATGATGACCTAAGCATCGCCGCCTGTGATCCCAAAACCTTTACGTCCTTACTGCGTTGCATGGAGCGCATGCTCTTTTTGGCTCCCATCGATGAAGCCTGCTTAGCTGATTAGTGAGTGATTTCGGCCGACGCTGCGTTGGCGCCCAGAGAGGCGAGGCGAGCATCAACATCGCGGAAGCGTGGATCTAAATCGCGAGCTTGTGTGTAGTGATAGATGGCTTCGTGAACTTTGCCCAGTCTTTCGTAGGTTTGACCAAGCTCGTAATGAATCCCTTTGGTCTCTTGAGTATCGCGATGCGTCGAGCGCAGGGCTTGTTGAAAGTAAGACAGCGCATCCTTGAGTTTGCCCTGCTCCAAAAGACATAAACCGATCATCGTTAGCGAGGTACATTCGCGCTTGGGATCTTTGGCGCTTGTCTGAAATTGTCGAATCGCATCGCCGTAGAGATTCATTTCTTTGTAAGCGATGCCCAAGTCGAACTGGGTGTCGACATCGCTGATATTGATCGAGATCGACTGCTCTTCATCCGATACCGAGTTGAGCACACGACTGTCGAGGGCTTCGATTTGCACAGGGCTAATGCTGAGATTGAGGTTGAGCTCCTCCAACAGATCGGCACCAATCTTGGTGGTGGATTCTTCGGGCTGCATGAGAATACGCTCTTGTTCCAGTCTCTTGAGTTCGCGCCGACGATCCAGCAACAGCATATGGTCAGGGTGTGTCTTGAGGGCGTTGTCGAGTGTCTTGCGAGCTTCATCGAGCATGCCTTGATCGATATAGGATTCGATCTGGTCCAAGACTTTTTCGACGCTAAGAGATCCTTCGGGCGAGGCAACCTCAGCTGGCAATGACGACACCTGCACCACCGTCGGATCGGTCGCAAGGGCAGTGTTATCCACGACCTGCTCGAGCTCGCCCGCATCGAGGGCGATGGTTTGCAACGCGCCGTCGGCATCATCGCCTTCGGGCATGGGTATCAGCGCCGTTAAGCCGCCATCGAGAGGCGTGGGGTCATCGGCTTTTTCAATATCGAGAAGGTCGTCTTCATCTTCTTCGAGAGAAATATCCACATCTGGGGGCGGCGCGAGCAGCGTTCTGGCTGGGGGTAGGGTATCGTCTCCCGCCTGCAACTCATCGGCATGCAGTCGGTAGGCATTGGCTTTGGCGGGATCGCTCTGACGGTAGATATCCACCAGCGCATAAAGTTGGGCACTCGCGCGCGCCGCGTCGCCAATCTCCAGGTAATGGTCTTTGAGTCGCTCGCGAATATCACTGCGCTCGGGGGCGAGGGTAAGAATATTATGCCAGCACTGCACTAGATTATCTGTGAGTCCATAGCGCTCAAAGACTTCGGCTTCGTTGAGCAGCTCTTTTAATTTGGGATCCTTGGCTGGTTCTGGGTCTGAAAGAGGCGCCGGTTCGTGTGATGTACGCTCTTTGAAGGCTTCGCGGGACTTGGCTTGCTCGGCTGACTCTGTAAGCAAGCGTTGAGCCTCGGCATCATTGGGCGTGAGTTCGAGGATTTGGTGCAACACTGCGTCGCGCTCCTGAATGCGCCATGCCTCATCGTGAATACGGGCAATTTCGTGATAGACGCTGACCGCTTTGCTTTTTTGCTGCAGCGTACAGAAGACCTCTGCAAGCAGTTCAAGCGTCGGGATATGCACTGGGTTTTGGTGAAAACACAGCTGCAATTTGGCTAGGGCACGTTTGGTATTGCGTCGTTCAAGGTAAAGACGAGCCAGCTCGAGAGCGAGATCGACATTGTCTTTTTGATGGAACAGCAGGCGCTCGGCGACCTTGATGTAGTCGTCCATGCGTTGCCGTGTTTTGAGCAAGCTAGCGCTGGCTTTGAATTCGTGTGCCGCTTCTTTGGTATAATCCAAGCGCGATAAGGCCTCTGCATAGGCAATGCGCGCGGGCACGTTGTGTGGATCGAGCTCGCACATCGTTGCCATCACCTGAAGCGCTGAGCGTTCTTGATCGCTATCTTGGTAAACCTGAACCGCTTGCTCGTACGTGGACATCGCATCGCCGACGAGCTGTAGCTTGGCGTAGGTTTCCGCGAGCTTGATGAGCACATGCACCCGCTTGCCGTCGAGGTGCACTACTTGTTTGTAAACCGCGATGGTCTTGAGAAAGAGCTCTTGTGTGGTGTAGAGCTCGGCAACACGCTCGTAGGCATAACAGGCCGAGTCGACGTTATTCAGGCGCACGTGAAGGTCGCCGATTTTGAGCCAGGTGACAATGTCGTGAGGGGTGCGCTCGACAGCTTGTTCGTAATTTAGAAGAGCCTTATTGAACTGGCCCTTCGCGAGATAACGCTGCGCCGCTTCTAGAAACTTCGTGGTTTCCGAACTCACCTTCACCTACATTAAGACGCTTCTCGATCTGATTGCACTGTGCAAATGTGCGTGGTCGCCCTACTTAAAGCTTACGAATCCCTACCCCTTAACGTCAACCATGTTCCGCATCTAAAAGGCTCTCCAATTCTTGGATCAGCGACTTGGCTTTCGCAGAGATGCGTTTGGGGACAGTAACCGTGACAACGATCACGAGGTCACCCTCGCTGCGTTGTCTCAAACTGGGCATGCCTTTGCCTTTGAGGACTAGGGTTGCTCCAGCTTGAGTGCCTGCTGGGACCTTAACCTCGAGCGTTTCGCTTTCATCCAATGCCTCAACACTGAGCGTGGTTCCCAACGCAGCTTGAGCAAAGGAAAGAGACACGCTGTGTACGAGGTCATCTCCGTCGCGTTCAAACAAGGGATGTTCAAGCACCTTGATCCCAACATACAAGTCTCCCGCAGGCCCCCCATTGCGTCCTGGTTGGCCTTCGCCACGCAGACGCAGGCTTTGACCATGATCGATACCTGCTGGGATACTGACCACTGCGTCACGAGACTGCTCTTGCTCACCTGTCCCTTTGCAGACTTTGCATGGGCTGATCGGAATCGTGCCGCTGCCGTTACACCGTGGACAGGTGACCGATACCATAAAAAGGCCTCGTGCTTGCGCTACCTGACCTCGTCCTCCGCAGGCCACACAGGCTTGAACACGGCCTCCCTCCGCGCCTGTGCCTTTGCATGCTTTACAAGGGACCGGGTACTTCAGGGGGATGGTTTTTTGGACGCCAGTCATCGCGTCTTTGAGTGGAATCTCTAGAATCGTTTCAATATCGGCACCACGTGCGGGTGCATCAGGACCTTGAGGGCGCCGACTGCCGCCGAAGAAATCGGAGAAGATATCCTGAAAATGAGTGAAGATATCCTGCGCCCCTTGGAAGCCTTGATGGCCCGCACCGTCGAGACCTGCATGACCGTACTGATCATAAATTTGGCGCTTTTGGTCGTCGGATAAGACCTGATAGGCTTCGGAGACTTGTTTGAACTGATCTTCCGCGTCGCTATTGCCTGGGTTGCGGTCAGGATGAAGTTTCAACGCAAGCTTGCGATACGCTTTTTTGATCTGCTCCGTGCTCGCATCACGCTCTACTTCGAGCAACGCATAATAGTCCTGCTTTGCCATCGCGGCGCAGTGTAGCACGTTTAGAACATGTCGATAACAGGCTCTGAGTGCTGGGATTGAAGGGTTAAGCGAGTCAGACTTTTAGAGTCCGTCGAGACCTGCCAAGGGATCGTCAGAACCGCCACCCGAGCCACGGCGTGCTGGTTTTCTGGAGCCTGAGGATGCAGCACGGCGTCGACGACGCTTCGATGCGCTCGGTCTAGCTTGTTGTTTTTGCTGCCGCTCTTTTTCGAGACGTTCTTTTTCGGCCTCGATGGCTGCGCGCATGCTTGCCTCTTTCTCGGCTTTACGGCGCGCAGCATCCAGCTCTTCTTCTTTGCGCTCAGCATCTTGACGCGCCAGTTCAGCGGCTTTGCTGCTCTGCTCGAGCATGGGCTTAATCACGCCAATGTATCCGCCTACCATGCCTCCTACAGCCAGGAGAAAGATCGCGGCCAGTGCGACTGGATGAATGCCTTTGCGACGCTTGGCTTCAATCGCTGCGATCTCACGTTCATGCGCCAACATGCGTTCGCGCTCTGCAGCGCGTGCCTTGGTCTCGGCTTCCATTTGCACGCGTACTTTGGCTTCTTCTTTTTCGCGTTCGAGGCGTGCCTGCTCTTCTCGTTCGCGCCGCTCGGCATCTAGCTTGGCTTCTTCCTCAGCACGCTTTCGCGCCTCTTCCTCGGCACGCTTTCGCGCCTCTTCTTCTTCACGGCGACGGCGGGCTTCTTCCTCGGCACGCTTTCGCGCCTCTTCTTCTTCTTCGACGCGCTCTTCCTCGAGCTGCATCAGCTGCTTGAGATTGAACAAAACAGAGGAATCTTCTTGTCGTGCCATAGTTAAGCTCCTGCGCCCCAGCGTTTAAAGATACCAAGGTGTGTAAAGATGTGTCAACGAGACACATTGTATAATTGAGCTCTTACTGAATAAAACGCAACCATAACATAATAAGAAAAGGGGCAAGCAGACCGATCCACGCTCCAAGCTGAATAAAGTCCTGGGTGCGCAATCGACCTTCGGCAAAGGCAATCGCATTAGGCGGGGTAGAAATGGGTAATCCCATGGCGGCTGAAGCTGCTAAGGCTATGGGTACAGCCATGCTCGCTTCCTGGTTGGGCACAAAGGCGATGCCAATAGGAATGAGAATATTCGCAGCCGCGGTATTGCTCATGAAATTGGAGAGCAAAAGACAAAGAACGCTCACACTCAAGATAAGCGCTGTCGTCGAGAGTCCTTGCAAAGGAAGCACGTGAATCAACCAGTCGGCCAAGCCTGTGCCTTTGATGCTTGCGCCCAGCGCCAATCCACCTGCCAGCAAGAGCAACACGTCCCAGGACAACTGGCGAATCGCCTGGGCATTGAGAATGCCTGTGCAGGTAAAAAGTGCGATGGGGCCTAGGGCGACAACTGTTGCGGGGATATGATGCCACGCGCTGCTCATCCACAAAGCAATCGCGCCTATAAAGGTGAGCCCAACTACCCAACGTTGCCATAATAGGGCTGCATTGGGTGGCTGTTGAGTACGTTGCGTGTCCGGTAAGGCCAAGCTGCTAAGTTCGCTGGGGTAGCGCAGTCGAAGGTAAAACCACGTCAACACCGCCAAGAGTAAGGCGGGAGGAAGGCCGTAGATCATCCATTGCAGGAAGTTGACCTGCTGTGAGGGGTAGTTGACTAACATGCCAACGGCGATGGCATTCGGCGGTGTGCCGATGATGCTTCCCATCCCGCCGATGTTCGCCGCGGCTGCAATCCCTAGGAGCAGCGCTTTCGCAATGGGTTCGCCTGGCGCTAATCCCACGATAAGTGGTGTCATCATGGCGATGACCATCGCGGTGGTGGCGGTGTTGGACATAAACATGGACATCACGAAGGTGAGGGCCATTGCACCCGCCAAGACCTTTGAAGGTTTGTTGCCCACGGCGCCAAGTAGTCGGCTTGCGATCAAGCGATCAAGTCCAGTTGTCTGAGCCCCAGCGGCAAGCACAAAGCCGCCTAAGAAGAGCCAGATCAGTGGGTTGCCTAGGACTGCGACAAACTGTTCCCAGTCGCGAGGCCCTTTGGCATAAACCCCACCGGGCATGCCCAAAAGCGCCAAGTCGAGAGCAATAACCAAGATGCTGACGGCAAAGGCAGCAATTGCCTCGGTGACCCACAACCCCGCTGCGAACACCACGATAAAAAGAGCGCGCAAACCTGCTGGGTTAAGACTACTGAAGTGCTGCACCAAGCCCGCACAAAGCAGGGCAAATAACAAAGAGCCCCCAAATTTCCACAGCTTGACTGGAAAACGAGGGGGCTTTGCGTTGCTGTTGTTTGTTGTCTCTTTAGCGCCTTCGTGTCGTAACTCGCCCATGCGGCGAGGAGACTACTGCGATGGGGGATAGAGTGCTAGTTGCGATAGCCTGGTGGGCAAGTGCGCGACGAAAAGAATCTCCTAAAGTCTTCATCGATAAGCCAGAAAAAGGTGTTGTCTTTGATGGGATTCTTTGTGATTTCATTGGCATCGGTGTGGTACAGAGACTGCATCTTGATCCATCGTTCGCTCCTTCCTTCAACATGTAACGGAACATCTTGATAACCTAAGTACTTAGCTACCATTGCTGGGTCGGTAAAATTTCTAATTTTAGGAGCGCGAGTTACTTTTCCGATATTCCTTCCTCGAAGATAACCAAAACTTGTTCTTTCCCTTACAAGAAAACATTCTCCTGCTACAGGTGGACAAGTTGTGTTGATTTTATCGATCCAAATATGATTAACTCTCTCTTCTTTTACGATAGAAAGATTCTTGTTGACGATTTCAACTCTTATACGATTGCCGCTACCTAAGTAGTTTGGAGTCCACTTCACTTCAGCACCAACAGGAATAGAGTAGTTATAAATTTCGCCTCCACGACTTCTTCTAAATCCTGTGTAGGCAGTATTACCGTTTGACATGGTCAAAACTCCTGTAGATCTTGGCGATATTGATTTGAGCGTACATGTCTGTGTTTCCTTGGACAGAGAAACTTTGGTTTCAGATGCAACTTCATAACTTTCCTCTGCAGCACATCCGAAGAGGAATAAGAAAGAAAAAAGAAGAAGAGGGATTATTCTAGACACAATGGTTACCATAAAGTTCTCCATGAGTGAGATAAGGGCATGTTTAGCTTTTGCCTTATCGGGTCAATAATCGATTCGCCCATTGTGCTAGGCAATATGTATTCCAGAAGTTAAGCTCTGTTTTTTATGATCAGCTTTTCCCCTAAAAGATACGCAAGGATTATGATCGCCTGCGAATACAGATGGCTACTGCGTTAGTCCAATATGACGACAGCTTTTGCCATCTAGAGTGCATTCCATTCCGCTGATAGCGAAGGCCTCGATGATTTTGGTGATTCACCAAGCCCGCACAAAGCAGGGCAAATAACAAAGAGCCCCCAAATTTCCACAGCTTGACTGGAAAACGAGGGGGCTTTGCGTTGCTGTTGTTTGTTGTCTCTTTAGCGCCTTCGTGTCGTAACTCGCCCATGCGGCGAGGAGACTACTGCGATGGGTAGCAATAGGCTACTTACGATAACCTTCTGGGCAGGTTTGTGGGATGAAGTTGCCAAACACGGGAGCCGTGACCCAGAAGTCAGGAAATCCTTGTACTTGCTCATTATTCGCACTCGCCCAGTATAATGATTCCAGCTTCATCCAATGATAGCTCATACCTGTCCTTACTTCCTCAACGTTTTTCCTAGACTGTACCAGACGTGCAACTTGGCCAGGTAGAGAGGTTTCGTTTGCGTATAGTGTGAGGTTAGGTTTTGACAAAATTTGCTCCAGAGTTTCATTATTCTGATCCCCGTAAAAACTAAATTCAAAGCCTTTTGGAATTAAGTAGCATTCGTTGGGAACAGGTGGACAAGTTGTGTTCACCTTACGGATATAAAATTCACGAGAACCGTCAGCTAGAGTGACTCTGATGCGATGTTTGTTTCCATTATGATGTTCTGGAAGCCAGTCGATATGTGCTCCTTCTGGAACAGTTTCGACATACCGATTGTTATCAATATTATTGATAAATGCGATCATGCCTCCTTCCGGAGCTCGATCTAAACTGCTACCTTGCTTAATCTGGCAAGTATATATTCCCACACTTTTGTTTTGTGACTGGTTGTCGGTCAATTCCTGACTGTCACTGCTTGCGCAACCTGCAAAAGCAAGTGTGCCTATTGAAATAAACAATAAGGTTTTAAAATACGAATAATGCATTATGTAAGTATCCTTCTCGATTCATTCAGTAGAGTTTAATCAGAAAGCCACCATCGATTTCATTTCTTATACAGTTAGAAGAAGGGGGCGGAATGGACAGCAACATGTGTGCCACTCCATCGATGGTCCTCCATGAGAATTAGCTAAGACATTCAATTAAAAATGATTTGCATGTCGGTATAAGACTTCGATGGAGCTTCCAGTTATCGACAGGTTCGTAACCAAGTGATCACTAGACTAGCCACTTTTGCGGGGCAGTGATCACTCGTCTTGCCATCTAGAGTGCATTCCATTCAATGGCCTGTGAACGGCCTTGTACATCGCTGACAAATTAGACCGGCGACATTGCTGCTCTAGGTCAACACGACAATAGCTCTTGCCGTTTAGCGCCAGGTGTATAAGCATCGTCTGAGGCGCTCAGCGCTCGCGGGCCTATAGCTCAATTGGTTAGAGTCCCCGGCTCATAACCGGGTTGTTCCTGGTTCAAGTCCAGGTGGGCCCACTCTTTCTTCTTCGTCTTAGGGTAGGCTAGCGCACTGGTTGCCAGAACTGTGTGGGTTTTAAGCTGGCAAGAGCCCTAGCTTTTTAGCCACACGCGCAATGCACCACTGCCGCCTTCCTGTGCTGATGCTGTTTCGAAGGCCAGCACATCGCGCGTCACCACGCTTTGAGTCAGGATTTGCAGCACGTGATCGCGCAGCACCCCCATGCCATCCTCGCTATGATGTCCTTTGCCGTGGATGATAAGCAGAGCTTGTTGATGCCTGCGTTGGCAATGGCGAATGTGAGCGAGGATCTGCTTTTCTGCTTCTTGACGTGTGCAGCCATGTAGATCCAAACGGGCGCTGCTACTGATATGTTGACCGCGCCAGTTTCGCCACTGTTTGCGCCCTAGGTTGATACCCTCGCGTACCCCTTGAACCCAGTGCTCATCGCGCTTGATCACAAAGCGAATCCCGCCATTGACCAGCGCATGCAGTTCGGCGCGCGCTTGAGCGTCTTGAGCATCCTGGGCGGGGTCGTTCTGAGCTTCGGGCAATGGTTGGTGTCGTTTAATGGGTGCATTGAGAGGAACCACCCCTGCATAGGCTTGCCGCAGTGCCACACGCTCCTCATACTCCTGCGTCTGAGGGCTTAGCTGCTCAGGAGAAGGGGACCTACGCTTGTCTTTTTTACCCACATTATTGAGGATAGTGCAGCCCTGCATTGGCGCCAAATCTGCACTTTACATGGCGAGCATCTACCTTGCGATAGGCTGCCTCATGAGCACGGGGTCAGGTACTGCGGCACGTGCCCAAGCCCAGTTGATGCCTCCTTTGCACGAAGCGATGCAGAGCGTGCGCGTGCTGCGGGATGAGACCTTACTGTATCAAGCGCCCGATCATGAAAGCCCTCGCCGCGGCAGTGTGAGCCGTGGGACGCGGCTACGCATTCTCAAACGCGTGGCCGGTCCAGGTTGCGACAATGATGTTTGGTATCAAGTGGGACCGCATGCCTTTGTCTGTGGCGCGCGGGTGCGCTTGTCGCATTTGGCACCCGTGGGAAAATCACTGTTACGTGTGCGCAAAGGGCGAGTGTTGCCGCATACCTATGCATTTGTGCAGCAGGATGAGACGCCGGTGTACAGCCATCCGAACGAAGCCTTGGTTGACAATTATCTGAGCACCTTCGAAAAAGGCTTTGGCCTGTTGATCACAGGCGGCGAGCAAATCGATGACCTGCATTTGCTGCGCACCCGTGACAATCAGTGGGTGGCACGCGATGCGATGGGTTTTGTGGGCGGGAGTCGCTTTGCTGGCACCGCTATCGACGTCAATGCGCCGCTCGATCTGGCCTGGGTTATCGCCCATCGCGCCCGGCTTTACGATGCTCCCGATGGCAAGGTGTTAGAGCGTCTCAAACGCCATAGCTTGGTGCATGTGCGTCAAGTGCAGGAGGATTGGGCGGAGCTGAGCGATGGCCGCTGGCTGCGCTTGAAACGTATAAGACGCGCCTCACTCAGCGCCCCTCCGGCTGGTATTGGAGCACAGGAGCGCTGGATCGACGTCAGCATCAGCGAGCAAGTGCTGGTGGCTTATGAAGGGACACGCCCTGTGTACGCGACACTGGTGTCGACGGGAAAACGCAAACGCGATTATCGGACTCCGGTGGGGGAGCATCGCATTTGGGGCAAGCTAGCTTATTCCGATATGAGCGACCGCGACGATGACAGCCTCGAAAAGCATTACTACATCCAGGGTGTGCCTTGGGTGCAGTACTTTCAGGAGTCCTTCGGGTTGCATGCTGCATTTTGGCATCACGGCTTCGGTCAGCCCCGCAGTCATGGTTGTGTGAATCTATCGCCTCGCGATGCTGCTTATCTTTTTGACTTTACCCAGCCGGTTTTGCCCGATGGCTGGCATGCCATCTTCCCAACCTCGGAGGAAAAGGGTACGCTTATTCGTATTCGGGAGTAGGTTGAACAATCGATGATCACATCATGGCAAGAGCGCTCTAAGGATCTTGGGCTTTTCATTATGCGTGTCGGCCTCGGGCTGATGTTTATGGGGCATGGTTTTCCCAAACTCGCCGGCGGGATGGCTGCGTGGGAACAGCTAGGACAAGCCATGTCTATCTTTGGTTTTGATGCCTATCCGCATGTGTGGGGGCTCTTTGCGGCCATCGCAGAATTTGGCGGTGGGCTGATGCTCATTCTTGGTTTCGTCTTTCGTCCTTTTTGCGTGCTGCTTGTAGGGACGATGGTGGTTGCTGCCACCAAGCATATTCACAACGGTGATGGACTTGGTGCTGCCTCTCATGCGATTGAAGCCGCTGTAGTATTTGCCGGCTTTATATTCACAGGTCCGGGACGATATACAGTGGCCTATTTCGATCGCGATAGAATCTAGTGTCTAAAGAAGGTATCAATACATTGCGTCGCGTGGCCATCAGTGGCGCGGGTGGTTTTGTCGGTCGCGCTCTTGTGCCCGCATTAGAGACGCAGTCGATCGATGTGCTGTCGTTGGTACGTCGTTCACCCTCTGGGCCTGATGAGTTGCAATGGGATACGCAGCAGGGGGTTCATGACCTCGAAGCACTGAGCGCCGCGAATATTGATGCGGTGATTCACCTTGCGGGTGAGAACGTCGCCTCCGGTCCGTGGACCAAAGCGCGCAAACAACGCATTTATAGCAGCCGTGTTGAAGGCACGCGTGCCTTGGTGAAATCGCTGCAAGCTCTTGATAAACCGCCGCACACCTTTTTGTGTGCCTCAGGCATCAGCATTTACCCCGATGACCCAGAGGCTTGTTACGACGAATCGGGGCCGCAGGGTGAGAGCTTCTTGGCCGAGGTCTGTCGCGATTGGGAAGCCGCCGCTGCAGAGGCTGCTCATTGGGGTGCACGTGTTGTTTGTCTGCGCATTGGGCCCGTATTGGGCGCTCAAGGTGGCATGCTCGAGCGCATGTTGCCCATGTTTCGGTTGGGCTTAGGCGCCGTCGTGGGTCGAGGCGACAATATTGTCAGCTGGATCTCCCACGATGATCTAACCCGCGTTTGCTTGCACTGCTTACAAACGACCTCGCTTATGGGTCCGGTGAACGCGGTTGCGCCTCATCCAGTGACGCAAGCCGAGTTGGCTCAGCGTTTAGCGCATCATCTCAAACGCCCTGCATGGTTAAAAATGCCGGCGCTGCCCATGCGCTGGGTACTACGCGATGCGGTGGATGAAATGCTTTTAGCCAGTCAGCGGGTTCGGCCGCAAGCCTTGCTCGATAGCGGTTTTGTCTTCCAGCAGGCGCAGCTCGACGATGCGTTGCAGCATGTGCTTGCGCAATCCTAAGGGCCGCGCCACCCTTGCGCCATGACTCTGCTCAGCCGCATTAATGCTGACTTACAGACTGCGATTCGCGAAAATAACGGCCCCGCTCGCGATACCTTGCGCATGCTCAAAAGCCAGATTCAGCAGGAAGAACTCGCGCGTGGCACTGAACTTGATGAAAGCGCGACGATTCAGGTTTTGCAGCGTGCGGTGAAGACACGTCGCGATAGCGCAGGGCAGTATCGCGAGGGTGGGCGTCCCGAGTTGGCCGCGTCGGAAGAAGAAGAAATCAAGGTGATCGAAACCTATCTTCCTAAAGCGTTGAGTGAGACCGAGCTGCGCGAGATCATTGTATCCCTGCGTGATGAGCTGCAGATTTCATCGCCCAGAGACATGGGCCAACTCATGAAAGCCCTCAACGCGCGCTACGCTGGACGTGTGGACGGTCGCTTGGCTTCACAGATCATAAAGGATACCTTGGCTTCCTAAGCGATGCCTCCTTGTCGTGTCATTTGGGCTGCTTGCTTGGCAGGGCTGATCGGGCTCTGCGCGCTTGGCGTGCCTTCGCCTGGTGCGGCTCAAGATGCGTATCATCCTCAATGGATGCGTTGGGGATTTGCCGTGGGTGTGGGCGGGTGGTTTCCCATCGGTTCCGACGTCGCGCAGGACATGGCGGATGATGAGTTTCGCAACACGCTAACCTTGCATCTGGAGGTATTCACCGTTGATATCACGCGCTTTGTGCAAATCGTGCCCTTTGCCAACTTAGATATTGCCGGCGGTATCAACGAGGATCTTTTACGCGAGGCCTTGAATGCAGATACGGTGGACCTAGGCAGCGTAGACTCGGGACTTTATCAGCTTGGTTTGGGCGCCCGATTCTTTCCAATTCAGCTTGGCCCCTTCCGTCCTTTTGTGGCGGCTTACGCTGCATACAGCGTGGCGCGCTTTTCCTACACCGCTCAGGCGGACCTGGGCTTTGATGTGCCCGACGATCTTTCCAGTTTTACGACCAGCGCCGAAAGCCACACGCACGAAGGCGTGGCCTTGCTTTTAGGCGCTGGGCTGCGTCTTGATATTCCGGTGATGCTTTGGGAACACCTGGTCCAAATCCCCATTATTCTTGAGTTTCAGTGGTCCAAAAATTTCTGGCTCGACCTTGAGCGCAATCCCAATTTTGAAGCCAATCCAGCCCTTCTTGCCAGCAGGAGAATGAATCTCGACTACCTGGTGCTCAATGTTTCTGTGGGGATGACCTTTTGAGTCGAGACTGAACCGTAATGGACTATCCCATTTACATTGAGCGGCACACCGCCTTGCCTTTGGTCGACATCCAGCTCGCGTTGCGCACTGGCGCCGATCAGGATCCCAAAGACAAGCTGGGGTTGATGTGGATTATGTGTCGCATGCTGCGGATGGGCACGGCGACCATGCAGGGGCTTGCGGTTGAGGAAGGCATTGCATGCTTGGGGGCGCGTCTCAGCATTGAGGTCAACTACAGCGTGGTGCGCTTTCAGGGGACGGTGATTCGGCGAAACCTGGAGCCTTTCATGATCTTGCTCGGGCAGCTTTTAACCGTGCCCGCATTTCGCTTCGAAGACCTTGCTTTAGTCAAACGCGAGCTTCTCGCCGACCTTAGTGCCAATAGCGATAGCGATGCTGCTCTGGTGGCACGTCAATTTCGCCGTGTGTTGTTTGATACGCATGCCTACGGTCGTTTGATTACGGGCACGACCTCGACTATTCCTGCGATCACGCCGGAAGACCTACGCAACCATCACGCGCAGCATTTACGTTGTGCGAATATCGTGTTGGGTGCAGCGGGAGATATCGATCGCGATACCTTGACTCAGCTTTGCGAAAAACACTGGCAGGCTATTCCCTCCGGAAAATCGCGACGAGTTGCCGTACGGGCACCCAAATCTTTATCCGGGCGACACGGAGTCCTTGTGGATAAGCCCGCGCGTAGCCAGACGCAGCTGATGATTGGGACGTTGGGTGCACGCGTTCAGGATGATGACCTCGATGCTCTCAATCTAGCGAATACGGTTTTTGGCGGGACCTTTTCCTCGCGTTTGATGGCAGAGGTGCGTTCCAAGCGGGGCTGGAGCTATGGCGCGTCCAGTTCGGTAGGCTCCGATCGACAGCGCGATGCCTGGTCGATGCATACCTTTCCGGCAACGGCCGATGCCGTGGACTGTGCGTTATTGCAACTGGAGCTGCTGGAAGCGTGGGTTGCGCATGGCATTAATGATCGCGAGCGTCGGGCGGCGCGCGATTACCTGATCAATAGCTACTGTTTTGATGTCGATACCGCAGCAAAGCGTCTAGACGATGTCATGGATATCGCCCTCTTTGGTCTTCATCGCGACTACTACCAAAGCTACACCAAGCGGGTTAAAAGCATCAACTGCGCCCAAGCCAACCAAGCTGTGCGATCGCGCATCGGCCCTCAAGACCTCTGCATTGTCATGGTGGCAAGTGCGAGCGACGTGGCCGATGACTTTGCCAAGATCCCTGGGCTCAAGAGCCTGACGGTGATCCCTCACGACCGCGTTTTTGTCTGAATAGGAACTCCGAAAATAACTTCGAATCTAATCGGCTGTTTGGGCTTGTGTAAAAAATCCATTGCTGGGCGAGATGATGGCATTGTCGTCGATGGTGGGTTCGATGATGTGACGCAGCATGATGCGTCCGGCAGAACCGCCCCCGCCTGCTTGGCCGGGACCTTTTGTAGGAGACGTCTCTCCTGCGCCACCATTGCCGCCATTATCGGCGTAACCCGCACCGCCCTGAGCGATGAGCGCATCGAAGCGACCGGGTACGCCATCTTCGTCCATCTCGACTTTGGGCTCGCTGCCGTTGCCGCCGGAGCCGCCCCCAC
>CAYWAT010000003.1:9311-12631 GCA_964456305.1 uncultured Polyangiales bacterium | reverse complement strand
TCTTCGTCCATCTCGACTTTGGGCTCGCTGCCGTTGCCGCCGGAGCCGCCCCCACCACCGCTGCCGCCATTGGCTGTTAGGGTGCCGTTGATCGTGAGGGTGTGTGCCTCAAGAATAATGGTGCCGCCTGAACCACCTCCGCCCCCGCCCTTGGCGCCGTCACCTGAGCCGCCTGCCCCCGCGACGTTAATGCCTCCTTGTGCCCCGATGGTGAGGCGTTGCGCTGAAGAGAGCTGAATGGCGCCGCCGCCGCCGCCGCCTTCAGTGCGTTTGGCGCAATCCTGTCCGCGATAGCCCCCGGAGCCGCCGGAGCCGCCAATGAGAAGGGTGAAGTTTGCATCGCCATAAGCCGCACCGCCATCGCGTGATCCAACATCGCCACCCGGGTGCAAATGCCCGCCCCCGCCCCCGCCATAGTCTTGACAAGCACTACAAGAGCAGTTTTCGCCCGCACCTGGACCTTCTGCGTAAAAGTCCGCATGGGTTTCTCCTCCACGAAAGCCGCCTGGACCTGGGTGAGTGCCAATGCCATCGTCGTTGCCTGCAGTGGCGTCGAGGATCCCGTCGAGGGTCAAATCGTTTTGGGCGACTAAGAGGAGTCCATTGTCTCCGGTCACATGAATCGTAAGGCTGGCCGAGACTTCTATGTCGGTAGCGCTAATGACCAAGATCCCTGGAAAGTTATCGATGGTGGTTCCGTTGATGTCTGTTTGAGGCAGGATATGGACCTGCACCCCTTCAGGCCAAGGCTCCTGCATCGAGGTAAAGTCATTGGTGAGCACGCCTGTGGAGGTATCCAGAGTCATGCTACTTGTTGTAGCGTAGGATGGTATCCCGGCAGCGCTTGCCTCTGCGATCATTTCTGCAGAGATACGCGTCGGTGTGAATTGTTCGTCGGCAGGGATAGGAGGTGCGTTAGGATCTTGAGTTTGCTGCTCGCCTTCGAGACGTTCGTAGTTAAGACGACCGCAAGCAACGCAGAGGACGAGACCAAGCAGGGCCAACAGTTGACCGGTTCGCGTTAGGTAAGATGCCCTCAAGTCCATCAAACAAGCATCTCATTATTACAGCATGAGTTCAATAGAGCTTTGTTTTGAAATTCTAAATTGTGTCTTAGATTACAATGCATAAAGGTGATTTCTTGAACTGATAAATTACACTTTTATTGAAAATAAAACATTATGTCGAGGCGAGTACTGTTGATGTCATTGTAATTACGCGTAGAGACATGACACCTAGGACATGTAATGCGATTTTATAGTGACTTCTTAGTGCTTGGTAGCGGTGTAGCGGGGCTTAGCTTTGCGCTTGAGGCGGCGAAACATGGTCGTGTGATCATCGTCACAAAGCGACAATCGAACGATAGTGCGACGGCTTGGGCGCAGGGAGGCATTGCAGCGGTGATGAACAGCAGCGACTCCTTTCGAGCGCATATCGATGACACCTTAAAGGTGGGTTGCGGCCTGTGTTACCCCAGTGTGGTCGAGATGGTGGTGCGTCAGGGACCGGAGCGTATTCAGGCCCTTTGCGACATGGGCGCCCAGTTTAGTCAAACGCGCAATAGCAGTCTGGATTTGACGCGTGAGGGAGGACATAGCGCGCGCCGCGTCGTGCATGCCGAGGATTTTACCGGGCGCGAGCTGCAGCGAGTGCTTCTTGAGGCGGTGTGCGAACATCCACAGATCACGGTTTGTGAGCATCACATGGCGATTGACCTCATCGAGTTAAGCAAATGGGGGGGGGCTAGGCAGGTCGCGGGAGCGTACGTACTAGAAGAGGACAACGGCGTTGTGCATAGCTTCTTGGCACATACCACGGTGCTGGCGACCGGCGGTGCAGGCAAGGTGTACTTGTATACTTCAAATCCCGATGTGGCGACGGGTGATGGTTTGGCGATGGCCTATCGAGCCGGAGCCTCGTTAGCGAACATGGAGTTTTTTCAGTTTCACCCTACTTGTCTTTATCATCCCGCCATTAAAAACTTTCTGATCAGCGAGGCGCTGCGAGGTGAGGGCGGGATTTTACGACGTCGGGACGGCGTTCCGTTTATGGAGGAGCACCATGCGCAAAAAGACTTAGCCCCTCGTGATGCGGTCGCTCGAGCTATCGATTACGAGATGAAGCGCAGTGGTGACGAATGCGTGTTTCTTGATATGCAAGCCTGCACCGCAAGCTACCTGCAAGATCGCTTTCCCAATATTTACGCCACCTGTTTGCGTTACGGCATTGATATCACTCGTGAGCCCATCCCAGTAGTTCCAGCAGCACATTATATGTGTGGGGGGATCAAAGTAGATACGACTGGGCAGAGTAGCATTCCAGGTTTGTGGGCTGTGGGTGAGGTCGCCTGCACGGGGCTTCATGGTGCAAATCGTCTTGCGTCTAACTCATTGTTAGAGGGCCTGGTTTTTGCGCATCATGCAGCGCAGCAAAGTGCCCGTAGCATGTCTCGTCATCATCCCTTTGCCGAAGTTCCCGATTGGGATGTAGGCGAGGCGGCGCCCAGCGATGAGGCCGTGGTGGTTACCCAAAACTGGGATGAGCTACGGCGTTTTATGTGGAACTACGTCGGCATCGTGCGTAGCACCAAGCGACTGCAGAGGGCTGCGCGCCGTATTGCCTTATTACAGGATGAGATCCGCGAGTACTACTGGCAGCATTTGGTAACGCGGGACATGCTGGAGCTGCGTAATATTGCCGATGTTGCCCAAATCATCGTCAGCAGTGCGGCGGCACGTCGTGAAAGCCGAGGTCTCCATTATACGCTCGATTACCCTGAGCGTGACGATGAACACTGCCTTGGCGATACCCATTTAATACGTGGGGCCATCCCCTACATTCGCTAGACCGCCCCCACTTCACTCTGATCCTGGTTTACACCCGGTCCTCACGATGCGTGCGAGCGCGAAGCGGACGCCTGCGGAGCAGGTAGCAACGCTCGGCAATCAAAGGATGTTTCTCTATACGCCTTCGTTCCTGCGGTCCGAGTGCATTCAGGCTCAACGCAAATTGAGAGCACTCTAGAAAAAGTAATAGATTCATGGTGTTTTAGTATTGATTTATTTTTGCAATAGAAGTTAATATTGAACCATGTCTTGCATGCGCACTGGTTGGGGATTCTTGTTTTTATTCATAGTTTTGCTTGCTGCTTGTGGCAAAACCAATACCGGAGATGGTGACATTATCGACTCCAGCGATCCGGGCGTGCAGGCAGGGGATGCCTGCGAAGGGGATGACGACTGTCAAAACGACACCCGTTGTCGCTTTGATGTCTGTATTGCCAACCTCGGGTCATGCAACGACTCCAACGATTGTCCTGG
>CAYWAT010000003.1:0-9211 GCA_964456305.1 uncultured Polyangiales bacterium | reverse complement strand
TTGATGTCTGTATTGCCAACCTCGGGTCATGCAACGACTCCAACGATTGTCCTGGCGACTCGTACTGCGATGAGGGACTGAGTGAATGCATTCCTTACGGGGTGCCCAGCGATAAGATCAACGATCCCGACTGCACGCGAGGTGAGGTGCTCGATGATATCGTGCCCGATGCCCAATGCGAGTGGGTCAAGCCTACGGATCCCAGCGACCCTACCATCAACTCTATTAATATTTATTCCACCCCCATGGTGGCTGACTTAAATCTCGACAAAAATCCCGATATTTTGCAGCCTTCGGTGATTCTCACCACCTGGGAACAGAGAGGGTTTCGCAGCGGCACCTTGCGCATATTTGATGGACGCACCTGCGAAGAAATCACTCATATTGGCAGCGATCGCGAAGGTGATGACGCCAATCGCCCTGGGTACGGAACGCAATGGGCCATTGGCGATATGGATGGTGATGTGGATGGTCAAGGTAATGGTCATCCAGAAATTATTGGCTTGCACTCCACGGGCACGCAGAGCAATTCGCGTTTGCGTCTTTACGGCTTCAGAGTGGCTTTCGAAGCAGATGGAACCACGCCCAAGCTCGAGCGTTTGTGGAATGGTGAGTACGGTCGCAACTGTGCGGATAGCAATAAAGTCATCGAGTTTGGTACCAATCAACGCAACTATGGGCCCAGCTTATTCGACCTCAACAACGATGGCACACCTGAAATTATCCTCGATCAGCTAGTGTTCGATGCCCAGGGCTGCTTGCTTAACCATGCCGAGGCATTGCAAAGCGACGGGCAAACCCTCAGGGGCAGTTACAATCAAAGTTTCAGTGCCAATCTTGGGCCGATGACCACCGTGGCTGATGTGGACCTCGATGGTGTGCCCGAGCTTGTTCGCGGGGATCGCATTGCTCAGTGGAATGACACCACAAAAAGTTGGGATGATGAACCTTATTTCAACAGCTCAGGAACTACTCTCGGCCACATTGCAGTTGTGGATATGGGACGGTTCTCTAACGTGTCGGGAGCAAGTGTAGGCGATGGTTCAACGATCGATAACCAGCCTGAAATCATCGTTATCGACGATAATACAGGAAACGTTGAACAAGTTACTGTGCGCACTCTAGATGGCAGCATTGCCCGCATCGGTGACACGGAAATTAAGCGCAGCGTGAACGAGGGCGGTCGTGGTGGACCCCCTACAGCGGCTGATTTTGACGGTGATGGTTATGTTGAGTTTGCCGCCGCCGCCGCCGATCATTTCACTGTTTACGATCCCGATTGCGTTGACCTCAGTGGACAAAGCAACACGCAGCGTCCTGGTGGTCAGTGTGCGAGCAGCAGCACTAATTTTGTCTTGTGGGATCAACCTTCCAAAGACGAATCATCCAACAGCACAGGCTCCAGCGTTTTCGATTTCAATGGTGATGGCATGGCAGAGACTGTGTATCGCGACGAGTGTTATCTGCGCGTTTACGACGGCACCACTGGCGATGTGATGTTTAGCCAGGGAGCCATTAGCGGGACCGGTTACGATAACCCTGTGGTGGTGGATGTCGATGGCGACTTTGCCACGGAAATTGTCGTGGTCCGTGCTCCGCGTAACAATCCAAGTTGTCCCGATGAAGATCCTCTTTTCCCAGGTAGCACTCTGGATCAGTCCAAAGACGAAGATGGTAATCGCAAAGGTGGCTTTGTGATCTTCCGCGAGCCCGAGGATCGCTGGGCATCCTCACGCCCCATCTGGAATCAGCATATGTATTCGGTCACGCATGTGAGCGATCAGGCTCAGATTATGTCCAGCAGTGAATGGACACAGAACTGGACGATTGAGGGGCTAAACAACTTTCGTCAGAACGTGCAAGGCGATTTGATGGGAACCAACATTGCTGACCTCACCGCCGTTTTCTCCAAAATCGAAGATATTTGCAAAGGTTTTGCCGGCAGCGTGAGCCTGGAGGTCAAGGTCTGCAATCGCGGTACAAACCCCGTCCAGGATGGTGTGAAAGTAGCGTTTGTCGAAGGCGAATCCGCAACGACGAGCACTGAGATATGCACGGTGCAGACCAGCAAATTGCTCAACCCGGGGGAATGTGACCTGCTTTCCTGTGACGCAACAATATCGGGAGATAAAGAAGTTTTTGTGAATGTCGATCCCGATGAGACCATTGCCGACTGCCACCCTGGCAACAATCTTGGTGCCGGAAGTTTCAGCCTTTGTGCGCTGTTGCAGTAGTGCCTTTGAGTATCTCTTTTTGGTACCACTGCCAGAAGCGCTCGACTCCCTGAGTGACCGATACCGTAGGCTGATAGTCTAAAAGTCGGCGGGCTTTATCGATGTTGGCGTAGGTATAAGCCACATCGGCATCCATCATCGGTTGAGGCGTAAGTTTGGCCTTTCGACCCGTGAGCGTTTCGATCATGCGTACAAAGTCGGCCAACAGCACCGGTTCGCCCCGGCCAATGTTAATCACCTCGTAGCCTAAACGCCTATCGGCAGCGGCAACCACGCCTTGAACGATATCATCTACGAAGGTCCAGTCGCGATGCATCTGGCCGTTGTTATAAAGAGGTACCTCGCTGCCATGAAAAATATTATCGAGCACCTTGTAGGCCATCATGTCGGGACGACCGCGAGGTCCATAGACAGTAAAGAAGCGCAGCGCTGTTACATCCAGACCATGCAAGTGATGGTACGAAAAGCCCAACATCTCTGCTGCGCGTTTGCTTGCAGGATAAGGCGCCAAGGGGCGGTCTGCAGTATCGTCTTCAACAAAAGGTACGCGTTCGGTGCGTCCATAGGCTGAGGACGTGCTGGCAAGCACCATATTGGGTTTGCCATGCTGACGTGCTGCATCGAGAAGGTTGAGCGTGCCCGTGAGGTTCACATCATAATAAAGCCAGGGATCATCCACAGACACGCGCACGCCGGCCATGGCCGCTAAGTGTACAACGGCTGTGAAACGGTGGTCCTTGAACAAGGCCTCGAGACAATTGCGGTCGCGAATATCGCCCTGAACAAAATGAAAACGCGTTGGGTCGGGACACTGCTCTTGGATTTCGCGTAAATTAGCCCGTTTTCGCTGTGGATCGTAGTAGTCGTTAAGATTATCAATGCCCACAACAGTGGCGCCATTTTGAAGGAGGCGAAGCGCGGTGTGACTGCCGATAAAGCCTGCGGCTCCAGTCACCAAATAGGATGATTGAGACATACCGAGCACTTAGCATGTGAGTTCCAAGCTGCGAGCAAGGGCTTGCCGCTTCGGTCACCGCGTCCTAGATTGCAGGCCCATGGTCGGATTTGGCTCGCGTATTTTTTTGTGCTTCTCGATACCCAGCGTGGGGCTGGCCTTACTGCTCGGCTTCGCGGTGGCCTGCGGTCAGTCTGAGGGCGAGACCTGCAAAGAACAAAACGACTGTCAGTCCGATCTTAAATGCTGCCCTGTCGATCGCAGCCCCACAGTGCGCGGCACCTGTGAAGAAGTCTGTGACGAAGACGAGTAGATTCTAGCTAGCTGAGCTAGGCTGTGAAGCTTCAGTTCATGAAAATGTCAAGTCTTGCGGGAATTTCGATTCTATAGCTAGTGATCTTGGGGTCATTCCCTTCGCTATCTTCAAGAATGGTGATGTCAAAAAAGAGTTCAGTTGTGGTATCGATGAAAATCTCCTTGCCAGATACGAGTTCATCAACGCCCACAATAACGCTGAAGTCATCTGAAAATGTAAGCTTTAGGGGCACCTCGGTGACTGAGTCGGGAATAACACCCTGGTAAATCATCGTGTTTTCGTCAAAGTCTGGTGTAATTTCAATGCCGCTATTTTCGAGATCGGTAAAGAATTCTAAACCGAGACTGCTCGCACTTTCTTCAAATCCAGTCCCAGCAATCGCTTGCCTAAGGCTATAGCGACGTGTTTCGCTACCATCATCAATATCAACTGTGATTGTTCTGGACTCACTCAGATCCACCTTAAGCTCTTGACCTGATTGGATAGTCTCACCGTTAATGGTTATTTCAAAATCGGCGCTGATGTTAAACTTGAATGTAAGCTCCTCGAGTCCTTCAGGAATATTAATAATATAGCTAAGGATATCGGTACTGAATTCTGGACTGAAGGTAACGCCTACGGCTTCCAAGTCTGTCTTTATAATTTCTGCAACTTCATCGTTGCTTTGAGCCGCTGGTGTGGAAGAAGAATCGTCATCTGAGCAACCTAGAAGAGTCAAAGATAGAGAAATTAATACAAGAGTCCAATATATCCTAGGTGTTTTTACGATCATTACCATCCTCCAATATACAATTTAATAGTAGAAAATAGCGTATCACTTTACCAATAATATTTGAACAATTGAAACCACGTTGAATCTACATGGTTGCTTGTTAGATCCAATGTATGATCATAGGCCCAGGTATGATGAAAAGTGTGGTTTAGATAGTGTTCTGCTTTTTTTGCATGGGGAGAAAAAGACCAGATAGGCTCTTGGGACGTGTCATCTGGATCGCTGTAATAACGCCAAATGAAAAAACCCATAAACCAAGGTTGTGGCAAAAAAGATTCCAGCATGGCTTGGTAGGCGCGTGTCTGGTCTTCTTCGTCGAAAGGCATGCTTTTCAAATCTTGGGGCCAAGCCCAGGGCTCGACGCCTGTATTGGGTCGCGCGGAATAGCCAATCTCCGTAAATAAAATGGGTTTGTGGTGAGTGCGCTGCGTGTGTTGAACGCGACTTAGAATTTGCGCTGCGCCTTTGCGGTAGTCTGCAAGAGTTGCGGGTTTGCGCGTGCTCAACTCATAAAAAGCCTGAATGCCAATCGCATCGAGCTTGTCCCAAAAGATTACTTGATCGACCTCTCGCCACCAGTTCGCGTTGTAGGTGAGCCAGCCTGGGAAAAAGCGCCGTAGGTCGTCGATGAGTGTGTGCCAGTAATTGAAGTACTGCCCTGAGATGCTGCGCATTTCCACACCCAGAGAAATTGCATCAGCTTTGGCCTCTGCGGCGGGCAATGCCCATGCCATGACGAACTCCCGATAGGCCTGGAGGAAGCGGTGCCAGCGTGCGGGGCTGCCTGGATTGATGTCCAGGCGATGGCCGCCCATTTCAATCCACAAACTGGGGATCACCATCACCTTAATATGCCGCGCATGCGCCTGCCGGATCATCTTGATAAGCCCCACGCGTTTACGTGCGTAATCCAGCTCTAAATCGTGCCAAATGTGGGTGCTTTGGGTGCTCCACATACGTCCGTAGGGGGTCAACGATATCCAGTTAACACCGAGGCGCTTGAGTTCATCCAGCAGGGCGGCACTTGCTCGAGTGCCGTAATCCTTGGTGGCTAAATGCACCGATTCCACAGGTCCCACCGTAACCCCGCGAATCGCTTGGGTGGGCAGTTGAGCGCTCGCTCCTTGGATGCAGACAAACCATAAGAGACAGGCCCAGCCACAACAACGTGTCATGCGCACGAAAAAAACTCCCGAAAATCAGACGAATGCGCCTATAGTAGAAATTGTCCTACCATGCACGATTCCTCCTTTGTCATGTTTGAAGACGATGCGTCTCGTATTCAAGCCGTTGTTGACCGACTTCTGCGCGATGCCTTAGCTAACGTGGTTTTTGTCGTTGATAAAAGTGGTCAGTTGCTTGCATCGGCGGGGTCTACCGAGGCGATGGATACGACATCGTTGGCCTCGTTGACTGCAGGCAATGTTGCCGCCACTGGCGGGATTGCGAATTTGCTTCGCGAGAATGAATTCAGCACCCAGTTTCACGAGGGAGAGCATGCCAACGTGCATATTCAGCTCGTAGGCAAACGGGTGATCTTAGTGGTGATCTTTGATCATCGTAGCAGTTTAGGACTGGTTCGTTTGCGTGTTAAGCGGGCCAACGAGGAACTCGAACAACTGCTCCAGTCGATGGTCAGCAAGATGGACGATGAGTCTGTTCATGAACATTTTTCGGAAATCAGCGATGAAGAGATTGATCGATTGTTTTCATGATAGTTAAACACATTTTCACCAAGTGAAACGATGGCATTTATCAACCATTCTACCCGTGAAATCCGGTTTAAAATTGTCTATTATGGACCTGGCTTGTGTGGTAAGACCACCAATATCGAATACATTCGTGATCATGTAAGTCCTGACCGACGAGGGGAGCTGGTCAGCCTCAAGACCGAAACAGAGCGCACATTGTTTTTTGATTTTTTGTTTCTTGATTTTGGCACGATTCGCGGATTCAAAGCCAGGTTTCACTTGTACACCGTTCCTGGTCAGGTGTTCTACGATGCAAGTCGCAAGCTAATTCTTAAGGGCGTTGATGGAGTGGTCTTCGTCGCTGATTCGCAAAACGCGCGCTATGAAGCCAATGCCGAATCAATGGATAATCTCAAAGAAAATCTACGCGAACAAGGCTATGAGTTTTCGAAGATTCCTTGCGTGATTCAATACAATAAACGCGACATGCCGAATGTCGATTCGGTAGAAGATCTACGCAAGCTTCTCAATCCCCAAGGGCTGCCCGATTTTGAAGCGGTTGCCACCGATGGTCAGGGTGTTTTTGATACCCTCAAGGCGACGGCGAAGCTGGTCGTGCAGGCTTTCAGTCAGGGCCAACTGTAACAGCTTCAGGCAACGCTCGGAGGGCGTTTGCGAGCACTTGCTTAAGAGTCTCTATGTCTTGTTGAGGCTTTCAAAAAAGCGTAATAATTACAGACGTATGCATTCGTGTGCAAGCCTTGCTCATTCTGCCTTCTCGCGCTAGCTTGCGACGAATGACCTCAGAGCATGTTCAAGGCGCTAAAGAAGAAAGCGATAAGCGCTACGGTGAATCATCCATTCAAGTCCTCGAAGGGCTGGAGGCTGTTCGCAAACGCCCTGGCATGTACTTGGGTGATGTGCACGACGGCACGGGTTTGCATCACCTTATCTGGGAAGTCGTCGATAACGCAGTCGATGAGCACTTGGCTGGACATTGCGACCGCATCATCATCACGCTGCGCCAGGACGGCTCGGTATGTGTGGTGGATAACGGTCGCGGCATTCCCGTCGGGCAGCATGCGCGCGGCGTCAGCGCTGCCGAAGTGGTGATGACCGTGCTGCATGCAGGCGGTAAGTTTGATAACGACAGCTACAAAGTCTCTGCGGGTCTGCACGGCGTGGGCGTGAGCGCGGTGAACGCCGTGAGCGAATGGCTCAAGATGACCATTCATCGCGAGGGACAAGAGTGGTTTCAGCGTTATCGTCAAGGCAAGCCCGAGGAGGCCTTGGCAGCGATTGCCCAAAGCGATCAACACGGCACCACCATCGAGTTTAAGCCCGATACCGAGATTTTCAGCAATACCGAGTTCAGCTTTGACGTGCTCGGTCATCGCCTACGCGAAATCGCTTTTCTCAATGCTGGGCTGAACATTGAACTGCACGACGAGCGCAGCAATCAAAGCGCGACCTACTCTTTTGTCGGTGGCCTGGCCGAGTTTACGTCCTTGCTGAACAAGAGCAAAACCGTGCTGCACAATGATGTGATCGTGATGCACGATTTGCGCGATGAGGTGGATGTCGAGTTAGCGCTGCAGTGGACGGATGCCTATAACGAACGCGTTTTTTGTTACACCAACAACGTCAATAACAAAGATGGCGGCACGCATCTCACTGGCTTACGCACCGCGCTTACCCGTGTGATCAATACCTATGGCAATCAAGCCAACCTGCTCAAAGAGCTGAAAAACCCCCTTTCCGGCGACGATGTTCGCGAGGGCTTGACGGCGATCATTTCGGTCAAACACCCCGATCCCAGCTTTGACTCGCAGACCAAAAGCAAGTTGGTGTCGAGTGAGGTTAAGGGCATCGTCGAGAGCGTCGTTCACGACAAGCTCAGTGAATTTCTCGAGGAAAACCCGCAGTCGGCCCGCAAAATCATCGAAAAAACCGTCATTGCGGCGCGTGCGCGTGAGGCTGCTCGCAAAGCGCGCGAAATGGTGCAGCGCAAGGGCGTTCTCGATGCCAGCACCCTGCCTGGCAAGTTGGCCGATTGCCAAGAAAAAGACCCCAGCGTCAGCGAAATCTACATCGTTGAGGGTGACAGTGCGGGTGGTAGCGCCAAACAGGGGCGTGACCGTAAGTTCCAGGCCATCTTGCCTCTGCGCGGCAAAATCCTCAACGTCGAGCGCGCACGCTTTGAAAAGATGCTCTCCAGCGCCGAGATCGGCACTTTGATTACCGCTTTAGGCTGCGGTGTCGAAGGAGGGAGCAACTTCAGCTTAGAGAAGCTGCGTTATCACCACGTCATCATCATGACCGATGCGGACGTTGATGGATCGCATATCCGCACCTTGTTGCTCACCTTCTTTTACCGGCAGATGCCTGAGATTATCCAAGAAGGCCATCTCTACATCGCGCAACCGCCTTTATACAAAGCTAAGCGCGGCAAGAAGTCGCTCTACCTACAAAACGACGAGGTTTTCGCCCGCTTCTTGATCGACTCCGGGGTCGATGGTTTGACTGTGGCTAATCAGAGTCAGTCTATTGAGTTGAGTGGTGAGCCTTTACAGCGCTTGCTAGGCGTATTGGTGCAGTGGCGGCAAGCGTTGCAAAACATGCAGGCCCATGGCGATCCTGCGGTTTTGGCGGCCTTGGTTCGGAAGGTTGGCATTCATGATGCCGCGCAGTGGAACCACGAGTTGGATATCAAGGCCGTCGAAGAGGCGATACGCGCTTATCTGCACGACTATCATCCGCAGACCCTGTCGGTGCATGTGCGGCCCTACACCAATGGCGATAGCGCATCGCCGCAACTGCAGATCGAAACCCGTGCAGGTGTGCTCACCCAGAAAACCCTCATCAATCGGGCCCTTCTGCAATCCGACGCCTATGCAGAGCTCTGTCGCCTGCATGACGAACTAGGCGTGCTGGGCGAACCACCGTTTCAGACTTTTTCGGCTGATCATCCCCAGGACAAAGAGAGCTTGGCGTCCATTGATGCTTTGTGGGATTACGTCGACCGACGCGCTCGCAAGGGGCTTAGCGTACAGCGTTATAAAGGTCTGGGTGAGATGAACCCGGGCGAGCTGTGGGAAACCACCATGAACCCAGAAACTCGGGTGCTCTTGCGCGTGCGCATTGAGGATGCCGTTGAAGCCGAAGAGATTTTCAGCGTGTTGATGGGTGATCAGGTCGAGCCGCGCCGAGATTTCATCGAGAAGAACTCACTCTCAGTTCAGA
>CAYWAT010000002.1:0-62962 GCA_964456305.1 uncultured Polyangiales bacterium | reverse complement strand
AAGACCCGGATAAAAGACCCTGTCCACCTCGGGATGCTGGTCGAGCATCTGTGCCAATTCTTGCGCCTGGGCACACTGCACGCGCATGCGCATGGGCAGACTTTTGAGTCCGCGCTGCAGCAAAAAGCAGGCATGGGGATCGAGACAGGGACCAAGCAAGTTCATGAGGTCGCTCACCGCATTCAGGTGCTGGGTGGAGCCAGCTATCACACCCGCGACCAGGTCGGAGTGGCCATTCAAGTATTTCGACGCGCTGTGCAGCACCAGATCAAAACCCATCGCTGCCGGCTGAAACATCGCGGGACTTAAAAAGGTGTTGTCGATCATTGAGACCAAGCCGCGCTGTTGGGCAAAGTCCACCACGCCTTTGAGATCGCCCACCTCTAGCCAGGGGTTGGTGATCGACTCCACATAAAAGGCCCGCGTATTGGCTTGGCAGGCATCCTCCCAGCTATCTGGATCATCCAAGGATACGAAGCTCACGCTGATGCCGTAGCGCTGCACCAAGCCCTGGAAGACTTTGTAGGTCCCGCCGTAGATGTGATTTTGGGCGATTACATGATCGCCCGCGCGCAGTTGACTGAGCAATGCACCGGTGATGGCGGCCATGCCCGAGCTGGTGACGAGGGCTTCTTCGGTGCCCTCAAGCGCGGCCATTTTTTGCGCGAGGGCGCGGTGATTCGGTGTGGTGTTGAGGCGGATGTAACGGATGTCGCGATAATCTTGGGCATCGCCTAGGACAAAGGTGGAGCTTTGAAAGATAGGCATGGTGATGGCCCCCTCCACACGTGGATGAAGCTCTCCCGAGTGAATGGCCTGGGTTTCAGCTTTCCAAGACGACGACATGAAGACCTACCTGTAAGCGATGCAACGACGAATTCCAGTAACAGAGTCGTGGAGTCAACCATAGAACGCAGACACATGCTGGCAAACAATTGCACTTGCTTGAGAGGCAGTTAGGTTGGCCAGCAATCGCACCCCATCACGAAAAGGAACTCTCGTTATGAAACCCTCTCTTTTTTTCATCGCCTGTTTAAGCACCTTCGCACTGGGCTTCGGCACAGCCGCCGCCGATGCCGAAACCTGGGTCATCGATACCTCGCACTCGTCGGCTCAATTTGAAGTGAGCCACCTCATGGTAGCCACCGTCGAGGGCAGCTTCTCCGATGTCAAAGGCACCGTGGTGCTTGATGACAAAAACCTCAAAGCCTCTAAAATCGAAGCCGAAATCGGGGTTGCTTCGGTTAATAGCGGTGACAAAAAGCGCGACAAGCACTTGCTCTCTGCCGATTTTTTTGATGCCAAGAAGCACCCCAAAATGGTCTTCAAGTCCACCAAGATCACAAAGGCTGGCAAGGGCTACAAGGTCCAAGGCAAGCTCACCATGCGTGGCACCACCAAGCCCGTTACCCTGAAGGTCAGCAAGGTAAGCAAGCCCGTGATGCATCCCATGGCTAAGGTGCCGGCGCGTGGCGCGGAAGCGTCCACCACCATTAACCGCCAGAAGTTCGGCGTAAAGTGGAACAAGAGCCTCGACAAGGGCGGCCTGATGGTGGGCAACGACATCGACATCACCATCAAGCTCGAGCTGCACAAAAAGAAGTAAACAGCGTCTTTAAATAGGCGGCACGGAGGCTCCAAGTCGGTCCTTTCTTCTTTCCTTGGAGTCTCCGGAGCATGCCTTCGACATGCCCTGATGTAAGAGTCCTCTTGATTGTTGCCGTCAAAGTCAGGCGTAATTAAGCGATGACAGATTCGGCTTCTCCCGCGCGTGAGTCCACGGGCGAGTTTATGATCGACGAACCTGCCTTGCCCTTGGTGGGGCAGCAGGTCTTAGTGGATGTGCTTAGGCGCGGCATTCAGCGCGCGCTGCATAGCGGCCGCACAACGATCACTGTGCTTGAGGGACACGCGGGCTCGGGCAAGACCAGGCTGTTGGGTGTCGCCCGCGATATGGCTTTGCAGCATGAGGCGCCGCTGCGGGTGATGTACAGTGCGTGTCGGAGTCAACAGGGGCGGCATATGTACGCCCCCTTCGATCGCATGTTGCGGCAACGTTTTGGTATTTCTGGCAGCGCCTCCAGTCCCGATGTGCACATCGAGCTCGCGAATGCGGTGGCGCAACTACTGCCCATCGCCAACCCGGCGGAGAAGCTGCGGATGACGCATTTGTTGGCGCATGTCTCGGGTGTGAGTTTTCCCGAGAGCGCCTTTCTGAGCTCGCTGACCCAACATCCCGAACACCTCCATGGCCGAGCATGTCGAGCGTTGCGCCAGTTTTTGGAATGGGATGCGCAGGTCGAGCCCTGGGTTTTGCTCATCGACAACATGCATCATGCAGATGAAGAGGCCTGGGATATGCTGGGGATACTGAGCGAGGCGCGTGCGCCTGTGGCGATTGTGCTGACGGGTGACCATCCCGTTGCACAGCGGGTCAGTGCCATTGCGCCTCTTGATGGTGTGACCAGTATGCCCATCGAAGCCCTGACCCAAGACAATGTTGAGGCGATGCTGCAGCATATGCTGCCGGGGCTGGTCACGATCCCCGATGAGTTTAGTGCGGCGCTGCTGCATCGTTCGCAAGGCAATCCGGGGACTCTGCGGCAGTTGGTATTTGCCCTCAACGACAGCGATGTCTTTGTTGAGGTAGAGGGTGAGCTGCGTATCGACGATGTTCGTCTGCAGGCGGGTGGTTTGCCCATCGATTTGCACGATGCGATTCGCGCACGTCTCGAGAGCTTGAGCGATGCTGAAATGCGCGTGCTTACATGTGCTGCAGTCGTGGGTGAGGTCTTTTGGGATGGTGCGGTGCTCGCGCAATTGCGCGCCGAACAGGATGATGCTGAAGCCTTAGCCGAGGATGATCCCTTGGCGTGTTGGTCCAATGACGACCTGCACCGCTTGCGAACGGAACTTCGCAGTCTGGTGGATAAGGGTTTTCTTGCCTGCAGCGAGAGCTCTGATGTGGCGGGCAATGAAGAGTATCTTTTTCTCGATCGCCATATTCGTGAATGCGCGATGCAGCGTCTCGAGACCTCAACACGTCAACATTGTCATCATGCGGTGGCACGTTGGCTTGAGGTGGTGGAGGAGAGCCACCCCGATCACGTGATGGCGATGCTGGCTGCGCATTGGCAGGAGGCGGGTGAGCTCGATCGCGCAGGCCATGCCTATCTGCGCGCTGCGGTCGATGCGCATGCGCGTCAGCAGACCAATGCGGCGCTGCGGTGGAGCACTCAGGCGCTGGCAACCATGCAGGATCGAGGTAGCAACAGCTATGCTCAAGCTTTGCATTTGCATGGTTCTTTGCTGACCACCTTGGGCGCTTACGACGATGCCTTGGCTAGCTTCGCGCACATGTCGGCGCTGGCTTACCGACTGGGAACGCCAGGCAAGGGGGGCGCGGCACTCAATCGCATCGCGCGGGTGTATCGCCATCAAGGGCAGGATGAGCAGGCCTGTCTTTATTTAGATGCTGCTTTGACCTTGTTTCGCTCGGTGAGTGATTTACGCGGTGTTGCAGCGACGCTGGATGACTTGGCCCAGATTCAATACCTCAAAGGCAATCCGACGGAGGCGCTCGCGGGCGTTGAGGAAGCGCTGCATATCCGGCGGGTGCATCAAGATCCGCGTGGAGAAGCACAGTCTTTGTCGACCTTGGGAAGCATCGAGTTGATGCGCGGCGAGCTCGATGAGGCCGAAGCACATGTACGGCGCGCGCTTGAATTGCGGACGGAGGTGAACGACCATCACGGTCTGCCGCAGTCTCACAATATGCTGGGAGCCATTGCCTTTGAACGCGAAGCTTGGTCGGCTGCGATTGCGGCTTGGACGGTGGCTTTGGAGCAAGCCTACGATATTGATGATCGGCGAGTTCAATGTTTTGTGCTGAACAATCTCGGCGAAGTCATGTTGCGCAGTGGGCGTTACGACGAAGCGCAACGTTATCTGGATGAGGCCATTCATTTGGCAGAGGCCCTGGGTGATTTGCGTTCACAGGCAGAGGTGACGCGCAATCTCGGTGAACTGGCGATGCGGGTGCGCGATCCTCAGGCATCGGCTTTGCTCAAACACGCTGGTGAGCTGGCCGAGCACTACGGCGGCGATGCATGTATGGCGCAGGCTTATGCAGCCCAAGCTCGATTTCATGCGCAAACCTTATTTGACGCAGGCATTCCTGAGAGCGATCCCGCGTTGCATTGCTTTGAGCAGGCGATTGCTCTTTTTCGAGGCATTGGCAGTCCACGCTACCTTGCCCACGTTTTGGGCGATCGCGGTTACTACTATATGGAGCGCAATCAACACGAGTCCGCTCGCCAGGATTTGCGCGAAGCCTATGCCTTAATGCGGCAACATCACATGCCTGGAGCGCGCAAGGTGGGAGAAAGACTCAACCAGCTGAGCTCTCTCGAAGGAAGCCAAGGTAGCGATGCGACGGTGATCGTTGCCCTTTAGGAACGCGTCTTGCATAATTTTCTGTACTTGGAGAGATCTATTATGCGAGATACCTTTCGTCCTTTATTGCAATTTATTCTTTTATCATTTGCACTTACATTGCTTGGTGGTGCTTGTAGCAAAAGCAGCGAGTCATCCGGCACGGCTCCTGTGGTTCCAGACGAGGACAAAAATCCTCAACTCAACCCCATTGAAGAGCCCGATCCCGATTTGTTTGATACTCAGCTGAGTCATTTTGACCCGAGCGACTTTGCCTCGGCGACTTGGTATCGAGTGCATCACTTGGAGCTCATCGATCCCAATGCGAACTTGATCACGACCACGCTCAAAGAGCAGGTTGACCAAAGGGTCGCAGCACAGCTGCAATCCGATTTGCACGTGGTGCTTGCCCTGCAAGAAGGCGACGATGCGGTGGCAGAGCGCTTTGCCGTAGCTCAAACCACATGCAGCAGAGACGACAGCACCCAAGCGTGGTCCTGTGAGTTGATGCTGAGCGATGACGAACCCGACAAAGTCAAAGGCTTGGCGGCTGCGATGGAAAAGCGCGATGAAGGAAGCTGTTATACGCCACCGGATGGGACTATTCAGCAACCGGGACTCAATCAACCCGAGGCGCCCTGTTTCGTCAGTCAGGTGGTTAACCCAAATGACAACAACGCCGTGTTGCCCTCTTTTAACCTAGCTCTTGGCGATGGTCTGAGCATCGAACTCTATGCTCCGGTTATGGCGGCTCAGTACACAGAAGGTGACGATGATGCATCGCCTAAAAGCCTCGGCGAAGGTGTGCTTGCTGGTTTCTTGACTGACCAGGATGCCCAAAAAGTCATGGTTCCTACTTCCCTAGGCAACGTTCCCCTAAGCCAGCTTTTGCCTGACAATGCGCAAGACAGCCTCTACGGCGTCACCGGTTGGATGCTCTTTTTCAACATGGAAGCCGAGGAAGTCACGATGGAACTGCCTTGACCTAAATGGTCATCAATGGTCGTCGAGCGGTGGATTTGCATTGCTCAACCGAGTGCACGCAAAGCCCTCTCATCAATGCAGACAAAGGCAGTCGAGCTGTGATAAGACTAGGCACTGCTTTATGAGTGTCGCCGATTTTGCCGCATCTAGCTTTGCCAGTTATCACCCGCCGCCGAGTACCTTTGACGAAGCTCTCACCGCTGAGAGACAACCGCGTGAGTGCATGGCTCGGGCACTGCAGCTGATCGAGGGCATGGGCGAATCCAGTCTGCGAACGCGTCAGCGCCTTGCGAGCCGAGCTTTGTTGACCGGAGGCATCACCTTTTCAGTCAACTCCGATCGCAAAGGGGGCGAGCGGATTTTCCCCTTTGATATCATTCCCCGCATCATTGACGCTGCAAGTTGGAGACATGTACAGCGGGGCCTGATTCAACGGGTGCAAGCGCTCAACGCCTTTTTGCAAGATATCTATGGCCCACAACGCATTCTCGCCGAGGGAGCGATTCCTCGCGAACTGGTGCTGCAGTCCAAGGGGTATCTGCCCACCGCGCGCGAGTTTAAACCAGCGGGGGGTGTTTATGCGCACGTAGGCGGTATTGATCTGTTACGGGATACGGCGGGTAATTTCTTGGTGCTTGAGGACAATCTGCGCTGTCCCTCTGGCGTATCGTATGTGCTGGAAAATCGCGGTGTGATGAAGAGGGTGATGGACTCGGTGCTCTCGGAAGTGCCGGTGCGTTCGGTGGATGCTTATCCCGCCCAGCTGCGCAAAGCGCTGCATGAGCTGTCGCCTATCAAGGAGGGTACACCACGGGTGGTGGTGCTTACCCCAGGGCCATACAACTCGGCGTATTTTGAGCACAGCTTTTTGGCGCGGCGCATGGGCTGTGAGCTGGTGCATCCTTCCGATCTCGTTGTGCACAATGATCAGGTTTTTGTGAAAACCACGGCGGGGCCGCAACGCGTGCATGTCATTTACCGGCGCATCGACGACGAGTTTCTCGACCCCGATGCTTTTCGTCGTGATAGTTTGCTTGGCGTGCGAGGACTGGTGCGTGCATATGCGCGTGGCCAGGTTACCTTGGCGAATGCCATCGGTAATGGCGTGGCGGATGACAAGGGCATTTATCCTTACGTCCCAGCCATGATTCGTTTTTACCTCAGCGAAGAACCCTTACTGGGGCAGGTGGAAACCTTTAGCTGTGTACATCCCACGCAGTGTCAACATGTGCTTTCGCACTTGGCTTCGATGGTGGTGAAGCGCGTCGATGGCTCTGGAGGCTACGGTATTTTGATCGGTCCCAATGCCAGTCACAGCGAGCTGGCGGATTTTGCCGAACGCATTAAAGCCACCCCGCACATGTACATCGCGCAGCCTTTGATTCAGCTCTCTTCATGTCCTACCTGGACGCGCGACGGGATTGTCCCCCGTCGTGTCGATTGGCGTCCTTTTGTGGTCACCGGTAATTCCAGCTGGGTGCTTCCCGGTGGCCTGACCCGGGTGGCCTCCACCGCGGGGTCGTACGTGGTGAACTCCAGCCAAGGCGGCAGCTCGAAAGACACCTGGGTTCTTGAGGACCAGGCAGCATGATCTCCCGTGTCGCCGACAGCTGTTTTTGGCTGCATCGCTATTTGGAGCGCGCGGAGAGCATTAGTCGTTTGATCCGTGTTAACCGCGCCTTTCTGCTCGATATCAACCCGCAGCATCGCGGTCACTGGCATCCCGCCATTGTGGTCACCGGCGAGGACGAGCGCTTTTATGCGCGTTATCAACATAATCCCAGCGCTATCGATGACGCCGAGTTAGTGCAGGCCTATTTGACCTGGGATTCGGAATGTCCGGTTAGCATTATCAATGTCGTGCGCTGGGCTCGCGAAAATGCGCGCACCAGTCGTGAAGTCATCAGCATTGAGGTCTGGGAGTCGGTTAATGCCCTGTGGCATTGGCTTAAAGGGGGCCAAGGTCGGCGTGTCTATCAAAGCGATCCCGACGCTTTTTATCAGCATGTGCGCGATGCTGTGGGGCTTTTCCAAGGCTTATGTCACAGCACTATGCTGCACGATCAGCCCTTTGATTTTATGCGTCTTGGTATGCTGCTCGAGCGCGCTGGTCAAAGCGCGCGCATTCTCGATGTGAAGTACCACGCTTTGCGCCCCGATTCCCTTCTTCCTCCTGCAGAGGGAGGATCCGCGTGGCAGGACGATACCGATAATCCCCTCGAGTCGGCACAGTGGTTGGCTTTGCTGCGCTCGTGTGCGGGGGACGATAACTACTCGCGCTGTTATCAAAGCGGCATTTCGGGGCACGATGTGGCCACCTTTTTGCTCAAAGAAGAGCGTTTTCCGCGCTCGGTTTATCACTGCCTGCATCGCGCGCTGCATTTTCTCCAGCGCATCCAGACCTTGACGCAGAGTGAGCATTCAGAAGCCACAGAAACCTTAGCAAGCTTGGTAAGCTGGCTTGAGGGAAGCTCCACCCGCGATGTGCTTGCCCGTGGTTTGCATCGTGAGTTGGCCCGCGTCATCGATGAAACCGATCAGATATGCACCTTGATTCATCGAGAATACTTCGACTCCTGCACGACGGTGCAACGCTCTAAGTTCGCGCAATGAGTGACCTGCTGGCCATCTCTTTCGATGCGGCGGCATCGCCGACCATTACGCTGGAGCCGCATGATCACATGGCTGCGGGTCATATCTCGCCGATGGGTTGGGGCTTTGGTTGGTACCCGCGTGGTGAGTCTGCGGCGATGGTTATCAAAGACCCTCTACCCACAGGCGATACGGTGTTCAGTCGCATTTTGCGCGACTGGGAGCACTTTCGTACCAATCTCTTCCTTTGTCATATTCGCAGCGATACGCGGCAGTCTAGCCAAGAGAACATGCATCCTTTTTGTCGCAGTTATGCAGGCCGCGACTGGCTTTTTGCGCATGACGGGCAACTTAATGCAGAAGCGCTGCGGCAGTTTTCACTAGGCTCGCCCGTGTTTTTTGAACCCACTGGGCAAACCGACTCGGAGTACATTTTTTGTTGGTTGATGGCTCAGCTGCAACGGGCGAATGCGCGGCAGCTCGATGGCATTCAATGGACCGCTTTGCATCAGTGGTTCGAGCAGCTCAACGCGTTGGGCTCGCTTAATCTCATCATGACCGACGGCCAAGATCTGATCGCCTATCGTGATCGTCAGGCCGAGAGCAGTTTGTATCTATGTCGTTGCTGTCCGCCACATCGACATGCGCTCAAAAATCGTGCCCTCTCGCTGCAGTTGGATAATTCGCTGGATAACAACCGCAGTATGGTGCTGGTGGCGACCCATCCTCTCTCTGAGCATGCCTGGTCTAGTTTGGCGCCTGGAGAGATGGTGGTCGTTCGTTTGGGGCAGGTGATTTGGCAAAGTACGCCGGGCAAGGACGAGTCTGCAGCCTCTGCGCCTTCGGCCAGTCACGCCAGTCCGATGTTAAGGCGTGACTCCGAACCGGCGCCGCAACTGATGCGCGAGGCGTCGGTGCGCATGCAGGCCGATAATTCTGAGTTTCATCAAGCGGGGCCCAGTCCGAGCGAGTCAGTGCAAAGCCGCGTGCTGAGGGTTACGCATGAGACGCTCTATCAATACGATGCGCCGGTGGAGCACAGCACCCATGTGTTTCGTTTGCGTCCCGTGCACGATGTGTATCAAGAGGTGCTTGAGCATACCTTAGACATCAGTCCGCAGGGCATGAGCTACACCTTTGAAGACGTCTTTGGCAATCAAACGGTGCGGATGAAGGTGCGCGAGCCTTACACCGAGCTGCGTGTATTGGCGCAATCGCGTATCCGTATTCGTGACCGCAATGCCTCCATCGGCCATCGCACCACTACGCTGCCGTTGGTGTGGATGCCCTGGCAACGTCAGATGATGATGCCTTATCTCTTGCCGCCGGAGTTGCCCGAATCGCAGCTACGTGAGCTATCCGATTTCGCTACGAGTTTTGCCACGCGACAACAAGACGACTTGGTGGAAACGCTTAACGATATCAATCGCACCATACGGCGTGACTTTGCGTATGTGTCCGAGTCCACCACCTTGGAAACCACACCGTTTGAAATCTACGTCCATCGCCGCGGCGTGTGTCAGGACTTTGCCAATTTGTTTATCTGCCTGGCGCGTCTGCTGGGTGTGCCAGCGCGTTACCGCATCGGTTATATCTACACCGGCGCTAACTACGACAACTCCATCCAATCCGAAGCGTCTCATGCCTGGCTAGAAGTGTACCTGCCGTGGGAAGGCTGGCGTGGCTACGACCCTACCAATGGTTGCCTGGTCAATCTCGATCACGTCTGCGTGGCAGCAGGACGTAACTACATCGATGCGACGCCAACCTCGGGCACTATCTACAAAGGCGGCCGCGGTGAACGCCTGTCGGTCTCCGTACGCGTCGAAGATGAGGGTGCTGCTCTGTAATAAAAAATTATCTGATAGTTTTTTCAACTGCACTTTTATAAGCCAATGGGTACACTTTCGTTGGACTTCCAAGCACTGGAGAATGAGCATGCCTGCGATTCAGAATATTGTTGTCCCTGTTGATTTTTCACCCACATCCATTCGCGCCTTTGAGTATGCCTTCGACTTAGGCAAAAAACTTCAGGCTACCTTGCATGTGGTGCACGTATATCCCTTGCCCACCTATTTGTTCCCCGACGGTGCGGTCATGGCGGGGCCTGAGTTTACGGAGCAGGTATCAAGTGCGGCGCAACGGGAGCTCGATGCCATGCTCAAGCCTTACCTCGATCAGGGCGTTGTCATCGAATACAGGATTACGCAGGGGGTGCCGCACGAGAGCATTCACCAGTACGCGGATGAGGTTAAGGCTGACATGATCGTCATGGGCACCCACGGCCGCACAGGCATCACCCATCTTTTAATGGGCAGCATTGCCGAGCGGGTGGTGCGTACCTCGACCATTCCTGTGCTCACTGTGCCGCAAAAGCAGAGTGATTGAGCTCTTATGGTATTCTGAGCTTCCCTGCGCTTAGGCCCTCGTTTGATATGCTGAGTTCTCTTTAAAAAATTTGCCGCCGCGCTTGTTTGGGCCCAAGCTCCTGACGTGGCTTTGTTGCAGGTGAGTGTGCATGGACGTTGAGATTCTCTCGCGTGTCCAATTCGCCCTCACCATCATGGTGCATTACTTATTCCCGCCTCTGACCATTGGGTTAGGTGCGGTGATGGTGGGTCTTGAGAGCATGTATGTGCTCAAGAAGGATGCGCGTTATCGCGATATGGCCAAGTTTTGGACCAAGCTTTTCACTGTCAATTTTGGTCTGGGCGTTGCCACCGGCATCGTCATGGAATTTGAGTTCGGCACCAACTGGGCCGCTTACTCCCGTTATGTAGGCGATGTATTTGGCTCGGCTTTGGCGGCTGAGGGTATTTTTGCTTTTTTCTTAGAGTCGGGTTTTCTCGCGGTACTGGTCTTTGGTTGGGATCGGGTAGGGCCGCGTATGCACTTATTCGCCACCTGGATGGTGTTTCTGGGTAGCGTCTTCTCGTCTATTTGGATCGTGATCGCCAACTCGTGGATGCAAACCCCGGCGGGTTTTCACATCGTAGGTGAAGGCTTGCAGGCGCGTGCCGAGATTGTCGATTTTTGGGCGATGGTCTTCAATCCTTCCTCGGTTGCCCGCTTATTGCATGTATGGGTCGGGGCGCTAATCTTAGGGTCCTTTTTCGTGCTGAGCATTTGCGCTTGGTACTTGCTCAAGAAACGCCATCTCGATTTCGCGCGCGGCACCTTTAAGGTTGCCTTGGTGCTGGCGACTTTCAGCTCACTAGCAGCCCTGTTTACGGGGCACCTGCAGGCCGATATTGTTGCCGAGCATCAGCCGGCTAAACTGGCTGCGTTTGAGGGACACTATCGCACCGGTGCCGCAGATATGTACCTTTGGGGAATTCCCGACGATGACACGGGTGGCATTCGTTTTGGCATCAAAATTCCCCAGATGCTTTCCTGGCTGGTACACGGTGATACAAACGCATCTGTTACTGGCTTAGATGCCTTCCCGCGCGAAGATTGGCCCAATACCACCATCGTTTTCCAGACCTATCACCTCATGGTGGCCATCGGTATCTTCTTCATCGCCCTTACCTTGCTCAGTTGTGTGCTTTGGTGGCGTGGTTCGTTGTTCAACCAGCGTTGGCTGCTTTGGACCTATGTGGGCTCGGTGCTCTTGGCTTACATCGGCAATCAAGTGGGATGGATTTCTACAGAGGTGGGACGACAGCCCTGGATCGTTTACAACCTATTGCGCACCAGTGATGCCCTGAGCGAATCGGTAACAGCGCAGATGGTCATCAGTTCCATTGCACTTTTTGGTTTCATTTATGCGCTCATCGTCGCTTTGTGGCTCTTCGTGATGAATCACAAAATCCAAGCGGGGCCTCAGGGCTTTGATACCAGGTCGCAAGATCCGAGCGATGAGGGCTGGACCGAACTCGCGGCCGAACGACTCAGGCATCGTAAAACGAGCTTGTGGCCTACACGTCGCGATTCAAAAGAGCAGAGGAAGTAGGGCATGGACTGGCAAAGTGTGTGGTTTTTGATCCTTGGTGTCTTGCTCTTTGGTTATGCCGTGCTGGATGGTTTCGATTTTGGCGTGGGCATGTTGCAGCCTTTGGTCGCTAAGACCGACGAAGAACGCCGCCTGGTGATCAACTCCATCGGCCCCCTTTGGGATGGCAATGAGGTCTGGCTAGTGACCTTTGGCGGGGCTTTATTTGCGGCCTTTCCCACGGTTTATGCCAGCGTGTTTTCGTCTTTTTACCTGCCTTTTATGCTGCTCTTGACGGGGCTTATCTTTCGTGCGGTTGCGATCGAATTTCGCTCCAAAAGCCAGTCATCCGCATGGCGTCGCAGCTTTGATTACGCCTTTGCAATCGCCAGCTTTCTCAACAGCTTTTTGATGGGGGTTGCTGTGGGCAATGTGCTCGGCGGGTTGCCTATCGGTGAACGCGGTATTTTTCAGGGTGGGTTGCTCGATTTGCTCAACCCTTATGCATTAGCAGTGGGGGTGATGAGTGTTTTTCTGTTTGTCATGCACGGTGCCATCTATCTTTATCTCAAAACCGAGGGCGATTTACAGGCTCGCCTAGTACCCTGGATGTGGCGCGGGTTTGGTTTGTTCATGCTGGCTTATATCGGTGTGACAATTGCCACCTTGGTGCGCTTGCCCGAAGTCACACGTCACTTTGAGACCTATCCCATCGCTTGGTTGATTGTTGCCATCAATGTGATTGCCATCGCTAACATTCCGCGCGCTATTTTTCGTGGTCGACCGGGCTATGCCTTTGCTAGTTCGGTGGCGACGATCGCAGCGCTGGTTGGTCTTTTGGGTGTTGCACTTTATCCCAATCTGGTGGTTAGCAGCTTGGGGCATGCGTATTCGCTGACGATTCGCAACGCATCATCGTCTGAGAAAACACTCAAAATCATGACTCTGATGGCTGCGATTGGGATGCCTTTGGTCCTTGCTTATACCTCGGCGGTCTACTGGACCTTTAGAGGCAAGGTGAAACTCAGCGAATATAGCTATTGATAGCGTAACTTGGCACAGTTTGAGACAACGCAAAAATAAGACCAATTTTCATAAATTGGTTTGCCCTTCGTCAAAGAGTTAGGGATCATAAACGGAATCGAGCGTTTATGAGATTTATTAGCGTACATAACTTAAGCCGTGAACGAGGAGGTTTTGCCTATGGAAATTAAGCAACAACTTCGACTTTCACAGCAACTGGTGATGACTCCCCAGTTGCAACAAGCCATCAAACTTCTGCAAATGTCACGTCTTGAACTCAGCGACATGGTGCGTGAGGAGATGTTGGAAAATCCTATTTTGGAGGACCAACGTGACCAAGGCGAAGCAAGCACACAAAGCAATGACCAAGGCGAGCAGAGCGCGTCGATTGAATCGCAAATCGCCTCTGACGATCGTGCCATCGAAGAACACCTCAAAGTCAACGAGCGCAAAACCGAAGACATCGACTGGGAGCGTTACCTTGAAAATCATTCCCTTGAGGGCAGTCCGCCTTCCTTTCGGCTTGCATCGCAAAGCGCGGATGACCAGCCCAACGCTGAAGCGACGCTTTCAAACACGCGTGATCTTAGCGAGCACCTTACCTGGCAACTGGGTATGGGGGAATGGCTTGAAGAGGAAAAGCGCTTTGCCACACTTGTGTTTGGGAACCTAAGCGATAACGGCTACCTACGCATTGAGGACATGTCCGAAGAAGAGATCGTCCCGCGCTTAGCCGAAGATGCGGAGATCGATCCTGAAGATGCCGAAGAAGTGCTCAAGATGCTGCAGCGTTTTGATCCCATCGGCGTTGCCGCACGTTCATTAAAAGAGTGCTTATATGTGCAAGCCCTGCATTACGGGATGGACGAGCTCGTGCTCAAGGTGATCGATGGGCACCTTAATGATTTAGAACGGCGCAACTACGATCATATCGCACGCGCCTTGGGCATTGATGTGGAGGAGGTCTACGACATTACGCAAAGCATTATGGACCTCAATCCACGACCAGGACGGCACTACAATACGGTTGCCTCGCCTTATATTACCCCCGATGTGCATGTTCATCGGGTGGGTGATGATTACTTCGTCGTTGCCAATGACGACGGTATGCCCAAGTTGAAGATTAGTGCGTTCTACCGCAGCGCGATGGTCGATGACCCGCAAGCGAAGGAATACATTCAGAATAAACTACGCAGTGCGCAATGGCTGATTCGCAGCATTGACCAACGGCGCAAAACCATCATCAAAGTGACCGAATGTATTGTCGAAAAACAGCGTGATTTCTTTGAAAAAGGCATCGAGCACCTCAAGCCTATGGTGTTGCGGGATGTTGCCGATACCGTGGGCATGCACGAGAGCACGATTTCTCGCGTGACCAATAGCAAGTATGTCCATACTCCGCGGGGTATTTTCGAACTGAAGTTCTTTTTCAACAGCGCTATTCGCCGTGATAATAGCGATGATATTGCGTCGGAGAGTGTGAAGCAGGCGATTCGTAAGATTGTGGATGGCGAGAATCCTAAGCGACCCTTTTCGGACCAGAAGATTGTAGAGATGCTTGCACAAGACGGTATTGTGATTGCCCGGCGTACTGTGGCAAAATACCGCGAAATGCTGGGGATTTTGAGTTCCTCAAAACGCAAAAAATACTTCTAAGGTCGAAATACTCTGCCTGCTGCTGTGTTATATTTATAGATAGGTTGACGTGCTTTCACATAGCTTAAAAAAGGAGGTCATTTCAATTAATGAGTGACAAGCACAAGGTACAACTGATACAGATTCTTTCACACACATCATCCACAATTCCACACACTCAAGGAGGCTGAATGCGCATTCTCTTCAATTTTCGTAACGTTGACTCATCTGAGGCAATCAAACTGCACGCGCGGGATAAACTGGCAAAGCTTGAAAAGTATTTGCCCCGTTCAGCTGAAATCGAGGTAACGGTGATTACCGAGCGCCACATCCATCGTGCTGATATGTGTATTCACGCTCGTGGTGCGCGCTATCAAAGCTGCGAGGAGTCAGAGGATATGTACGCCTCGATCAACCTCGCTGTGGACAAACTCGACCGTCAGCTGCGCGACCATAGTGCAACGCGCACGACGCGCCGACGTCAGGGACAAGCCCTAGATGACTTGGACTACGTCGAAAACGCCGTGAGTTAGGCGTCTTAAGTTCATTCATCGCATCATCTTAACCACTCGGAGCTTTATTGGATGAAGCTCCGAGTTTAATTTTAGCTTAAGCAGTTTACTGTTTTTCGTGAGACCAACGCGGCTTAGATAAAGCCGTCAAAAGTAAGGGCATCTCTGATTTGCTACTTTCCTGCTCTTGTGAAGCCTGGGTTTTGCGCTAAGCGATGGCTCACGAGCGTGCACTAGGTCGCTGTCATTTTAAGGCGATCCACCGCGCTTGGAGGAGTGGCCGAGTGGTCGAAGGCAGCGGTTTTGAAAACCGCCGAACCTGCAAGGGTTCCAGGGGTTCGAATCCCTTCTCCTCCGCCGTCGCACCGTCTAAACCCAATTTAGGTTGGGGTGCGTATATTAACCTCAACGGAGATAAAACATGAGTGCAGCTGTGGAACGGACTTTAAGCAATTATCAGGGAGAATCCCCCGCTATTCTTGGCAACATGCGTCGCATCCTCGACCATGGAACCTTAGGCGGTACTGGTAAAATGGTCATTCTGCCCGTGGATCAAGGGTTTGAACACGGACCAGCGCGCAGCTTTTCACCTAACCCTGAGGGTTACGATCCTGAGTATCATCCAAGCCTAGCAGTGGAGTCAGGATGCAACGCCTATGCTGCGCCTCTTGGTTTTCTCGAGCTTATCGCACCCAAGTACGCAGGTCGGTTGCCGCTCATTCTCAAAGTCAATAACAGCGATAGCCTGGGTGGTCCTGCGCAGCCCTGCTCGGCGTTGACCTCGTCGGTGCGTGAGGCCGTGCGCTTAGGCTGCTCGGCCATTGGCTTTACCATTTATCCCGGCAGTGGTGAGCGTAATGTGATGTATCAGCAGATTCGTGACCTCATCGCTGAAGCTCGTGATGCTGGACTGCCTTCTATTGTGTGGGCTTACGCCCGTGGCGCGAAGCTTGATTCCAAGGCCGAAACAGCGGTGGATGTGATTGCCTATGCGGCCCAAGTGGCCTGTCAGTTGGGAGCGCATATCGTCAAAGTAAAGCCGCCCACAGAGCACATCGGCTTGGATGTATCGCGCAAGTTTTACGAGAATATCCCCGTTGCAACTCTTGAGGATCGCATTCGTCACGTCATGCAGTCGGCCTTTAATGGCAAACGCATCGTGATTTTCTCAGGTGGTCCCGCTAAGGGAACGGAAGAGCTACTTGAAGATACGCGCCAGATTGCTGCAGGTGGTGGCGATGGCGCGATTGTGGGACGTAACGCCTTCCAGCGTTCGCGCGGTGATGCTGTCAAACTACTGCGCGATATGATGGCCATTTATCAGGCCAAGGCTTAACTCAGGCCTAACTCGTTTCGGTTTGCTCCAAGCTTGGCCTTGGAGTGAAGAGAGCGGGTTGACATAACTCGGCTGCCTCCTATACCAGTGCCCCGTTCACGGGAGAGGTGGCCGAGTGGTCGAAGGCAGCCGCTTGCTAAGCGGCCGTACGCTCAAAAGGTGTACCGCGGGTTCGAATCCCGCCCTCTCCGCCCGATATTTTGTGCGGATTTCTTGGAGCCATAGCTCAGCTGGATAGAGCGTCGGTCTACGGAACCGAAGGTCGGAGGTTCGAATCCTCCTGGCTCCGCTACATGTTGGTGTAATCCTTAACCAGTTTAGCCAAGCTTACGGGTAGACCGCTCACCGTGGTCGACTCTTCACTGCCTTCTTCCTGCGACCCATTGTCGTCCAGGTCATTAAGTGAGACGACGATGGAGTCTATTCTTGAGCGCTTTCCTTTGACACGCAGCGACTCTCTCGCTTTCTCTATGGTCTTGCGCAAATCTTCTTGGAAAGGTGCCTCCGGTGGTTGTGTATCGCTATCACTACGTTCTTTTGGAGATTTTGTTGCGCGTCTGAGAATCGCTTCGATTTCAGAATTTGATTTTCCTAATAGAGCAAGTTCGTTATCAATTGCTTCAAGATTCTTCATAGTCTAACAATCGCCACAGAGCCCTTCGTACACGCATTGCAAGAACAGGCCTCTTATTATGAAACCGCATTTTGCCTCGATTCACAAGCGTTGTCGTACAGGTGTGACTGAAAAATCTCGATATTTTCTGACACTTGCTCTTTTTTTGTCGTTTGCAGCAGGAGGATGTGCGTCCTCGGGGGGCAAGAAAGAGGTGCAGCTGGGTGGTGCTCAGAGTAGTTACAACTCGGACAATCAGGCCTCTTCAAAGTCGCTTGCAAAGGCCTACATCAATGCTGCGAAAGGCGCTTCAGTGATGGGTTTTGAATGCCGAGAATCTGCCAAAGAGCAATGCAATGGTATTGACGACACCTGTGATGGACGGGTCGATGAGGGCTGTGGTTTTGCCTTGGGCAACCTGCAAATCACGGCTGCTTGGAATTCCGATGCCGATATTGACCTCTATGTAACCGATCCAGCTGGTGAGATTATCAACCACCAGCATCGCGACAGTGCATCAGGGGGCAGCTTTGATCATGAGGGACGTGGTGCGTGTGATGCAACCTTGGAGCATCCGCGGCTTGAGAGCATCAGCTGGCATCAAAAGCTACCCAGCGCCGGGCCTTACCGCGTTGAGCTTTACTACTGGGGCACATGCAACACCAACGCCGGGCCTACGACGGTGACCGCGACGGTTGCTGCCATGGGTAGCGTGGTGGGGATGATCAACAGCACCCTTGTTCCCAATCAGCGGGCCTTTGTGGGCACCGTTCATCTTGAGTAGCCCGCCTGCGCTTCGTCTGCACTTAGCAGCGCTGGCTGCGTTGCTGTGGTTGATCGCTTTTGCGCTTAGTGCTTGGGCCGCTTTTGCTAAGCTTGCGGTGCTTTGGGTTCTGCTGCCCCTTGCTTTGGCTTTTGTTGCTTATGTCTTGCTCCTGGCTTGCAAACCCTGGAATGCGTTGTCGTCTTTGTACCTTTTTGCAGGTGTCGCGTCGCTCAATCTGCTTGCTGCGGCGCTCCTGATTCCTGTGCCGCCGGCGCTTTCCGATGATGTGTATCGCTACTTATGGGATGCGCGTTTGTTGTTTCGCGACCTCAATCCCTATGCGCACGCTCCTGATGCGCCAGCGCTAATGCCCTTGCGTGATTCTTTGTGGGCGCTGATCAATCACAAGCATGTACCCACGATTTATCCTCCCTTAGCGCAGCTTTTTTTCGCGGTTGCCGAGCTCCTTGGTCATGCACCCTGGAGTGTTAAGTTGCTGGCTTGGCTGGGACATTTGGCAACGTTGGCATTGCTCTTTGTCATAGGTCGCAATTGGCCGACGATGCATCGAAGGCGGGTTTGTTTGGTTTACGGCCTCAATCCGCTGGCGCTGAGCGAGACTGCCCTTAATGGCCACTTTGATGCCTGGATTGGTTTTTTTGTGCTGCTTTGTGCTTGGTGCATGCATCGGCGCCGTTTTTGGTCGGCGGCTTTGGCTGCGCTGGGCGCAAGTGGGCTGAAGCTTATCGGGGTGCTGCTTGTGGTGGTATGGCCGCGGCGTTATTGGCGCCAAGGTCTAGCATTGATTGGACTGAGCCTGCTCTTTGCGCTTTTGCCTCTGAGCAGTGGCGATGCTGCCTGGACGCATAGCGGTGTGGGGCACTACGCGCGTGAATGGCAGGGCAATGCCAGTATCTTTGCTCTTGTTTATGCCTTATTTGAAGCATTGAGTACGGCGTCACCGACCACATTGTCATTGCTTGCGCGTGCTACCGTTGGGTGTCTATGGATAGGTGTTGCGCTCGTTTTGCGAAGGCAACCCAGGATGCATGTATTGACTAAGCTGCGTTTTTTGCTGTTAGCGCTGTTGCTTTGTTCGCCGCAGGTGCATCCTTGGTATTTGCTTTGGCTTTTAGCGATTGAGGCATGCACAGGGTGTTGGGCTGTGGTGTGTTGGTCAGGGTTGGTTTTGTTTACTTATTTGCCTTTAGATCATTGGCAAGAGACGCAAGTTTGGATTGAATCGACGGCATACACCATTGCACAGTATGCAGTCGTATTTGCTGTTCTTATCTATGAAATGTGTTTTCGTAAACTTCGATTGTTTGAGTATAAGATCAAATAAGTGCAGGCAAAGTGCTTGTGCTTCCTTAGCACGATGCCTGCATTTTTTATGTTAGTAGCAATCTATTGGCCAGAATGGATTTGATTCTCCGATCTCAAAAAGAGATATCTTTCTAGTTTTTCCGCCTGATACAACCACATGGATTTTATCGATGTCATGCTCCTGATCATCTGAGCCACTCTTCTTTCTCACGATTGTTGCATGGCTTCCTGATTCCCAGGATGAAGAGAAGATATGAGTCCCATTTCCTGCCCATGACTCGAACTTCATAGGACTCTTGGTGACAAAGTACTCTCCGTTTTCTTCTTTGCTTGTAGCGACAAAGTAAAGGTCATTTCCTTGAGAAAAAACAGATGATTCAATATGTTCATTATCACAATCGAAGCTAAAATTGTTTGACTTCGTACTTTCGTCAAAGCCGCTTCCTTCTACATTACTACACGCTGATGCTAAGAATAAAAACAAGGACACAATCACTAATTTTTTCATACTAAAATCCCATGAGAATATAAAAATAAGCAAGAAATCATTGCCTTAGTGCAACGAATTTCATCTGCTACTCATGAGACACTGCAGGCCCGCAATGTGGGCAAAGGTAAGTGATAAAAATTATGTCAGTTCAGCGGTGTGTTAGACTTACCCACTGGCATTATGTATAAAAATGTGGTATAAGCAGATTTGAATATAGTTATTTATTTTAGAATATCAGTAACTTAGAAGTAAGGATTAGAATGAAATATATTACAAAAAACATGATTATTTTAGGCGTTGTATTTAGTCTTTGTGGACTCAGTGCTTGTGCAGCCGATGTCGATGGCATCGGAGAAACTGAAAAAGCAAAAGACCCTAATTTTCAAGGTCCAGATCTCACCTCTGAAGGAGAGCGATGTGAAACTGATGATGACTGCCCAGACTCATTGATATGGGTTCAATGTCCGGATAGGAGTATGATCAAGACTGAAAGACGCTATTATACCTGCCAACGGCGCAGAATAGAGAAGTTCTGTGAACATTTAGGTACCATAACGATTGATAACACCTGCGAAAATCAAGAATAAGCGTTGTAAGGCCAAATCTAAGTCAACATACGTTTCTTTTTGGCGCGGTAGACGACGCGGATGGGGGTTCCTTTAAAGCCAAAGGCGTCGCGTAGTTGGTTAATCATGTAGCGCTGGTAGCTGAAGTGGATGCCTTTGGGCTCGTTGGTGATGATGACGAAGAGAGGCGGCTTGGTTTCCGCCTGGGTCATGTAGTAGAAGCGCACCACTTTGGTGCCATAGGCAGGCGGCGGGTGATGCATCAGCATGTTTTCCAAGAAGCGATTCAGCGCTGCCGTCGGAATGCGTTTGCGTTGCTGCTCGAAGCTTTGATGCACCGCGCGTAAGAGCTGCGGGATGCCTCGCCCCGTCTTGGTACTGAGGGTGATGAGGGGGGCCCATGGGGCAAAGGCAAGGGTTTCGCGGATGCTTTGGCGTGCTTGGCGCAACTCGGTTTCGCTCAGCAGGTCGGCTTTGTTGAGACCCACCACCAAGCCACAGCCACGGTCGACGCTGAGGCTGACAATCTTGGTATCCTGCTCAGCGATGCCCTCCGTCCCATCGACCATCAGCACCGCCACATCGCTGCGCTGCATGCTGCTAACGCTCTGCACCACACTTTTGGACTCCACACCACGCGCGACGCGGCTTTTACGGCGCATCCCAGCGGTATCGGTAACGATGAGGCTGCCTTGCTGGGACTCGATGTAGCTGTCGATGCTGTCCACCGTGGTGCCTGGGCGGTCGTCCACCAAGTGGCGCTGAGTGCGCAGCAGACGATTGACCAGGGAGGACTTGCCCGCATTGGGACGCCCCACCAGCGTGATGTGGGGAATGCTTTCGGCGACGCTGTCGTGGTTATCCTGCCTGTCTTGCTGTTCTAGCGCAGGCTCTTGCGCTTCCGCGTCGTGACTCTCGCTCTTATCTGTGGCGCTGTGGGTGCGGTATTCGTCGGGTAGATGCGCAACTACCGCTTGTCGTAGGGTGGCCATGCCGTGACCATGCGCTGCCGAAATGGGCAATAGGTGGTCAAGACCTAGGGCGTAATGAGCGGTTGCCAGCAGTTCTTGGCGCACCGAGTCGGCCTTGTTGCCCACATAAACGACAGGCTTGTCGCTTTGGCGCAAAAGGGCGATGACCTGCTGGTCCAAGGGCGTGGGTTCGGTGGTGGCCTCAAGCACGCAAACGATCACATCGCTTTCGGCGATGGCTTCACGCACATGCTGGGCAATGCCTTGGTGCATGGGATCGGTGGTCTCGGGGTCAAATCCGCCCGTGTCCACCAATACGCAGGGGTACCCGTCGAGATTGACGCAAGCATAGTGACGATCGCGGGTCACCCCGGCGATATCTTCCACCACGGCGAGTCGTTTGCCGCTCAGGCGGTTGAATACGCTGCTCTTGCCGACGTTCGGGCGGCCCACCAGGCTCACAATCGGATAGGTGGCCATGGCCTCCGGGGAAACCGTCGAGGAGATTAAGCGCGGTTGCTTGGGCTGGTCTTTTCTCCGTCGCTTTGTCATGGGGCATCTCCCTCTGCGATGTGGGCGCTGCGCGCGGCGTCGTGCACCCACTCGTTTATGACTTTGACCCACACGCGCAGATTGACCTTTTGACCCGCCATGCCCTCAAGCTGCTTGCGTGCTTGGGTGCCGATGCTCTTGATACACTGCCCTTGGCGTCCGATGACCATGCGCTTGTGGCTTTCTTTGTTGACCACCAGCGTGGCGGCAATGTGCAAACGTTGGTCCTCTTGGGTGTAGCGCTCGATATAGACGCCAATGCCGTAGGGCAGCTCATCGCGCAGCTGCTGCAAGCAGGCCTCGCGAATGATTTCCGCGGCAAAGAAGCGCATGGGCCGATTGCTTAGCGCTTCGTCGTCGTCCAGCTTGGTCACGGTGGGCAGTTCGTTGCGCAAAAGGGCGAGCAGTTCATCGATGCCGTTGCCGCTGCGGGCAGAGATGGGCATCACGGCGATGGGGTTGAAGGTGTCTTGGTAAAACTGGATCCAGGGCAGGAGCTGCGACTTGTCGCGCAGCGTGTCCACTTTGTTGATGGCGATCACCAGGGGGCAGTTGCCCTTTTGGATGCGCTGGGCGAGTGTGGATTGGGCAATCTTTGCGGCGCGTTCGGCCTGATAGGCAGAGGATGTGGCTACTATCCAGAGCCAGACATCGCTTTGAGCCAGGCCGTCGTAGACCTGCTGAAGCATGTAGCTGTCCAAGGCATGTTTGGGTTTCGCCATGCCCGGTGTGTCGAGAAAAGCGATCGACGTGGGCGGTTCGGCTTGCAGCCAGTTGCCGCGTAGGCACACGCGGGTGGTGCCTGGAATCGGTGCCGTGATCGCAAGGGTGTGATCGAGGACGCGATTAAGAAAGGTGGACTTGCCCACATTGGGCTCGCCGATGATGGCGCAGCATCCCTGGCGCGGGAGCTCTTGTTTTGCGGCATCGCTAGCGTCGGACATCATGACGCTCTGGAGTAAGTTAAGAGATAGATGGTGTCCCAAACGCAGAACGCACGGCGACAGTGCCTACACATCATCGCCGTGGCCTGTGCAACGATCACGTCTTGGGAGGCGTGAACTCGAGCGTGAAGGACTCGGCAATGCCATCTCGTGCATCGGGTGGGTCGAGAATGAGGTTGCTGAGTATGTTCATCACGCATTCGACGATAGGCTCGGGCGCGGTGGTCGCGCTTTCGTCCACTTGTACGTCCTTAAACTGCCCGGTCTTCTTCTCCACCTTGAAGCTCACCACCACCGTGCCGGCGGCCTTGCGCTTTTTCTTGAGGACTTCGTCGTAGCAGGTGCGGATTTCTTCACGGCTGGACTCGATCGCACGGCGTGTGTCGCTGCGATAGTCCTCGGGACCGCGTGCATGGTAAGAGCAGCCTTGCAGGGCCAATCCACCGAGGATGCCAAAGGTTGCCAAGAGAAGGGTTGAATAGTTTCGCATGATGGTGCTCCTCTCTTACTTGCCGTCGTGGGTGTGGGTTTCGGTATCTTTCTCGATGACGCGCTGTTCCCCTGTGGTGGGATCCACTTCATATTTGGTGGTGGTCACGTCCTGCTCGGTGATGGTGAATTCCACCCGGCGATTTTTAGGGTCTTCTTTATTACTTTTGATTAGGGGGACGGTTTCGCCAAAGCCTTTGGCGCTCAATTTCCCGGCATCCACTTTGTCGGTTTCGATGAGGTGATTCATCACCGACTTGGCTCGCTCTTGCGAGAGCTCCATGTTGTGCTTCTCATCGCCATCTGCACTGGCATGGCCTTCGATGAGGACTTTTTTGATGTGTATATTGTCTTTCATGACGCTGGCGATTTCAGCGAGTAGGTCAAAGGACTCTTGCTTGATAACGGCGCTATCCACCTCGAACTGGATCTTCTCGTGGATGACGATTTTGTTGTCCTCCACTTCGACCCTAGGGGGCGCCTTCTCTTCGGGTTCGGGCTCGTGTGCGCCGATTTGGATGGGCATGGTGTCGGAAAACTGTTGGCTGCCGCCGCAGGCGCTTAGGGCTAAGGCACCTAGGGTGAAAAACGCCGCGTGACGCCAAAGCGCGACGCTTTGGTAGACAGAGTAAGGCATGGTTTCTCCTTTTTTAGGCTAGGTTGGCGGACCAACCGAATGAATAACGAGAGGGGCGGGCATACCTTCAATCGCCGGCATTGTCCATAAACAAGGCTTCCAGCCCCTGACGGCGTGGGGCCCAGTGCCGCGGCGCGAGTTTCGCCTGGAGCAGCTGATCAAAGAGGCCGCTTGCGTCGGTATGCGGGGGGATGCGCACCACGATTAGCTCGGCGTCTGCGGATTTGGCCTCGCAGCCCAGTTGCTGCAGGTGCGCCATGGCGTGGTCTTTGTCGCCTTTGACCCGCAGCTCATACCACTGGGCCGTGGGGTTGAGCAGTTCGTCCAAACTGCCCTGGTGTAGGAGCTTGCCGCTGTTGAGGACGATGGCGTGACTGCAGCAGTGTTCCACATCGGGCAGGATATGCGTGGCCAGCAGGGCAACGATGCCGGTGCGCTGGGGCAGGCTGGCGATCAGCGAGAGCATGGCGTCGCGCCCCTCGGGGTCAAGTCCGCTGGTGGGCTCGTCCAGCAGGATGAGCTTGGGATCACCTGCTAAGGCTTGGGCGAGTTTGGCGCGCTGGCGCATCCCGGTGGAAAAGGTTTCCAGTTTGCGATGTCTGGCTTCGCCCAGACCCATAAAATCGAGCACATCATGGGCCCTTGCCTTGGCCCGCTTAGCCGGAATACCGCTCAGTTCTGCGGCAAAACGCAGCATTTCAAAGGCCGTGAGCTGAGGCATCCAGGGATCGCGGTCGGGCATGTAGCCAAGTTGGGCGCGAATCTCTAAGCTCTCGCTGGCCGTGGACTGGCCAAAGACCTGCACCTGACCCGAAGAGGGCTGCAGAAGCCCTAAAATCAGCCGCAGCAAGGTGCTTTTGCCTGCGCCATTGGGACCCAATAAGCCGATGTTGGCCTTGGGCAGCACTAGGGATAGCTGGTCGAGGGCGTTTAGCGTGCCGTAATGATAGGAGACCTCCTCGAAGCGAAGCATGCTGGGTTCGTCTGCGGGCTGCATCGCTGAGGGTTAAGCGCTTCGGATTGCGGGAGCAAGCGGCATCGGTGGCTCTCATCCTGCTCTGCCCCTTGCTGATTTCGCTCCTGGTACCTGGCGATAGCTATCGGCTGACACGCTCAGGCCGTCGGTAAGCGGAGATAAGAGTGCCAACGGGAAAACCACAGAGTCGAGATCGCTCTCGCTTTGCTTTGAACTTGAGCGCGCCCGGACCACAGCGACGAAGGCGTATAGAGAGATACTCTTTAATTGTTAGGTGCTGCTACCTGCTTCGCAGGCGCTCGCTTCGCTCGCACGCAGCCCACAGAGTCTGATGCTTCGCAGTCGTCGCTTTGCTTAGCAGCCGGCCGTAAGCCAAGGTCAGAGTGAAGCGAGAGCGATCTCGAGTGCTGGATTTTTTGCTCGGCGAAGGGTGGTCCCCTGCTCGGACAGGGGTGGTCCACCCCTCCGGCAAGGGTGGTCCTGGGGTCAGATGTCGCCGCTCCCATGCTCCGGCGAAGGTGGTCCACCCCTCGGTGAAGGGTGGTCCTGGGGTCAGTTGTAGGTGGTCCACCCCTCCGGCCAAGGTGGTCCCATGGTCAGATGGCACCAGTCCACCCCTCGGACAGGGGTGGTGCGCGGTGGGAGCAGTGCCATCGGAGCAAAGGTTAGGGTATGCAGACCCCGGGCGGCAAGGTGATCGAAGCGAGGTGCGACCTGGATGCGCAAAAAGTGCACGCTGTCAGAGCCAAGGGTGCGACCTGGGTGATCGAAGGGTGCAGGGTACCAACGCCAAGGGTGAGAGCTGTGTAGCCGAGAGATGCAAGGTGTCCGAAGCAAAGTGCGCGCTGGGGGGAGCAAAAGCGCAGGCTGGGTGACACAAAGCTGCTATGGTGGGCCCCAGTATGGTCGATAAAGTGGCGAAAATCTGGCTTGATGGCGAACTCGTAGACTGGGACAAGGCGCAAGTTCACCTGCTTACGCACACCTTGCATTATGGCTTTGGCGTCTTTGAGGGCATTCGTTGTTACGAACTCAAGACGGGCGGCAGCGGCATCTTCAGGCTGCGTGAGCATCTGGAGCGCCTGGTGGACTCGGCCAAGATTCTCACCCTCGAGATGCCCTACGATGTCGAGACACTCACCGAGGCCTGCCTGGAGACGGTGCGGGTCAACAAGCTGGGCAGTTGTTACCTGCGTCCCATCGCTTTTTTGGGCGATGCCGCCATGGGTCTCGGCGCGATGAACAACCCCACGCGGGTCGCGGTGGTGGCATGGAACTGGGGAGCCTATCTGGGCGAAGAGGGTCTCAAGAAAGGCATTCGGGCCAAGGTCAGCTCCTTTCAGCGCACCGGCGTGAACGCCCAAATGGCCAAAAGCAAAGCCGTCGGTCATTACGTCAACTCCATCCTGGCCAAACGCGAGGCTCTCACCTTGGGTTTCGACGAGGCCATCATGCTGGATGCACAGGGCTATGTGTGTGAGGCCTCCGGCGAGAACATCTTCTTGCTACGACAGGGCAAGGTGGTGACCCCGCCCTTGGGCATTTCTATCTTGGGGGGGATCACACGTGAGACGGTGCTGCAGTTGATCGCCGACCTCGGGCTGCCTGTGGAAGAGCGTTTAGTCTCGCGCGATGAGCTTTACATCGCCGACGAGGTCTTCATGTGCGGCACCGCTGCCGAAGTGACGCCCGTGCGAGAAGTGGACGGTCGTCAGGTGGGAGCGGGTACGCGTGGCCCGGTCACCGCCCGCGTGCAAGAGGCCTATTTCCAAGCCGTCTCTGGCGAGCACGCGCGCAGCGCCGAGTGGATTGCTAAGGTCTAAGGGACCCTTGTTAAAACCGAGTTGCTACGGAGACACAAAACGTTCTTCTTTAAGAAGCTTTTTGTCGAATGTGGCTACCTGTGTGAATCCGGCTGATAAGGCGTGCTCTGCAATCCTACTTCTCTGCAATGACTTCATTCATGTCCTCCACTGTGATGCCGCGCACAGAGGTTTTCAGAATTCCTTTTAGGCTCATGAGATCGATGTTTTCAGGTTCCACATAGATCTTTCCATCCTCTTGGATCCGAAATGCGATCTGGTCTCCGGTATCCACGCCCATTAACTCGCGCACGGACTTGGGGAGTGTAATCTGGCCTTTGCTGGTGAGAGTGGCTGTGGGCATTGAGAATTCCTTAATGTAAGAACTATTCAAGTTTGGTTGCTTGTCTCAATACCCTCCGGGTTCATCTTATTAAGGAGCGATCTGCTCGCACACCACCCACTCTTGCGTATCGTGGTTGCAGTCCTGCACATCCCAACCCCAGTAGTTGCGGTCATCGATATTCGCGCAGTCTTTGCCCGAATCTTCCCAGTCTGTGAAGCCTGTTTCGGCAAGGCTGGGGCCATTGGGCTGCCATCGCCAAACACCATTTTGATTGCGCAGACCGATCCACACATCTTTGTCGACTTTGGCAACGGTGTTTTGCTTGATGCACTCGTTCTCGACGGCTGATTCAATCCACACCATGCGATAGCCAGGCAGTTTGTTGCATACCTCGAGAGCAGCTTCCCAGGTGAATTCACCAGGACCACGGTCTTGGAAGGCATAGACGTAGTCATGGCCACCGCAGTTGAAGGGATTGGCGCTAGGAGGCAAGCAGCCAGGAATCTGTTTGACATCGGGGATGCCGTCGTTGTTGGCGTCGCTTCCTGCTTCGCAAACCGGCTGTCCATCGCCAGGCGTTCCACCGGGACCACCAGGGCCTGGGGTGTTGTCGGGCGGGGTAATCACACCGCAGGTGCTGTTGCCCTCAGCGACGGGCATGCACACGCCTTGCTCTTGGTCGTCCATGCAGACGATAATGCCGGCTGAACAGCTCGCATCTTGGGTGACGCGGCAGGCGCTGCCCGCGTTTTTGCAGGCCACGCACATATTATTGCCATCGCAGTAGCCAGCCGCTTCCTCGCCACAGAGGCGCCCGGTGGGCTCGGCACCGGCGGCAGCATCGGGCTCGCAGCGACTGACTTCGCCCTCGCACACAATCGTGCCTGCGCTGCAGCCATCGTTGCTGCGGCAGGGTTGACCTGCATTGGCGCAGGCCACGCATTTGCCAAAGCCGTCGCAAAAGCCACCATCGCAGACGGTGCCTACGGCGGCTGGGCGAGCAAGGGTGGTCTGACCATCCAAGGTTCCGATGGTGTCAGTGACCATACAGGTGAGATCGCAACCGCTGGTATCCACAACGTTGCAGTAGCAATTGGTTTGCTCTTCTTCGTCGCGGCAAAAGACCTGACCGGCGGCACAACTGCTACCGGGGAGCTGACAGCTCACGGCGATAGGGGTTCCATTATCGTCGACGCGCGAGCCGCTTTCTTCGGTGATGCAAAGACCACTGCCATCGCAATAACCCTCGGGACAGGCACTGCCAAAAGGAAGAATCTCCGTGCTTGCCTGGCATTGAAAGCGACTGTCGGCAGAAGGCTGGATGACGCCTTTCTTGCAGGGCTCTTCGAACTGGATGCAAGGGCTGCCCACCGTGAGGGTATCTGCGGTATTGCCAAAGCCATCGCAGACTTTGCCGTTGCTGGTGGTGGTGCCCGCGGGGAAGGGACCTGCTGCACTGCAAAGGGTGGTGCCATCGTCGTTGCAGGCGATAACCCCGCGCATGCATTCACCCGGGAGCTCGCAGCTTACGGAACCATCGCAAAGCACGCTTTGATCCGCCCTGCGTCCTGATGCGCTCTGGGTGCATGCGGCAAGGGTCAAGGTGCCGATCGCCAAGAGAAGCAATGCCAATATATGGCCGGCGGAGCGCTTAAGATAAGTGGTGGATGAAAATGACTGGTTCATGGTGGTCTCCCTGAGGTGGGCTGGCACAACGCACATGCAGTGGTGGTGCAAAAGCTCACTTACATGTATGTATCAACAACTGTGCCACCTTGGGACACCTGCTTTATTGAGCATTTAGGCCAGAAATGGGCTGCAAATCACCCAGGTTCCCCGCTGCAATAGGGTCTTCAGTCCCTGATTTTTAGCAAGCAGGTTGGGATCTGGGGTTAGGTGTAGACAGTTGTGCGCCAACCATCGTGCTTGAGCCGTTCCCGGGGCCTTTCTTGACAAGAGGGCCGTCTATATGCGAACGCTCGGGCTTGTCATTTGAGCAGGCGAAGATGAAGCGATTGCAAGGGGCGAGTCGGATGGTGATGATCTGCATCGCAGCTGCCTTGCTCCTGACTCAGGTCGACTCCGCCCTGGCCAAGCCGGATACCCGGTACCGCGATGTGACCCGTGGACCGCAGGCACGCCCTTTATCGCATCGCAGTAAATCGCAGGGCTATCCCTGGCGCGGACGCTTGCGGAAGGGCGTCAAACTAATGGAGTCGCCTTACATTCGCTACACGACCGAATATGCGCGGCAGGGGGACAACTTTTATGGCACCTGGGAGCTGGTGCAGCTGGTCGAGAGGGCGGCCTGGCGGGTCCACCAGCGCCTGCCCGGGGCCAAGCTCTCGGTGGGCGAGCTCTCGGCGCGGCAGGGGGGCCCGATTCCAGGACATCACTCGCATCAGAACGGCCGTGATGTGGACATCGCCTTTTATATGCTCGATGCCCACGATAAACCTTATGCCCCCTTTGCTTTTGCAGCCTTTAATGGCCAAGGCCGAGGACTGAAACCCAACCAGATGCTGCGCTTTGACCGGGCCCGTAACTGGGAGCTCATCGCGCGTCTGGTGGTGGATGGCGATGCCCGGGTGCAGTACATCTTCGTGGCCAATCGCATCAAGCGTTTGCTCCTGCGTGAGGCCAAAAAACGCCGCGCCCCAGCCGCCGTGATTCGCCGTGCAGATCGTTTGATGGTGCAGCCCGCCAAGGGTCACAAGCATCGCAATCATTTTCATCTGCGCATCTACTGTCCGCCCAACAGTCGCCCTGCTTGCCAAGACCGCGCCCCCTTTCATCGCTGGTATCCTGGTCGTCCGCCGCGATGAAACGCTCTTTTCCTTGGTTCTTTGCCACCCAGTTCGCGGGTGCCTTTAACGATAATGTCTTTAAGAACATCCTCGTTTTGGGCTTTACCTACGGCCACTTCAGCATGCTGGGCTTAAAGCCGCTGATGCTGGTGAGCCTGGCCCAGGCTTTTTTCATCTTGCCCTTCTTTTTGTTCTCGGCCTTGGCGGGGCAGTTGGCCGATCGCTACTCCAAGACCCTGCTCGTAAGGCGCGTCAAGGAGCTGGAGATCCTTATTATGGGACTCGCAAGCCTTGGCTTTGTTCTGAACAGCACGCCTGTACTGATGGGAACCCTATTCTTGATGGGAACGCAGTCGGCCTTTTTTGGTCCTGCGAAGTACAGCATGCTGCCCGAGCTGGTGAGGGAGAAAGAGCTGGCCAGTGCGAACGCGTGGGTCGAGCTGGGCACCTTCGCTGCGATTTTGCTAGGCACCTTGGTGGGCGGTTATCTCGGCGGCGAGGCGCCTCGGGCCTACTTGTTTAGCCTGTGGATCATCGGTTTGGCCTGTCTTGGCGTGCTTGTCAGTCGCGGCATTCACGTGCTACCGGCCCGCGCTCCCCAGTTGCGCATCACCTTGAACCCCATCGCGCCGGTGATGCAGTCGTGGCGCTCCATGCGAGGGGATATGCAGCTCTGCGTCGCCATGCTGGGGGTGTCTTGGTTTTGGTTTTATGGTCTGGCCATTCTCACCCTGCTGCCCACCCTGTGCACTCAGGTGTTTCATGTGGCCAGTAAGGTCTCGACCTTGGCGTTGGCTCTCTTTTGCTTCGGCATCGGCGCTGGCTCTTGGTTGGGCGCGTGGATTTTTCGTCAACCCAAAGCCGCCCTGTGGATGAAGGTGGCGGTGCTGGGCTTGGCTCTCTTCACCCTGCATCTCGCCTGGCTGGTGAGCGCGTGGCCTACGCCTGCGCTTGAGGCCGACTTTCTTGAGCTGGCGCTCTTTCTGCGTCTGCCCATGGCCTGGCAGGTGTGTCTCTCCTGGTTGATGATCGCCTTTTGTGGCGGCGCCTTTGTGGTGCCTCTCTACACCCAGATGCAGCATCGCGCCGAGGTCAGCATGCGCTCGCGTATCATTGCCAGCAACAACATCCTCAACGCCTTGGCCATGGTGATTGCGGCCCTGATGATCATGCTCTTCCATCGCTGGCATGTGTCCTTCACGAACATCCTGATCTGCATTGCTGCAAGCAGTGTGATCGTGCTGCTGATGCTGCTTAAAGTCGTTGGCAACGGCGCAAAGCAAAGGGCTTAGATCATTTCGCTTGTTAAGCCCTGTGATACACTAAGCTCTCATGCGTGAAGACAAGCTCGACCCCAAAGACTCTGAATGGATTGCCAAAAACGAGAGACTATGGCGTCGTGCGCATGAACTTGCACGGCTTTATCCAAACACCGATGTAAGCGACTTTTATCACACTCTGGTTCAGCTCGAACGCTCGCCCTTAGAGCGACTTGAACGCAGCCTGCAAATGGCCCGTTTGGGCAAAACTGATTAAGACCCGAACCGCTTCACTGTGTCCTAGCCCGCCAGCATGTCTGTGACGGCTTGTTTGACGGGATAGTGCTCGTGCAGCATGCGGTAGACGGCGTGGATGATGGGGGTGTGCACGCCCAGTTGTTGGGCGAGGGCGTGGGCGCTGCGGGCGGTGTCGACGCCTTCGGCGACATGGCCAAGGGTTTTGAGTACCTCGTCCAGTGTTTTGCCTTGGGCGAGTTCCATGCCCACGCGACGGTTGCGCGAGAGGTCGCCTGTGGCGGTGAGGATAAGGTCACCCATACCGGCAAGGCCTGCTAAGGTTGCGGCTTTGCCTTGTTTGGCGGCGGCGATGCGACCCATCTCCTCAAGACTGTGCGTGATGAGCGCGGCCCGTGCGTTGAACCCCAAGTTCAAGGCATCACAGGTGCCCACTGCAATGGCGAATACGTTTTTGAGCGAGCCTCCCAGTTCAACACCGATGGGATCGTCGCTGGGATAGACATTCAAGTTTTGCGAGCGAAACAGCTGGACTGCGCTTTGGGCATCATCTGTACAAAAGGATGCGGCGACCACGCTGGTGGGACGACCCTCTGCGGTCTCGAGAGCAAAGGTGGGACCGGAAAGTGTGACGTAACGATACGGTGTTTGAGCAAGGACGTGGGCGATAACTTCGTGCATCAATAGTAAAGACGAAGCTTCGATGCCTTTGGCCACGTTGATCAGCAAACAGGGACTGTTGCGTGGGCGCTGCAGAAAAGGGAGCAGCGTTTGACCGACAGTGCGCATCACCTGCGAAGGCACGGCAAGCACCAGCGTTTGGGTGTCGTGCAAGGCCTCGTCGAGGCTGTCGGGAAGCGCGATGTGATCGGGCAAGGTGATGCCGGGTAGCTGGGGCGAGCTGCGCTGTTCTCTTAGCTGCTGCAGCGCCTGGGTGTCGTTGGACCAAAGCGCGAGCGGCGCCTGCACCTGTGTTTCTGCCTGAGCGCGAGCAAGGGCACAGGTGAGCGCGGTACCCCACGCGCCCGTTCCGAGCACCGTCGTTTTTCCGAGGGTTGGCATGGCCGCAGGGTAGCCTGGCTAGGGCTCACTGTCGAAACACTAGCCCACTCTCACTTCACTCTGAACCTGGCTTGCGTTCGCTCCTCACGATGCGTGCGAGCGAAGCGAGCGCCTGCGTAAGCAGGGCAGCAGAGTGCGGCGGAGCTGGAGGTCGACGTATCTTTAATACGCCTTCGTCGCTGTGGTCCGGGCGCGCTCAGGCTCAACGCAAATTGAGGGCGGTCCAGTACCAGCAAAGAGGGTGTTTAGCCGAGATGGGTGTTCATCGTTTTTTGCGGTGGTCGGTGGTGAGGCATTCGGCTGCAAGCAGGCCCGAAATGGCGCAGTAGCTGACCCATTGGCCTGGGTGGGTCGAGCTGCCGGTGAGGTATAGGCCGCGGATATAAGGCGAGCGGTGGTGAAAACGCCCGGAGCGCATGAACTGACCGGTGAGCGCTGGGCTAACCGCATTGGCGTACATCGATAAGGCTCGACCCCAGTCGTGCGGTGTGCGGGTGGCTAAGACACGCACCTCGTCTAAGCCTTCGCGCCACCAGGCCGTGTCGATCAGATGCTCCACGTATTCGTCTTGCCCCTGTTCGCCCAGAAGCTCGGCTTCGCCGTAGTCCATATGTCCGAGCAAACGCATGGGGCGCCAATGTGATGCATCCACAGGCTCGCCTCGAAGGGCTTCGGGATCGATGCGCAGGGTGCTCCAGTCGTCGTTGTTGGGTGACCAAAACTTGAGGTATTGCGAGGCGGATGCACCGCGTACTTTGAGGTACACCGCAATACCTGGCGATTGCAGTGGCAGGCTTTCCCAGATGCGTCGGTGTTTGTTGAGCGCGGGACTTTCGATGAGCGAAAGATACGTGGCGAGGGCGCCCACATTCGACACCACGGCTTGTACAGGAATGCGCAGGCCCTCCTTGGTGAGCAGTTCGCGCACGCGTTTTTTCTGGGTGACGATGCATTTGATGGGCGTGTTGGTGTGGATTTGCACCCCCCTGTCGCAGGCTGCTTGATGTAGGGTTTCGGTGATAGCGCTCATGCCGCGCTGAGGAACCCATGCTCCAAGTTCGTGAAAGATAGCGGGAATCAACACCACGGGACTGGGGGCTGCATGCAAACGTTGTCCGCCCAGCTGGGCCCAAACACCCAGCGCACGGATCACGGGGGCGGGGAGTTCGCTTTGCTGCAAGATACGCAGCGCGGGGGCGAGCAGAAAGGAGATCTCTCGCATCAGACCCGCACGCCATATGTCGCGCATTCCTGGTCGACTGATGAAAAGCAACGGCCGCAGTTTTTGATAAATGGCGTAGCTCTCCTTAATAAAGCGCAGGTAAGCTTGCCCACTGCCCGGCCAGCGTAGATTAAGCTCCGCCGCGGTACGCTCTTTGTCAGCGTGAATGTGCAGAGGCGCTTCGTCGTCGGCGAAATGAACGCTGTAGACCGACTTGAGGCGAGTCAGTGGCCCGGCGCTGGTCTCAAGCTCGAGGCCCAGTCGATTGAAGACATCATCGAGGCTAGCCCGATCCAAAATCACATAAGGGCCGGCATCGAAGGGGCTTTCATCCAGGGTCATGGGTGCCGCGATGCCGCCCACGCGATCGCTGGCTTCGAAAAGCTGGACCTCAAAGCCTTGTTGACGCAGTGCGAGTGCCGCGGCCAGTCCGCCTACCCCCGCACCGATCACAGCGACGGGACCATGCGATGGCTGAGGGCCTTGCGCAGGCATCGTTTGCCTCAACCGTTGCGATGCAGTTTGCGATGGCGAGTACGCTGGGGAGTCGCCTCGCTCAAACCAAGCCGTTTGCGACGATCGGCCTCGTAATCTTGATAACTGCCCTCGAACCACACCACTTTACTATCTCCTTCAAAGGCCAAGATATGCGTGGCGATGCGATCCAAAAACCAGCGATCGTGGCTTACGACCAAGGCACAGCCAGCAAACTCAAGCAGGGCCGACTCCAAGGCGCGCAGAGTTTCGACATCCAGATCATTGGTAGGCTCATCCAAGAGCAACACGTTGCCACCGCTTTTGAGGAGCTTGGCCAGATGAACGCGATTGCGCTCACCGCCGGACAGGTCTTTGATGAGTTTCTGCTGGTCGCTACCGCGAAAATTAAACCAGGATACGTAGGCGCGTGACGCGATGCTTTGACCCCCGAAGTCCACTTCGTCGGTGCCGCCGCTGATCTCGCGCCATACATTATGCGCGTCCACCAAGGCGTCGCGGCTTTGGTCAACATAGGCCAGGTCCACCGTTTCACCGATGCGTACCTCGCCTGCATCGGGTTTTTGATCGCCTACCAAGATGCGGAAGAAGGTGGATTTGCCCGCGCCATTGGGACCGATGATGCCTACGATAGCGCCCTTGGGAAGCTTGAAGTTGAGGTCTTCAAAGAGCAGTTGGTCGCCAAAGCTTTTTTGCAGACCGCGCACTTCGAGCACCATGTCGCCCAAGCGTTGTCCACGGGGAATGCGGATTTCGTTGGGGTCGCGCCGCACTTGGTTTTGCTCGCTGACCAGCGCCTCGAAGGCATTGATGCGCGCTTTGCTCTTGGCCTGACGTGCTTTGGGAGCAGCCTGAATCCACTCCAGCTCTTGGGCGATTTTGCGTTGGCGCGCGGAGTCTTGCTTCTCTTCTTGGGCCAGGCGTTTTTGCTTCGAATCCAGCCATGCGGAGTAGTTGCCCTCGAAGGGAATGGCGCGGCCGCGTTCGAGCTCCAAAATCCACTCGGCGACATTATCGAGGAAGTAGCGATCGTGGGTGATGGCCACGATGGTGCCTGGATAGGCTTCGAGGTGCGACTCCAGCCAGCTCACCGATTCGGCATCAAGATGGTTGGTGGGCTCATCCAGCAGCAGTAAATCGGGGCGGCGCAACAGGGTCTGGCACAAGGCGACGCGGCGGCGCTCACCGCCGGACAGGGTGCTGGTGTCTGCGTCAGGAGGCGGTAAGCGCAGTGCGTCCATCGCTAGCTCGAGGCTGTGGTCGAGGTTCCAGGCATCGCTGGCATCGATGCGGTCTTGCAAGGTGGCTTGCTGCTCGAGCAGCTTGGTCATCTCCGCGTCGGACATGGGTTCGCCCAGCTTCATGCTGAGGCTTTCGAACTCGCGCAGCATGGTGCGGGTTGGCTCTACGGCGAGCTCCACCGCTTCCCGCACTGTGTTTGCATCTCCCAACGTGGGCTCCTGCGATAAGTAACCCACAGTGCTTCCCGGACGTCGCCATACCTCGCCCTGAAACTCGGTGTCCTCGCCGGCCATGATGCGCAACAAGCTTGACTTGCCGGTTCCGTTGGCGCCGATCACGCCGATTTTAGCGCCTGGGATAAATGACAGATAAACCTGCTCGACCACCACCTTCTTGGGTGGATGCGTCTTGCTGAGGCCTTGCATGGTGTAAATGTATTCGGCCATGTGTGCTCTTGAGTCCCCTAAATTGAGAGGCTGCAATCCCATACAACCACGCCCTTGGCAATGCGTTGGTATGGGATACGGCTCTTGCGATGACCTAGAGCGCGCCGCAGTGAGCTTCTGCGATCGGTCAATCTGACGCCCGGCTTTCGACTCATTTGAAAAAACAGACTTCGTTCTTATTTCAAAATCTTTGTGAACTTTTGTTTGCAATGATGTTGATTGAATTTGGCAACAGATGACCAAGGTCGTAATCAACATTTTTGTCGAAATCTCAATATTGATTAGGTGTTGTTATGAAAAAACTAATGGTTTTTATAGGATTGATTTCCTTGGCTAATGCCTGCTCGGTATCAGAAACAAGCAGAAGTGACTTGGCCTTGGAAAAACGAACTCCTCGGGAATATACGGTGGAAAGGAAATGGACCTGCAGTAGCTATAACTGGATGAAATCTCCTAATGTTGAGGCTCATTCTTTTGAATCCGTGCCGATTGGCATAGAGATGTTTGGCTCGAGTTTGGAAGCTAAGCGTCAGCTGTTTGTGAGTGCCAAAAATGATTTTATATTTATGTCTTTAGATGTCATGGAAATGCTTCCTAAACCAGCGCCTGAATACGATAAAAAACGTCTCTATTACAAGCCAACAGAGACAAAAGATGATAACACCCGTGCTCATTTGAAAATAACAATAAATGGTCAAGATTCTGACCCTTATGAGAGAACCATCTCAGAAACTGCTCTTCCTGAAGAAGATGGAATGGCGACTGTTTGGTTCTCTGGGGGAGGATTTGTTGATTTGAAAGGGTGTAACTCTCATTTCTATTATCAGAATTAGTTCTTTTTATCGGCGCCCGCGAAGCTAGGCAGTAACCCACCTAAGGAGGACATCGGCGCCCTTCGCTATTGACCTTTTTGCTCTAAGGCTTCACATCCGCGCGCATGAGTGGGTGGGCGCTCCTACGCGCGATGCGGCCCCATCAGTGGGTCAAAAACGGCTTCGTGCTCATTCCGGTGGTCTTTGCCCAGGCCTTGACCGAGTGGTCATTGATGCAGCGGGCGCTTGGGGCGCTGGGGTGCTTTTGCGCGATATCAAGCGCGGTTTATCTGCTTAACGACAGCCTCGATTACGAGGCGGATCGCCTTCATCCAAGCAAGCGCCTGCGACCTATTGCCAGCGGACAGCTTTCCATTCGCACCGCCCTTAGCACGGCTCTGGTATTGGCTTTGCTGACGCTTGGTCTGGCCTATGTTCTTCGCCCGTTGTTGGCGATGGTGATTGCCTGTTACGCCCTGCTCAATGTTGCTTACACCACGCGTTTAAAACGCATCGCTTACGTGGATGTGCTCTGCATTGCGTTAGGCTTTGAGTTGCGAGTGTTCGGCGGTGCGGTGGCCACAGGCATCGATACCACTGCCGCACTTTATGGGATTACGCTGCTGCTCTCTCTTTTCTTGGGCTTTGGCAAACGTTTGCACGAGGTGATGCAGGGCGAGCACTCTAAGCATCAGCGACAGGTCCTGCGTTTTTATAGTCCGAAAATCTTGCAAACCCTGCTTCTCCTTTGCGCGTTGGCAACCTTGGGTTGCTATCTTCTGACAACCTTGAGCAAAGAAACGCGACAGGCGCTGGGCACGGATTATCTTGCTGTGACCGTTTTGCCCGCTTCGTATGGGATGCTGCGTTTTGCCAAACTGGTGATGCGGCGTAGCCCGGTCAGTCCCACCGACCAAATGCTGCGCGACACGCCTTTTTTAGCGAACTTATGCCTATGGAGCGCCTGCGTATTTTTGCTGGTGTACCTGCAGGTTTAAACGCGTTGCGCGATAAGCGCTCAGAGCCATGGCCTGTGATAGCCTGCGCGCATGCAAAGTATGCGATCGCTCATCACTTTCGTTATCGCGCTAGGCTTGGGCTGCAGTCAAAGTTTATCGCCAGGCTCGCAAGCATTACCGCTGCCTCCTATCGAGTCCGCGCAAGAGCAGAGCAAAAGCAAGGACGATGGTCTTGTCTTCAAGCTAGAGCAAAGCGCATCCAACGACTCTGCAGCGGTAAAGTCCTCGATCGCTGACGATGACAGCGACTCAATAGAGACTCTTGATTCTGAACACGTCACACCTCTTTTTGCTGGCCTCGCTGAGCCAAGCGCTAAACCTGCGCCGTCTAAGAAAACCTTTGCGTTGCCATCCACGTCTATGCCGCGGCCACAGCAGGATGAGGTCCCTGTGCAGACTGCGTTTCCGACTAACGCTGCTGCACCTGAAGATCGCGACGATTCTGGCCCTCTTAAGGTAATACGCGTCACGCCCAAGGGTGATGTTGATATTGCCTCGCATCTGAGCATTGTTTTTTCCCAGCCTATGGTTGCTCTTGCGGCGCATATCGATGCCCGCAGTTCCTTGCCGGCTATTCGTCTTGAGCCGCAACCGCCGGGACAATGGCGTTGGGTGGGGACGCGCACCCTGCTTTTTGAGCCTCGAAGTCAGGGAAAAACACGACGCTTTCCGATGGCGACCGCGTACACCCTGAAAATCCCCGCAGGATTGAAGTCTGCGGCGGGTAAGACCCTTCGGCGCTCGTACACGACGCGTTTTACGACACCTGCTCTCGAGGTGAGCAAGGTGTGGCCTCCGTCTAAGGGTGAATACTCAAATCAAACGCCGATGATCCTGCGTTTCAACCAAGCGATTGATGCCCACAAAGTCCTGGAATGGGTCGAGCTACGCAGCCGAGGTCGCTCTTATGCGCTGCGTCAGGCTACGGCTGCCGATCTCAAGGCGCACCCCAAAGCTCAGGCTCAACTCAAGGCAGCGCATGTTGATGAGCTGCAAACCAGAACTCTGACCTTGTTGCCAACACAGGCTCTGCCCAGAGGCAGTAAGGTGCAGCTGCGTATCAAAGCCGGGGCTCCGTCTCAGGAAGGCCCTCGTCTTAGTGCGCGGGCATTCACGCACAGCTTTCAAACCTACGGTCCCCTGGCTTTCAAGGGGGCGAATTGCAACGCGAAGCGCCCATGCAGAGCACAGGACAGTTGGCACATTAACTTCAACCACGCCCTGGCGGAGCAGGCTATCGATGTGCGCGATATCCAGGTGCAGCCAGTGGTTGATGGGCTTGAGCTGCAGGTGAACCCTTGGGGCTTGGTGCTGTCTGGCAAGATGCAGGCCGATACCGTGTACAAGCTCAACTTGCCGCCAACCCTGCGCGATGTTTTTGGTCAAACGCTGGGAGCGACAAAGCCTGTAACAATGCGGGTGCAACCAGTACGACCAAGCATTGCGCTGCATCGAGAGCAGTTGGTGCTCAACCCTTGGGCCGCAGTCCCCAAGCTCAGAGTGCTTTCGCAAGGCTTGCCGAGGTTGCGGGCTAAGGTGCGACGTGTCGAGCCTCACCAGTGGCCCGACTACTACAAAGCTCTACGTCGTACACAGCGTTATGGCTTTAATGCCAAGGGCGACCCACGCGTGCTGGTGCAGTGGCCGGGCACCTTGCTGGCGACTCAGGATGTAAAGGTTCCGGCGGGCTGGAAAAGCGGGCAAGTCGCCACGGATTTATCGCTCTCGCGTTGGCTCAATAATCGAGGCCAAGGACATCTGATCGTCGAGCTACGTTCAGCTTCTTCGTCTAAGCGACCGGTTCATGATCCAGCCCATCGCGTGCTGTGGGTGCAGTCAACGCAGTTGGGCATTAGTTCATGGCAAGACGATACGACACTGCAGGTGGCGGTGACCTCTCTAAAGACGGGTGAACCCATCGCGAATGCGCAGGTGCGTGTCCGTCCTTTGGGCGTTGAAGCGCGGACGAACGCAGCCGGAATGGCTCAGTTTAAGCTCGGTCCAAAGGCGAAAAAAGATTCGGAAGGTCGATCATTGATCGAGGTGCAGCATGGCGAGGACAGGGCTTTGTTGCCTCATGCCTATCATCCTCATCAAGCCCAAAGTCCGCGCTGGCAGAGCTTTATCACCGACGACAGAGGCGTTTATCAGCCAGGCGAGGCTCTTCGTCTCAAAGGTTGGCTGCGTAAGCTGGACATGCGTCCGCGCGGCGGCATTGCGGGGCTCGCTGAACTGCCGCGCAACCTTTTTTATCGCCTCACCGGAGCACGTGGCAATGTCCTGAGTGAGGGTCCGCTGAAGCTGAGCACATTGGGCGGCTTCGATCTTAAGACTACTTTTCCTAAGGAGGCCAATCTAGGGACGGCAACGGTGACGTTGTACGCCAGCAAGCCCTCTAAAGATCGTCAGCGCTCTCCCCATATCACTATTCATCATGTGCAGGTGCAGAGCTATCGGCGACCGGAGTTTGAAGTGTCGCTGGATATGGCAAAGGCTTTCCATCTGCTCAAAGAACCCAGCGAGGCCACCGTGCAGGCTAACTATTATGCGGGTGGAGGGCTGGCCAACGCTTCGGTCAAGTGGACAGTGCGCTCCCAGAAGGGACATTTTAGGCCGCCTAATCAAGATGACTTTCATTTTGGCGAATGGAATCCCTGGTGGTTTGAGGACTGGCGCATGCCGCAGGCCGCCACCAGGCAACGTTATGAGGGCCGGACCAACGCACACGGAAAGCACACGCTGCGCCTCGACTGGCAAGGCATGGATCCGGTGCGCCCGCGTCAGATAGCGATTGAAGCCCAGGTGCAGGATCTCAATCGCCAGGCCTGGACGGCGCGTCACGCGTTGCTGTTGCACCCTGCGAAGGTTTACGTGGGTCTGCGTACGCCGCAGAATTTCGTGCGGGTTGGGGAGATGCTGCGCATCGAGAGCATCGTGACCACTATCGATGGTGAGCTTCAGCAGGGTTATCCCATTCATATCCAGGTGGCGCGCTTAGAAGGAAGGTTTCGCAAGGGGCGCTGGCACGAAGAGGCCAAGGAGATGCAGCAATGTCGCACGACCTCGATGACGAAGGCGGGGCATTGCAGTTGGCCCATCGCGAAGGCGGGCATGTATCGCATCATCGCGCGCACTCACGATCGCGCTGGGCGTTCTAATGAGAGCGTGATGCGTTATTGGGTGGTGGGGGACGTGACTCTGCCCAACGCTCGGGTTAACGCAGATCGCGTAACCATGATGCCGGACAAGGAGGCGTATCGCCCGGGTGATACCGCGCGGGTGGCCCTGCAGCTTCCTTTCGCACCAGCTCAACTTTTTATCACCTGGATGCGCAACGGTATCGTGCATCAAGAGCAAAAGCGCGTAAGTGAGCGTCATGCCCTCATTGAGGTACCTTTGGAGGCTGCCTTTACACCCAATGTGCATGTGCAGGTTCACGCGGTTGGTATGCGTGGTACAACGGCGCAAGGCGATATTGGCCATGCTTCGGGACAGGTGGAGCTGGCTATCCCGCCTGTGCATCAAAAGCTGACAACGCAGGTGCAGTCCATCCCTAAGGTGGCCGAGCCAGGTGAGCCGGTGCGTCTAAAGGTGCAGGTCAATCGTCACGATGGACGTCCTGCAGCCAACGCTGAGGTAGCTTTATTGGTGGTGGATGAAGCCGTGCTTGCGCTCAGCGATGCCAATTTTGCGAATCCCTTAGATGTATTTTTTCATCGACGTGGTCCTGGGGTTTGGAGTGATGAACTACGACGTCATGTTTTGGCCCTGGTCGAGCAGGACAAAACGAAAAGGCGAGATGGTCAGGCTCATAAAGATCATACGGACATGGCCAGAGCGAGCGCTCAAAGTCTGGATGTGGATGCATTGGAGGGCAGCGCTGTCGCTCAAAACCAATACGCCGCGAGAACTAACAAGCTTATGCCGGGAGTCTCTGTACGGCGTGATTTTCGTGCCTTGGCTCTTTTTGCGCCCGCGCTGCGCAGTGATGCTCAGGGTCGCGTACAGCAGAGCTTGACGCTGCCGCATAATCTCACGCGCTATCGCGTGATTGCCTTTGCAGCACACGACAAAGATTTCTTCGGCAAGGGCGAGAGTGCGCTGACGGTGCGCAAAGCATTGATGCTGCAGCCTTCGGCGCCGCGTTTGCTCAACCTAGGTGATCGGGCGGAAATCCCGTTGCTCATTCGCAATCAGAGTTCCCGTGCACTTGATGTGCAGGTGGGGCTGCGCAGTCGTGATCTAAAGCTGGACGCTGTGAGAGGATATCGTCTGCACTTGCCTGCTGGTGTGCGTCGCGAGCTGCGTTTTAAGGCGCGGGCAAATCAGGTGGGTGAGGCCCGTTTGCAGTGGGTGGCGACAGGGCGTTCTGCTGCACAGGATGAGGTGTTGCGCGATGCCGCCGAGGTGACTCTACCTGTTTGGACCCCGGCTACCGAAGAGAGCGTTGCTACTTATGGGGAGCTTGATGAAGGTGCGCGACGTTATGCGCTTAAGCCACCGCAGGATGCATGGCCTGAGTTTGGCGGTCTCGATCTGCGTTTTAGTCGCACGCAGTTACATGTGCTGCGCGATGCTTACACTGGGCTCGAAAAAGAAGCTTGGCATTTTCCCGAGGCCATTGCGTCACGCATGATCACACGCTTGGCCTTGGCGGAAGTGCAGCAGGCGCTTGGTGCTTCTGACTTGCCCTCGTCCAAGCACGCTGCAGAGGCCTTAGGCGCTCAACTGCGTCGATTGCAAGCCTTGCAGCATCGCGATGGCAGCTTTGCCGTGTGGCCTGGATTGTCTTTGCCCACCTCGCCCTTTGCTAGCATTCATGTGGCGCATGCCTTGTTGCGTGCAGAAAAAGCAGGGCATCTGGTCCCAGAGATCTTGAAGAAGCCCTTGCTGCGTTACGTTGCTTCCCTTGCACAGAATCACGGCAACGTTGCCAGCGCATCCGTGCCTGTGCGGACAACGCTGAGAGCCTATGCGTTGTATGTGCAGCATCTCAACGATGGTGCTTCTATCAAGCCCTTGCCCTTCGCGTTGGAGCTATTGCACTCACTTCCTTTAAAGGAGCTGCCTGTCGAGGCGATGGCTTGGTTGCTGCCGGTGATCGCAAGCGACAAAGCTGAAGTGGAACGTGTGCTGGTTTACTTAAACAATCGCATCGTCGAAAGCGCGGCAACCGCGCATGTGGTGACGCAGTACGATGAGCAGGCCTATATGCTGTTGCATTCGGAGCGAAGGGCAGACGCATTGCTGCTTGCGGGCTTGATGAGGGTTGCGCCTCAGCATGATGCGATTGCCAAACTCGTGCGTGGATTGACGCAGCATTACCAGCATCGGCGAGTCGGCAATAGTCAGGAAGATAGCTTTATGGCGTTGGCCTTGAGCGACTATTTCCAGCGTTATGAGCGTCCGCGCTCAGCTTCAAAGAAAGCTTCTGCGATCATGAATGTGCGCGCATGGCTGGGACCGCAGTTGTTGACGGCGAAAACCCTGCGTCGCATTGGTGACCGCAACGCGCAGCATGTGCCCATGGCGGAGTTGGTTAAGCATCCGCAGTGGATGGATGTCTTGCTGCGTAAACAGGGGCAAGGTCGTCTCTATTACCGTCTGGGCATGCAGTATGCGCCCAAGCAAATGAAACAAGCGGCTGTGGATCATGGCTTTGCGATCGAGCGTCGTTATGAAGGCGCGGATGATCCCGACGATGTGCATTATGCAAAGGGCGCTTGGCATGTGCGTGCCGGGTCCCGCGTCCGCGTGCGGCTTACCTTAGTGGTTTACGATCGTCGATCCCATGTGGCTGTGCGCGATGCCTTGCCCGCAGGGCTTGAGCCCGAAAATCCCAACTTGGCCCTTTATCCTCAAGACCCCAAGCCGCCCTTTATGCCTATGCCAGTGCGCACCAATGCACGTGCTTCGACGATACATCGATATGGGATCATGCCTGCTGCTTGGTACGATCATCACAACCTGCGCAATCAAGGCGCCGAAGTCATGGCCACTCAGCTTGCTGCCGGCGTGTATATCTATACCTACACCACGCGTGCGACCACACCGGGGCAATTCCTTGCTGCCCCTGCCCACGTTCGGGAAATCTACCACCCCGAAACCTTTGGCCGCAGCCGTAGCGAAAAGGTGATTGTAGAGGGGGCTGGCTGGTAGTTCACCGCTTCAGTCCACTTAGCTATTGCACTTCTTCGTGAGAGAATAGGACTCTCAATAAGGCTTGTGTTCATTACGAACTAGTCGCAAACTGGTTTGATGGTGAAATTTGGTAAATCATTGGGCGCTTTCGAGGTTAAAACTCACCTCTCACAATTGCTTGAACAAGTTAAACGAGGGAAAAGTTTTACGATTACCAAACGAGGGCGCCCTATCGCGAAGCTCGTCCCTCTAAGTTCTAGAGATCCCATGTCACTGCGGGGTAGCGTAAAATATCATGACGATATTGTTTCCCCGATCGATGAAGCCTGGGACGCTAACGCGTGATCGTACTTGATACGCACGCGTGGATCTGGTGGATGAGCGACCCGCATCGTCTTAGTGACCAAGCACTTGAGAGTATCAACGCAAGTGAGCGCATTGGCATCGCTGCCATTAGCTGCTGGGAGATGTGTATGCTGGTGGCTAAAAAGCGCATCGAGCTCAACTGCGAGGTGGTACTGTGGATGGAGAATGCACTTGCAGAGCCTCGCGTTAATTTACTGCCTCTAACTCCAAGTATTGCAGCGGCGTCCACTCAACTTGGCGATCACATGCATGCAGATCCAGCGGATAGGTTAATTGTTTCAACCGCGTTGGCACATCACGCTGAGCTTGTGACCAAGGATCAGGCTATTCGAGATGCCGATGTGATCGCTACGATTTGGTAGGCGGCTTTCGCTCTAGCATCTGGGTCGCGTAAGCGATATCCTCGCGTCGCAAGCTTATTGCTGCATTGACCTGATTAGGGGCGGTGCTAACTTAGCGCCTCTTTTCGTTCTTACTGTTGTTCTTATAAGAAGTTGGATTGCTTATGTGCTTAAGAGTAAGCCACTGCGCTATTGGATTTTTGTGTTTATTGATGCTGTGTTCACTATGGGCTTGCGGTACTGCAAACCCGGGAGATGTGGATGCTAAAAGCACTGCTGCTATCAGAGCAAATCTCCAGCGTCGTGCTGAGATCGCATTAGCGCAAAATCGTTCGCATATTGATCCTAGGTTCGTGATCAAGTGGAGCGAAGCTTCCGCCTCGGAGCGAGCCGATTTGCTTTATCTGCTTGGTGCAGAAGTTGTCGAGCGGCGTGATGCGCCCAAAAGCTATGCGTATCTCGAACGAGTGCTTTACGAGGTCTATTCGACCTTACTCAAGCGTCTTGATCCAGATGATCCAATACGTGAACTGGGCATGCCAGAGATTGTGATTCTTGATACCGATAATGCTGGTGCCCGGATTGTTAACTCTACTGATCCTTCGCAAAGACCTGCCGTTAAGACTTGGTGGACTATTTTTATCGACCAAGGGTATCTTTCATTCATCCCACATGATCAACGCAATGAAACGTTCATTACTATCGTTTTAGCTCATGAATTATCTCATTTGTTTTATGGTCATGGAAACCGCTATATAGACTATTATGCAGGTTCATTTCTCAATGTCATTGATAGTTCTCAGCGACTTGTAGACGTTAAGCGGGATCTTGATCGTATTGATTACTTCGATTTGCGCAACATGATTGCAATGGTTGGAGCAGGGAAAAACGCGACGTCAATCTGGACAACATCGATGGCTTATTGGGTTTTGTGGGCTCATGTGTACGGAGACAAAGGCACTGAATTTATTTGTCATCATCCCAATCCTAGTGGCCTGGTTAGAGGTGCATCATCGGTTTTTGACTACGTAGGTATTGGAGGTGACCATGCTGGCACAGGAGTTCTGGACTCAGAGGGCTACATCAATGAACTTCAGGCAAGGGGGCGAGTGTTTCTTGCTCTTCTTAGCCAATGTCAGCTGAATCAGGATTTCGTTGAGAAAGTTATTTTTTCAATGATTGATAATATTGTGATTTCGCCCGTGCGTCGAAATTCACTTAATCAGGCTTTTTCTAATCCACATCAAAGCGCTGATAAAGCAATAAATCAGCTTGAAGAAACTACGTTTGAGGTCTTGAAAAATTTTGATGGACTCCATCCTGCTTCTGTAGAAATAGAAGCAGATTCTCTTGCCGTGGTATTAACAGCAACAATGGGATTGTCTTCGATAGACTTACCTTTTGTAATCAGCAGCACCCAGCGATCGGGAAGGACATATCAAAGATTTTGTCGCGATTACACCGAGGCAAATTTAATAGATCCTCAGCTGATGGCACGTTTTCACTTTGATGAAGTTGCACGGACAAATCCTGCTTCGCTTGATGGATTTAAAAGCATTTATGGAATGGGATTTAGAATTTCTGATTATGTTGAGATATGCATACGTGAGAAAGAGCTTCGCGAGATAGAGAAATTGATCGTTAGAAAGCTCCCTCTAGACCGACCTATTAAGGCAAGTCATGGCAAGTTTTTGTTTGAGCATAACGGTCAGATATCGCTAGCATTTGAAGAAGCCGCTAAAGAAATGGAGATCTTGTTTAGCGGTGTTCGCAGTGGCACGTAGTTTTGAGTCTCATGCGAGGTGTTTGCATGAATCATCGAAATGCCAATCAATGTGAGTCTCCATCGGTACATCACGCTGAGCTTGTGACCAAGGATCAGGCTATTCGAGATGCCGATGTGATCGCTACGATTTGGTAGGCGGCTTTCGCTCTAGTATCTGAGCTGCGTAAGCGATATCATCGTACAACGTGGCACTTCGAATCGGTCAAGATCATAGTCGTTATCGCGAGATTGTGCGCGGGCGCATCCGCAGAGATTTGCGCAAGTACCTGACGCATGGCGAGTTGCTTGGACGTCAGGGCAACAAAAGCGTGTCCATTCCTCTGCCACAGGTGGACATTCCCCGCTTTCGTCATGCTGAAAAGCAGCAGGGGGGGGTGGCTCAGGGTGAAGGTGATGTGGGGGATTCCTTGGGAGGCGACCCTCAAGAGGGTTCTTCTGGAGCTGGGGAAGCAGGGCAGGATCCGGGTGAGCATCCTCTCGAGGTCGAACTGAGTTTTGATGAGCTTGCCGATATTCTAGGCGAAGCCCTGGCGCTTCCAGCTATCGAGCCGCGAGGGCGTCCAGTGATGGACGAAAAAAAGAGTCGTTACGTGGGCGTTCGTCCCGTGGGCCCTAACTCGCTCAAGCACTTTAAGCGCACCTTTCGTCAGGCGCTGCGTCGTCAGATTTCATCGGGCACCTACGATCGCAGCAATCCGGTGATCATTCCTTCGCGCAGCGATATGCGTTACAAGGCGCCCAAGCTGATCGACGAGCCCGCCGCCAACGCCGTGATTATCTACATGATGGATGTCTCGGGATCGATGGGGCAGGACCAAAAGGACATTGTGCGCACAGAGACCTTTTGGATCGATGTTTGGCTGCGTAAGCATTATCCCAAGCTGGCTACACGTTATATCATTCACGACGCCGTTGCGCGTGAAGTCGATCGCGACACCTTTTTTCGCACACGCGAGTCGGGTGGCACCATGATTTCCTCGGCCTATCAGCTGGCGGCTAAGATCATCGAGACCGACTATCCGCGCGAGCAATGGAATATTTATCCCTTTCATTTTTCCGATGGCGATAACTGGAGCGGCGAGGACACCCAGCAATGTCTGACCCTTATGCAAGATGTGCTGCTGCCAGTGGCCAATGTGTTTTGTTACGGCCAGGTCGAAAGTCCTTACGGTTCGGGGCAGTTCCTTAAAGATCTCAGTCAGCATTTTAAAGATGATGCGCGTTTGATCATTAGTGAGATTCGCAATCGCGACGCCATCATCGAGTCCATTCGCGACTTTCTTGGGACGGGGAAATAAATGAGTCGCTTTGCCAATCAAACCGCTCTGCCCAGCGACATTCGCGATTTACAGGTGCAGATCGAAAAGCAAGCGGCGGCCTGTGGTCTCGATTTTTATCCCGTGCTCTTTGAAATGGTGAACTACAGCCAAATGAACGAGATTGCAGCCTATGGCGGATTTCCCACCCGGTATCCGCATTGGCGCTTTGGCATGGAGTACGAGCGCATCGCCAAAAACTACGAGTACGGTTTATCGAAAATCTACGAGATGGTGATCAACAACAATCCCTCGGTGGCGTATTTGCTCGAGGGCAATACCTGGGTGGATCAAAAGCTGGTGATGGCGCATGTCTACGCCCACGTCGATTTTTTCAAAAACAACTTCGCGTTTCGCATTACCGACCAGGGATATGACCGTGAACGCGGGCAGAGCATTCGCAAGTGGATCGATACGATTGCGAATCACGCGGCAACGATGCGCCGATGGATTAACCGCTTGGGTATCGAAGCGATTGAAGAGCTGATCGACACCTGCCTGAGTCTGGAAAATCTGATCGATCCTCAGCTTCCTTTTGCGCCTCATGATCTGTCTTCTCAAAGCGACACAGTTGATGAAGAAAGCTCCGAAGAATTGCCTCGGTTGCGTGTGGATCACGCGTATATGGATCCCTTTATCAATCCCGAATCATTCGTCGAAGAACAGCGCCAAAAGCTTGCCGACGATAAAGAGAAAAAGAAGAAATTTCCCGAGACTCGCGTGCGTGATGTACTGGGATTTATGTTGCAGCATGCTCCCTTAGAACGATGGGAACGCGACGTGGTGGCGATGATTCGTCGCGAAGCCTATTACTTTCTGCCGCAACGTCAGACCAAAATCATGAATGAAGGATGGGCAACATACTGGCACTCTAAGCTGATGACAGAGGAGCTTTGTCAGGATGATGAGATCATCGATTATGCCGATCGTTGTGCCGGTGTATTGGTCACTCAGCAAGGTCAGCTTAATCCTTATAAACTGGGCGTGGAGCTTTATCGCCACATTGAAGAGCGATGGAATCGCGGTCAGTTCGGCAAAGAGTGGGAAGACTGCGATAGCTTTTCTCGACGTAACAACTGGGATAGACGCACGGGTTTGGGCAAGCAGAAAATATTTGAAGTGCGCGCACTGTACAACGACTTAACCTTTATTGATGAGTTTCTCACGCCTGAGTTTGTCGCCGAGCAAAAGATGTATGCCTTTGGCTACAACCCACGACACGAGCGCTGGGAAATCGCCTCACGCCAGTTTATGCAAGTCAAAGAGCAGCTTCTGTCGTCGCTCACCAATGGCGGCAACCCCTTCATTTACGTGGATAACGCGAACCACGGCAATCGCGGTGAACTGATGCTGGTGCATGATCACATGGGCATGGACTTGCGTATGGACTGGGCCGAGAAATGCCTCGAGTCGCTGGTTCGTTTATGGAAGCGGCCGGTGGAGTTGCATACGCGCACGGCCGATAAAGATACTGCGCTGCGTTTTGATGGCGAGGAGCACAGCAAGGGCTGAGCCTCGTCCTACATTGACGCGTTGCTTCGCGTGTGTGAAGTCAGGCGCATGAAACGGATCGTCATTCGCATACTCGCAGGCTTAGGCATCGTGCTGGCTCTATTTCTCCTGGTGGGCTTGTTTTTGCCCTCGGGTTATGAGGTTGAGCGCAGCCTATCCATGGACGCAAAACCCGCGGTGATTTTCAACCTGGTGAACAACCTGCGCGAGAATGAAAAATGGTCGCCATGGCAAGCCGCCGACCCAAGTCTGAAGACCACCTATGGCGGTCCCGAGGCGGGTCAGGGCGCGTGGGCAACGTGGCAAGGAGACGAAAGCGGTGAGGGCAAGATGACCATTGTCGAAAGTCAGTCGCCTGCACGTATTGTGATTGATCTGGATTTCAAAGAACAGGGGCAAGCGCAGGCTTATTGGCGTTTCAGAGAAAAGGGCCAGAGCACAGAAGTGACCTGGGGTATGCAAGGCGATAGCGGCTGGAATATCATCGGACGTTACTTTGGCCTGTGCATCGATGGTATGGTGGGCTCTTATTACGAAGACGGTTTGCAGCGCCTCAAGAAAGTAGCTGAGGCTGCTGACCAGGGTTAGGTAAACTTAGCACAAATAAACTGGACAAGTGTTCAGTGTCCTTGCATGATGGCGGCCATGCCCGAGCCGTCTATTCATCGCAAGCTGCGTGTGCTCGCCAGCGCGGCCAAATACGATGCCTCATGTGCGAGCAGCGGCTCCAAGGGGCGCAATGAAAAAGGACTGGGTAGCACTCAGGGGATGGGCATTTGCCATAGCTATACCCCCGATGGTCGTTGTATATCGCTGCTCAAAGTATTGATGACCAATGTGTGTATTTACGATTGCGCTTATTGTGTCAGCCGTCGATCGAGTGGGGTAGAGCGCGCCACCTTCGAGCCCGACGAGCTCGTGACCCTGACCCTCGACTTCTATCGTCGCAACTACATAGAAGGCTTGTTTTTGAGCAGCGCCGTCCGTCGCAGTGCGGACGATACGATGGAGCGGATGATCAGCATCGCTCAACGTTTGCGCGAGCGAGAGGCCTTTGCCGGGTATATCCATCTCAAGGCAGTTGCTGGCGCTAGCGATGCACTGATTCGCAAAGCAGGGCGTTACGCCGACCGCGTGAGCGTCAACATCGAGTTGCCTTCTCGCGCCGATCTCAACCGGCTCGCTCCCGAGAAAGAAGGCGAGCAAATCGAGGGGAGCATGGGGGCGCTGCGCGAAGCCATCGACGAAAGCATTCAAGCGCGTCGCTCCAGGCGTATCAAGCGCAAGGAGATGATCGCACCCGCGGGTCAAAGCACCCAGATGATTGTGGGCGCGACGCCTTCACCCGATCGCCTTGTCCTGAATACCGCCCATCATCTTTACACGCGTTATCGTATGCGTCGGGTCTATTACTCCGGCTATAGTCCCATTCCTTTTGCAGCAGCGGGTATGCCAGCCAAGGCTCCGCCTCTCGTACGCGAGCATCGCCTGTATCAAGCCGATTGGTTGCTGCGCTTTTATGGCTTCGACGTGGATGAAATCGCCTCAGAGGCCGATCCCAACTTAAGGCTCGATATCGATCCCAAGCTCGCCTGGGCTCTCAAGCATCGCGAACTCTTTCCAGTCGATCTCAATACCGCACCACGTGAACTGCTGCTGCGCGTTCCCGGTTTGGGCGTGCGTAATGCGCAGAAGATCATCGCCTCGCGTCGTCACATCCCCATCACGATGACTGTGCTTCAGCGCATGCGTGTTGCACTGCGTAAGGTGGCTCCTTTTGTGATCACCCGTGATCGTAATCCTGCTCCGCTGCGATGGTTGGAGCACGCGAATCTCGAGGCGCAGGTCAAGCCGCAGCAGTTGTCTCTCTTCGATCAGCCTCTTCAGACTTAAGAGCGTTCAGAGAATGCAATGAGCGCGAAATCACCGCGACATCTTACTGTGCCCATCGAGATGGGGTGGGAATCATGGCGTCTTAGTGCCCGCTATTTATTAGGGCAGCGTATTCCTCCCGAGCGTGTTCAATGGTTGGCGCCGGGTTCGCTTTTTGATGACCCCGACTGGGCAAATAAATGCGCGCGCCAGGAGCCTGCGCAGCTTAAGGTCCCGCGCGATTTTCTATGCATTGCACGTCGTGTTGCACACCATCGTCGCGAGTCACGCTGCGCATTGCTTTATCGTCTTCTTTGGCGATTGCTGCACGGCGAAGCGCATGTGTTGCGCGTGGCTGCGGATGCAGATGTCGCAGAGCTATTGCGTTTGGATGCTGCGGTGCGGCGCAGTTCGCACAAAACCAAGGCCTTTGTGCGTTTTCGGCAGGTTAACACCGACGATGATGAGACGCATTTTGTTGCCTGGCATCAACCTGAGCATCCGGTTTTGCCCCTGGTGGCTTCCTTTTTTGCCAAGCGCTTTAGCGATATGCGCTGGTCTATTTTGACTCCGGATGCGTCTCTTCATTTTGATGGCAGGCGTTGGCAACTAGGACCGGGACAGCCGCGCCACGCTGCGCCTACAAGTGACGTGCTCGAATCTCTCTGGCGCGATTACTACTGTGCGATTTTTAATCCTACGCGCGTCATGGTGCGGGCGATGCAGTCCGAGATGCCTAAGCGTCATTGGCCAACCTTGCCAGAGACGGTGGAGATCCCACGTTTGCTGGCGGAGGCGCAGCAGCAGGTTGATGAAATGATCGCGATGCAGAAAACGATGCCCTCGCCAGCGCCTTTGTTGCGTCAGCCTTTACGCGCGTTGAGCGATGTGCAGCAGCAGCTGCGTCAATGTCGTGCGTGTGGTTGCTGCAGTCAGTCGAAGCCTAGCGTTTTGGGTTGTGGGTCTGATCATCCCTCCCTTGTTGTGCTCGGCGATGTCCCCCATGCCGACGATCACCGTGCTGGCCATGCCTTTGCTGGACGGCACGGTGCCTTGCTCGAGGATGCTTTGCAGGTAGCGGCGATTGAGCGCGAGCATGTTTATATGACGCATGCTTTTAAACACATGGGTTCGGACTCGGGCAAACGACCGCGGGCTTCGCAACAAGGTGCCTGCCGTAACTGGCTCATCGCAGAGCTGGAGCAACTAAAGCCCAAGGTAGTGTTGTGCTTAGGGCTGCATGCGGCACGTGTGTTGTTAGGGGCACACCTCAATCTGCGGCAGCCGCGTGGACAGGTATTCAAGACGCCTTGGGCGGCAGCCGCGATGGTGACCTGTCATCCCCGTAAACTGCAGGATCCACAAAACTCCAACCAAGCTAAACAATGCTGGGACACGTTGGTTGGTGATTTGAAGAGAGCGAAGACCCTCTTTTCACAAACGCCATGCTAGTGCGTGCTACTTTGTGGGTTCAGATGACATTCTTACCGACGATTACCAGAAACCGATACAGTCCTCTTATTATTGTTCTCTTAGGACTTGCGGGAACGCTTTTGCCTTTTGCCCAAACAACGACGTCTCATCAGAAGAGTGAAACGCTTCATCACAAGCAGGCCAAGGAAGCAACATCATGGTCCAGTGCGTGGCGTTTTTCTCACGAAGACGGGAGCCAGCCCGGAAAAATCATCGCGACTGCGCTATTGCTTGCGACCGTCGTTGCGGCGCATATCGCCTTCAAGCAACCCACCGTTATCTCTTACGCTTTGCTAGCGCTTTTCGGTTTTGGGGCAGAAGTTACTGCTCTGTTGCAAATCCGCGCCTTTAGTTTGCAGGGCTCCGACGAAGGTCTGCTTTCTACTTTGGGGTTGGGGTATTGGGTGATGCTTGTCGCAGCCCTTTTATTGTGGCCCCTAGGTGCATTGGGTTTTGTTCGTAGCCTTCTACAGGCGCTTGCCATCAAAAAAGATATCGATCCGAAAAAAGTCGATGATGTGTTTAAGTGGTGAGGCTGTTCGACTTCATCAAGCCTACTGCCATTCGGAGGGTGACCAATGCAGCGTCTCACCTGCCTTCGAAAGCAGGGGGGCCAGAAATGCCGCTGCTGCTGTGTGAACGTCTTTCAGTGTGCGCCAGCGGAGATCGTCCGAGATGGCCATCGCACGATAGGACTCCGTCCAAAAGGTCAGGCGGCTCAGGTAGCTCTTGAGGCAAGGTATGAGTGTCGCGAAAAGAAAATGTCTGCTCCAAGGCCGTGCGTACATGGTGGGCGTTAAGCTCTCCAACGCTCGCCAAAAGAGCGATGTCCGGCAAATTCTTCACTCGTGAGTTCGGTCTTTTTCTCGGCGATGTGAGAAGCGATTGGATAGAGATAAAACGACGGGGATTCGATGCTTGCAAATGCAAGCAGATTACTTCCCTTGGTCTCATCAGGTTCTGCACTGAGCGGGTCACCCACCGCGACGTCGACGCCAAAATGGCTTTCGAACGATCTTTGAGACGTTCACCATAGCCAGGATTTGACCTTGTTTTCTTACAAATGGACGAATAAAAATTTGCAATTGGACGAGAGAAAATCTGCAAACGGACGTAATGTGCGACGACGCCATCTATCCTCGGTATCTCCACCCACGTGTTACCGAAGCCTTAGTGGACTCACCTGTGGTGCTGATTCACGGGCCTCGTCAATGTGGGAAAACAACGTTGGCGCGCCTGGTCGGTGATGAAGAAGGCTTTTCCTACTTCACCTTCGATGACGACGTGCAGCGTGCAGCGGCCCGAGCCGACCCCGTGGGCTATGTTGCCGAGACGAACTGCCCGCTTGGCACCGTCATCGAGAGAAGCGTCTCATCAAAACCCCCAAACTTCACCTCACCGATACAGGCCTTGCTTGCACGCTCATGGGGCTGAGCGCAAAGAGCCTTTGGGATGACCGCGTACTGTTTGGGTGTTTGCTCGAGACCTTCGTGTACCAAGAGCTACAGCGTCATGCGAGTTAGTATGAAGAGCCCGTAACGTTCAGCCATTTCCGTGATAAGGACAAGGCAGAGGTTGACATCGTTCTCGAAGCCAGCGGCAAAGTATTCGGTATCGAAGTAAAGGCTGCTGCAACGGTCACGGCCCAGGATTTCAAAGGCCTCCACAAGTTAAAAGCCGCAGCTAAGAAATCTTTTGGCGGTGCCATCGTGCTCTACGATGGAGACTCTACCGTACGCTTTGGCGACGGCTTTCATGCCGTGCCTCTGTCATGCTTATGGAAGATGATTTGATGCGGAATTCCAGTTGTTCCCGGACCTCATGAAAGAATTCCGTAGGTCGCTGGGTTGTGTTTCTAGCTCTGCAGTTCGTTTGCTCTGACGGGATATTGCCCGAACGTGGATTATTGCCGGCCTCGCCGTCTTTTCTCCTGGTGCTCAACGATGGCCAAAAGCCACTGCCGAAGACGCAAGTGTTGGAGTGCAACGAAGCAGTTCGGCCTTCTTCTTGTGACTTTTGCTTCGCTCATCCTAGTTACGATTGAAACTCATCGGTTGAATAGGTAGCAGAAGCTCAGTATCACGTGGACCCAGGCTGAAGAAGTTGCAGGCAAGATATACCATGCATAGTCAAGCTTCTATGCGTGGCTGTCGAGGGGAGTAAAAATCAAGACTTAAATTTTTGATACGCTCTCGTAGCTCAGCAGGATAGAGCAACGGTTTCCTAAACCGTAGGTCGGAGGTTCGAATCCTCCCGGGGGCGCTGAACTTCTATCGGTTCGAGTAGGTTACTACCCACCTACGCTGGTTCAGGTCATGACCTGAACCGTTCACTTCGTTCACACGCTTCGGAGCAAACTCGCGATGCGCGTTTGGGTTCGAATCCTCCCGGGGGCGCTACACGAAAACACCATCGCAAGTTACCTCGACGGCGTTTTTTTCTGAAGGCATAGCCAAGGACTAATTCTCTATCCGGTCTCGCTCCACCCGTTCTCGAGACTCTGCCTCAGACACGAATCGACGGCTCATTCGGCGCTCGAGCCAGAAGCCTGCTCCAGGGACGACTACGCTGAGAATCCCCCAAGCAATCTCAGAGCGCGGCCACCTGAAGAGACGCACCGCCGAGCTTAGTGACTGGATGAAGACCAACACAAGCACGCCGTGCGTCCACCCGACGAGCCCCGTGCCGTCATCGAGACTGAAGCCTAGGGCGCGGCGCAATGGCATCGCCGCAAGTACGAGAAGAAGAGAGCCGGCTTCGAACCAGGTGATCCAGCGTAGCCCTCTCCATACCTCATCGCGGTCGTCCGAGGCGAGGGTCGGGATTCGATAGGCGGGCAAGCTGGCCAAGGCGCCCACAATGAGGCCCGCGATCACCACCCCTGCAATCATGAAGGCACCGACCGGCCGCAGGCTCATGAGGGCGATCGCAACGGCGAGGCTGCCCCATGCCAGCATGGTGGTCACGCGCCGCGGCTTCTCGCGATGACTCACAAGAAAGCCGAGATGAAAGGCTGAAGCGCCTGCGATGACGCTAGCGAGAAGCCACGGAGTGAGTAAGCTTCGACCGCTTGTCTTCATCAAGAGCCAGCCTGTGCCGTAGGTTGCAACGAATCCCGGTACCATAATCAAATAGGTCGCCCGAAGGCGAACACCGCGCGAAGCAGGCAAAGTCGAGCCGCTGAGTCCCAGAACGAACCATGCCAGAGCGACTAGCTTTACGACTCGAGTCACTGTCCACGCGTTGAGTATTTCCATTCGCTAAGCCTCGAGGTATCAGGTTCGCGTGTTAAACCGCACGACAGTATCGCACCGCTCGGCTCAGGCGAGCGGTCTATAGTCCGCCATATTCTTAGCTGCTCTGGGCAGCGTAGGCTTAACGTACCGCGGCCGCGGCCGCCGGTCAGCAAGGAACCGAAGCACCTCATCGTTTTCCATGACACCGAACGCTCCTCCCGGTACGAACAGCACGTCCAACTCTTTGGGACAATCGTCGAAGGTCGACGTCGCTTTCATGACCACACCGCTGTCCGTCTCGAGCAGATCGATATTCTTCCAAATCAGATAGGTGTTGCAGGAAGGTGCCAGAGGGGTCTGAGGCCCAAGCAAGTTCAAGAGGGTCACGCCGGGGTAGAGGAGCATGGCGACCCCCAGCTTCTGCCCCTTGTGTATGGTTGGCAAGTCAAAGGGCGCCCTCTGCACGTTACTCTCATTCGCGGCGGTAGATTCGGTTTCAGTCATAACTATCGTCTTCTCCTCGGTGGTGGCCTTCGTTCAGCGGTCGAGTCGAAGGACCGCGACGTGAGCAGGAGTGTGGTTAACATCACTCATGGCGTAAATGACATTCATCCGACATATTCTGCCATTTGAAGGGATGATGGATTGAAGACCCTGCCCAGCTCTAGTTCTGCTCGCCGCCTCGTCTTCCTCGCATTTCCGCGAGTTTCCCTTCTCGACCTGACTGGGCCATGGGAGGTCTTCCTACAGGCGAACAGGCTCTTTGGCGGTAGCGTCTCGCCTTACCGGTTGGAGCTGGCCAGCGGAGACGGCGCTGCCATGATCCGCTCTGACGGTGGCGTATCTATCGCGAGCCAACGCGATGCAACGACCTGTCGCGGCGCTATCGACACCCTGATCGTTCCAGCTGCTGATCTGCGCCTAACGATCGATTCGTCGGGCGAGCCAGCTAAGCTCATTCGTCGCCTATCACGTAGATCTCGACGCATCGTGTCCATTTGCGGTGGCGCGTTCTTCCTTGCGATGGCCGGACTTCTTGATGGAAGGAAGGCGACGACCCACTGGCAGGCATCCAAGGAGTTCTCTGAGCGCTTTCCGGACACCAACGTCCAAGCCGACGCGATCTTCGTGAAGGATGGTAACGTCTACACATCGGCGGGTGTGACGGCTGGTATCGATCTCGCGCTTGCCCTGGTGGAGGAGGATTTGGGGCGAGATTTGGCACTCCGTTGTGCGCGGCGCTTGGTCGTCTTCATGCGACGGCCGGGTGGACAGTCACAGTTCAGCGCCACCTTGGAATCCCAGCACGTCGAAGAGGACGCCATCAGTGAGCTGGTCTCATGGGCCTCCGACAACCTCAGCGCCGACCTTTCCGTTGCGTCAATGGCGCAGCGTGCTCGCATGAGCCCGCGCAATTTCTCTCGTGTGTTCCGCAAGGCGGTTGGAGAGACTCCTGCTGCCTTTGTCGATAAGCTTCGAGTAGAGGCCGCCCGAAGATACCTGGAAGACACCGAGCTCTCGCTTGATGCCATCGCAGCCACATGTGGATTCGGAAGTGCTGACTCGATGCGGCGTTCGTTCCACCGCGTGGTCAACGTCGCACCAAGCAATTATCGCCAACGATTCTGTCGGCGCTGAATAGTCTCTCGGAATCCGGGGGCTTCAATTAGCGATTGCAATCGTTGATGTCGCGATTTCTTACCGACACTATGGTAAACAACCGCGGCCAGAATCTGCACGCCCGCGACACCGACCGAATCGCTACGTAGCGCAGCGTTGATGGTGTCGAGGGCGTTTCGATCCAAGTCGACTAGACGGATCTGCGCTAGACGACGTTGTTCACCCAGCCGCCGTCCACAACCAGTTCTTCGCCGGTGATAAAGCGAGCACTACTGCTGAGCAGAAAGCCCGTGGCTTCAGCGATGTCCTCGGCAGTGCCAAATCGCTTCATCGGCACGCGGCTCACCACATGGGCTGCAAAGCCCTCGAGTTGCTCTTTGTCCATGCCGAGTTTGCCGTAGATTGGTGTCTCAATAGGACCTGGCGCCACAGCGGTCACGCGAATCCCTTTCTCAGCCAATTCTACGGAGAGTGAGCGGACGATGGACCGAAGAGCGCCCTTTGTCCCACCATACGCCGCGGCCGTGCCCATGCCTATGGCGTGAACCATCGAGGTGTTGAAAACAATGGCGCTACCTTGGTTGAGTATGGGGACGAGGCTCTTGGCGAGGAAGAACGGTCCCTTAACGTTCACGTTGAACAGGACATCAAACTGCTCTTCGGTCCAGTTCTCCAACGGAGCGAAGGGAGCGATACCAGCGTTGACAAAGGCGCCGTCAATGGAGCCGTAGTTTGTCTTGAGGTGCTCGACGAGGCTCTGGATCGCCGCCAAATCGCCGGCGTCCGACGCGATTATTTCAACGTTGGCCGGTGCAGCTCTCTTTGCGGCTTCTAGCGTTTCTGGGGAACGCCCCGTGGCGATTACTCTTGCGCCAGCTTCGGCTAAGTATCGAGCGGTTGCGGCCCCAATTCCCGTGGTTCCGCCAGTTACGAGGTAGGTCTTGTTTGTATGTGTTGTTGTCATTTTTGTTTTTCCTTCGGTTTATGTGGTTTTCTATGTTTATGACCGGTTGGTCGTAAATTGTGCAAAAAAAGAGGCTTATCCTGAGGCGATTGAAGCAAGAGCCTGTTTGACCGTTTCAATGCCCTGCTTGTGGGTCATGCCGAGCTTGGCTCGAATCTGTAAACCGTAGATCGTCGTGGTGATCCATCGCGCACAAGCCGCGGGCTCTACTGAGCTGGAAAGGCTTCCGTCTTCGAGGCCACGAACAATACACGCTTCATAGAGCTGCTCCATCTTTCGCTCATGCGCTTGCAGGACCTTGCGAGCTACTGGGTTGTGAGGTGCGAGCTCCACAGCTGTATTAACGGCAAAACACCCCTTGCGAATGCCACTGCATGTAGACTGCCGAGCATTTTCGAGCATCCAGTTGCTTAGGCCAGCGTATCCGCTCTCCGCACTGCCCAAACACTCGCGAAGGTATTGCCGGCCCCGTGTGAGGTAACGCTCGAGAGCCTCGAGAAAAAGCTTCTGTTTGTCGCCGAACGCCTGATAGAGACTCCCTTTGGCCAAGCCCGTCGCTTCCACGAGGTGGCTCATGCTGGTTGCCTCGTAGCCAGTCGACCAAAACAGCAACATGGCCTCTTCGAGAACTTCCTCCTCATCGTATTCACGCGGACGACCCATAAACAATAAGATAACTATTATTGAACGTTCGGTCAAGAACGCCGCTCGATAATTCGGAGGCAGCCCATGTCGCCAAAGCAATGCACGTTTTGGCCCGAACGAATAAGACCTCTCCAAGATGACGGCTCGACGAACTGAGTCTACACCCCGCTGAACTGCACATTCTCGAAGACGAGCGTGGGCGTTCGCGTGGAGCCGTAGGGCCAGGGGTCGTTGCCTAGAGCAACGAGTTTCTTGAATAGGTCGAGTAAGTTGCCGGTGACATTCATTTCGCTGACAGGTCTTGTTAGGTTGCCTTGTTCGATGAGGTGGCCCCGTACACCGAAGGAAAAATCACCCGTTGTCGCGTCGGCGTTGCCACCCAGCCATGACGTGACAAGGATTCCGTTGCCCACGTCTTTCGCCAATTGATCACGTGAGTGGTCTCCGGCCGGAAGCACCCAGTTCGACCGACTGCCCGTGGTTGGCGTCATCGCAATCTTCTTGCCGTAGTAGGTATCCACGTAGATGTTGGCGAGCACGCCTTTATCGATGATGGGAAGAGAACGCGCGCTGATCCCTTCACCGTCGAAATGACGCGATCCACTCGCGCCGTGGAGCAGGGGCTCATCCGTCACCGATAGCTTCTTCGAGACTACTGCTTTGCCGATGGAGTCCTTCCAGAAGGTCTGATCTTGACTAAAGTAGTATGCTGTCGCGGTGCGGAGTAGACGGGACAATAAGCGACCTGCAACCCGTGCTTCCACGATCATGGTCGTGCGCTTGGTAGGCCCTTGGGAGGCTCCAAGCTGTCGCGTCGCCTCGCGCAGCGCAGAGGCTCCTAGTTCTTGCCGGTTGGGCAATAGGTCGAAACGAGGTCCGCCGGCATAGTAGTAGCCCTGTGGACGCTTGTCGCCTGCATCCTTGAGAGTGACCTTGCCTCCCATCCATAGAGACGTCGTGTCGTGAGTTCCCAAAAAACCATTGGAGCTTGCGGCGGCTGTGCTGCTTGCGCTGTCGTAGACGCCAACCGTGCTTGAGATTACCTTACTGCTTCCGCGTGTCGCGCTGTAGAGCTCTTGGCACCAGGCGAGGCGGTCCCCGGGTGAGATCTGTAAAACTCGCGTGTCGACGATCCCCAAGTCCGCGCCAGGTCGATTGCGAAACAAGGTAGCGTTGGGGATTTCGCGGTAGCGATCCTTTTCGAGATGCTTGGTAAGGGCGACAGCCTGAGTGATAAAGGCGCGAAGCGAGGAGAGACGTAAGTCGGTCGTTTCGTGGGTTGAGTAGCGACCGTTCACGTAGAGGCGAAGCGAGAGCTTCTTGGAGATACTTTCCTGAACCTTTTCGAGCTTGCCGTCTCGATACTCTGTATCCGCGGCCCGTTCGTGCTGCGCGACCGCCCATGCGTCGACTGCTCCCGCTTTCTTGGCAAGCTCCACGGCTCGCTTGGCATCCTCAAGCAAGGCAGCGTTATCAGGCATTTTCGCCTCCAACCGTGAGCGCAGAGACAAGAACCGTCGGGATGCCCTGGGAGACGGGGACTCTTTGGCCGCTCTTGCCACAGGTCCAACCGCCTGTATCGAGATGACCATCGGCCGCTGCCATGGTGATCTTGCGCAAGGTCTCAGGTCCGTTGCCAATGATGTTGATATCTTTGATCGGCTCCGTCACCTTGCCGTCTTCGATTCGGTAGCCGTTCTTGATGTAGAAGGTGTAGTCGCCAGCACCGATCTGTACCTGGCCGTTGGTAAAGGTCTCAGCCAGGATTCCATTCTTGACGCTCGCGATGATCTCCTCTCGACTGTGAGGTCCGTCTTCCATAAAGGTGCAACGCATGCGCGGCATTGGCGCGTGTCGAAAGGACTGGCGGCGTCCTGAACCGGTTGGCTTGACCCCATACTGCTTGGCGCTGATCTGATCGTGCATGTAGGTACGGAGGTGTCCGTTCTCAACCAACACCGTGCGCTGCGCTGGTTTGCCTTCGTCATCGACATTGATCGCACCGCGCTCGAACTCCAGCGTTCCATCGTCGACAATCGTGACGAAATCTTCGGCAACTTTTTTACCCATCATCTCGGAATAGATGCTCACGCCCTTGCGGTTGAAGTCGGCCTCCATGCCGTGGCCGATCGCTTCGTGAAGCAGGATGCCACTGGGGCCCGCGGCGAGTACCACCGGCATCTCCCCGGCAGGTGGGCGGCCTGCTTCGAAGAGAATCATTGTGCGATCCACGGCCTGCTTGGTCACTAACTCGAGCTGCGCTTCGGTATAGAACTCAAGGCCTTGGCGACCTGCAATATTAGCCCTGTTCGAATGTGTTTTCCCGTTCTTTTCTGCGGTCACGGTCACGGACATACTCGCCATGGGACGCTCATCGTAGACCACGTTGCCGTCCAACGTTGCGATCATCACGCGTGACTCGCCATCCGACCAGCGGACCTCGACTTTCTTGATCGCGGGATCCCTTCGCTCTGCGAGTTCAGCCACCCGTCGAACGATCGGCAGCTTCTTGTCGATGCCGACATCGCGCCAGGGCAACTCGGTTGAGTAGAACCCTCCGCCCAACTTTCTGTGACGGATCTGCTGAGGTCCCGGAACCGCTTTGCCGTGCGCGATCAAGGCAGCGGTCTGCGCAGCAGCGTGCATCGCGCTCTCGGTGAGCTCCTCCGTGTATGCATATCCAGTTTGATCACCCACAACGCAGCGAAGGCCAACGCCGAGGTCGATGGATGTACTCGCTTGCGACACGATTCCGTCCTGGTAGCGAAGGGAATTCGACATGCTGCGTTGAAAGTAGAGGTCGGCATGGTCCGCGCCACGGGCACTAAGGGTCGCGAGGGTCCGCCGAAGGGTGCCATCGTCGATTCCGAAGATATCGATGAAGGGATTTTTCCCTTTGCTCAGTTCACTGGGCATCGTGCCCCCAGCGGTATTTATCGAGGCGCCGCAGGCTTCAAGAAACACCGGCATGCTAAGGACGGCCGTGGCGGTGGTAGCGGCGTTCTGGAGGAATTTTCGTCTTGTTATGGGCTCGGACATGGGGCTCTCCTCAGCGTGTGTCGACGATAACGCACCAAGATAGCTCGCCTACCCAGCGCTGTCTTGGGAACTCTCGATAAGAGCGTAGGCGGAATGGTTATGAATCGACTCAAAGTTCTCGACCTCCACCACAAACCTGGTGATGCGTCTGTCACGACTCAGTGCCAAGGCTACGTCCCTAACCAAGTCTTCGACGAACTTGGGATTGTCGTAGGCCTGCTCCGTGACGAATTTTTCGTCTGGTCGCTTGAGGACTGCGTAAAGCTGGCTGGACGATAGCTTTTCCGCGACTTCGATAATCTCTTCAATCCACACCAACGCGTTGGTTTCGGCGGTGATCGTCACGTGACTGCGCTGGCTATGGGCCCCGTACGCCGAGATCTTCTTCGAGCAGGGACAAAGACTCGTCACTGGGATCAACACCTTTGTGCGTTGGCAGACCTCCTTGTTCTTAACCTGTCCATCGAAGGTGACGTGATAGTCCATGAGACTCGGGACACCTGAAACGGGGGCAGTCTTTTCCATGAAGTAGGGAAAGCGTGCTTCGATGTAGCTCTCGTCCGCGTTTAGACTTTCCGCGACTTCAAAAAGCATGTCCCGAAAGGATTGGACCGAAATCGCTTTTTCGCGGCTGTGTAGAATCTCCATGAACCGGGACATGTGCGTCCCTTTAACATCGTGGGGCAAGTTCACGTACATGTTGAACTCGGCCACGGTGCTCTGCTCCCTTCCCCCGCGATCCGCAATCTTCACCGGGTGACGGATATCCTTGATGCCCACCTTGTTGATAGGACGCTGTCGAAGGTCTGGGCTGCTCTGAACGTCGCTGACCGAGTTCGCCACTGTACTCGTAGCGCTATGGTTTTTCTGAACGCTGTCTTTATGCATACTTAGTTTTTTCTTTCGAATGCGTATCCCTGTGCTGCCGCTACGCGTGAGAGGCAGGCGCTGTGTCGTGGGAGAGGTCTGCGTGAGATTGTAGGTCGATCTCAACGAAGTCCGAGAGAGCGATATGCCCACTCAGGAGTCTATCCGCTACTTGCAACCCCTCCTGTTGAGCAGGCCAGGGCAACTTAGATTGGGCGTCGCTTGAGGAGACCCAAC
>CAYWAT010000001.1:23000-82876 GCA_964456305.1 uncultured Polyangiales bacterium | reverse complement strand
CCATCGCCATCGATATCGCCCACCTCAATTTCGTGAATAAAGGTGTTGGCTTGGCGACCGAGTTCACGCGTCTGCCATCGACCTGAAGCCTTTATATCGAGCAGGGCAACAATGCCTTGATCGTGCGTCCCTACGGCAATTTCCTGCTGACCATCACCGTCTAGGTCGGCAAGCTCAGCATCGCGCATCCGGCTGAAACGCCCACCAAAGTCTTTTTGCCACAGGGTCTTGGCCTGAAGCGCACCCTGCGCATCAAGGCGCCAAAACTTAACCGCTGCCGCCATGCCGCCAAAAGTCAGCAATCCTTTAACACCGTCAGGTGTCGTGTAGGCCATGGCTTTGTGAAACACGTTGCTATCGGCATCCTCGAATGAGGAAGTGTGCCAGCGACCCTCACGCCAGACCATAAACTCGGCGAGGGCCGCTCCCGGTTGAACCCCGACCTTGCCTGCGGCATCAACGGGAAACTGCGCGTACACCAAGACGAGCGCCCGTTTATGGTCAGGTTTACTATTCTCCGCAGGCGCTGCCGCCTTGTCTTGCTGCTGCGTCTTTGAAGATTTTGAAGGCGTCGATGAGCGTGATTTGGTAGCTCCGCAGGCATCACAGCCCATCCCCATCGCGACAGCGAACGCTACAAGTCCATAATGAAGTGCATGCTGGCGGAACGAAATCGAGACTGAGGACATATCAGGGCTTGAGTTTTTTGCGCAGGGTTTTGCCATTGGTGTGCATATCGATGTTGCGAAATACGCAAAATACCGTGCTGGCCTTGAGTTCAAGGCAGTGCTCGGCAATACGCCCAACCGCCACTTCGTCATAGCGGGAGCGCTTACCGGCAGGCCCGGGCAAACGCAAATACGCAAACTTATTCAAGGGTGGCGGCTCGTCGCTCAGAGGATCATAAGCAACCGTCACCTTGGGATGATCCACCAAGTCCATTACTTGCTTGGGTTTCCATAAAGGAGCGTCGATCACTAAAGGACAGGGAAAGCGCTTGGGCAAGGAGAGTACGAACTCCTTGAGCGCGGCGCGATTGGGGCGAGATACCTTAAAATCATCGGGAGCACAGATCACCACCGCACGAGCATCGAGCTCCTGAGAGAGCTTGGCCATCACCGACATGCAGGCTTTGCTCTCTTTGCCCACTTGAAAGCCCTGCTGACCGATACTTTGAGGAGCCAACAAAGAAAAACCATAGTTATCTGGCGACTCACGTTTCCATCGTCGTATGGTCCCTTCACCGGGAATACCCAGCTCAGTTTCCGTAATCTCTACCGCAGGAAATTCATTCCAGTAGCGGCTAACAGGGACGGGAAATCCAGAACAGGCAACGAAAATCATAGGCATGCTTTACAGGGACCCTAACCAAGAGAACGACAATGACGAAAAAGCTCGCTCGCTAGGCCAGCGGTGGGCAATAATAGCATGGCAAGCTCTCATGCCAAACATGCACTATGGATTTTTCAGATGTTGTTTTTACCTGGTGGTAACTGCGGCATGCCTATGCATCAGCAAACCTCTTTGCACCCAAGCGCAGGATGCAGAGCTTGACCCGCAACTCTACGCACCTCCTGCAAGCACCGGCTTAACCCTCACAATTCCACGCCCAGAGGTGCTACATCACCTCGACCTCAGCATCGGTTTATCAACCACCGTCGCGGGCCCTTCATTAACGCGCAGCAGCGACGGTGAGGATCTGATCACACTGTACAACCAAAGCGAGCTGCTCCTGGCCCTGGGTCTTTTTGAGTGGATCGAGTTTGGGCTAGCCGTGCCCTTGGTCGTCGCGAACAGCACCCGCGACGCCAGCAGCGATCCCATCGATCACGATCTGCTGGTGCGCCCTGGAGACCCTCGTTTGTCGATGAAGGTGCCTATTCTGCGAGGTGACTTTGCGCTTTCGGGACGCCTACTGGTCACCTTGCCGATCTTGCATGGGCGCTATTTCACCGGCGCCGGGTATTGGACCACGACGCCTTCTGTGTTGCTGGCGTATGACTTTGGCGTTCTACGCCTGGGTAGCGAGCTGGGTTATCGCATGCGACGACGCGCACTTGTCCTTGATTTAGAATACGACGACGAGCTGCATATGGCCCTGGGTGCATCCGTGCCTCTGGGCGATCATTTCGAAATCCTCGCCGAAGCACAGGTGCGCGTCGGGGTGGCAGGACGCACTATCGATAGCGATGAAATCCCTTGGGAAATCGACGCAGGTGCCCGCTGGTACGCAAAGCCCAACATCACGCTCGAGGTGGGTGCCGGCACCAGTTTCTCCGACGCCTATGGCACACCGGAATGGCGCGCGTCGCTTGCCTTTCGTTATGTACACGAAGCCGAATCCTGCACGCTGGGACCCGAGGATTTCGATGGCTTTGAAGATGGCGACTTTTGCGCCGATCCAGATAACGACGGAGATGGCATCAATGACGTTGACGACCTTTGTCCCAACGATGCCGAGGACCGCGATAACTTCGCCGATGGCGACGGTTGTCCCGATGCAGACGGCATCCTGGATAAAGATGACGAGTGCCCCATGGCAGCCGAAGACGCCGACGGTCACAACGATCGCGATGGCTGTCCCGAAACCGACAATGACAGCGATGGGGTGCCCGACGTCGTCGACCTTTGTGTCATGGAGCCCGAGGATATCGACGGGTATCAAGACGAAGACGGGTGTCCCGAGCCTGGCCCCGAAAAAGCCACCATTACTGTCACCGACACGCGCATTTTGATCTCGGAGCGCATTTATTTCGACTTTGACCAAGACACCATTCGTCAGGTCAGCTTGCCGCTCCTTACACGCGTGGCGGAGGTCATGAAAAACCTGCCCGAGCAAAAGCATATTCGCGTCGAGGGCTATACAGACTCGATGGGTGACCCGGACTACAACCGCGATCTGTCTTACCGACGAGCACGCTCGGTGGTGGAATATCTGGCCATCAAAGAGGTGCCGCGCGAGCGCTTGCACTACGTCGGCTACGGTTCGAAAAACCTGGTCGCACCGGATGACACGCCCACGGGACGCGCACTCAATCGTCGCGTGGAGTTCACCATCATCAATGCACCCGACGCCCCCGAAAAACAGCAGCAACGCCGGCGGCGACGGCGGCGACGCAAGCGATAAAGGCTTCAGGATCGCCGCGCGCAGGATTTCTTATAACGACTATGCACTGCTGAAGTTCCCATGAATGCCGGGCCTTGCTACCCACTTCGTGGGCGCTCCCGTTGGTCGCACGCAACGCATAGAGTCTGGCACGTTGCAGTGATCGTTGTGATAATTTTGGCGGCGCAAACGTTAAGACAGGCGTTGGACATGCCAGAACTTGCCCGCTAGGCTGCTGCCGCAATGGAGCCTCGCGCAATACGCCTGTGCATAAGCATCGCGATGATTTTGGGAGCAGCCTTACTTAGAGTGCTGCCACATCCCCCCAATGTTGCCCCCATGGTGGCGATGGGCCTTTTTGCAGGCGCCCATATTCGCCTTAAATGGCCTGCATGGATCATCCCATTGGGAGCCATGTTAGTAAGCGACCTGCTCTATCAGCTCTACTGGGGCTGGGGACTGCATGTGCATATGCCGGCGGTATATCTGAGCTTGGCTCTTACAACGTGGCTTGGTCGCAACCTAGGCAACCGGGCCTGGTGGCATAGTCTTCCCACTGCGGCGACTGGTTCGCTTCTCTTTTTTGTCGTGACCAACTTTTCCGTGTGGGCATTAGGCCAAACATACCCGCACAACTGGAGTGGCCTGACGCAATGTTATCTCATGGCCCTGCCCTTCTTGCGCAATGCGCTTGCTGGCGATCTCTTTTACACCGCCGCGATGTTTGGAGCCTTTGCCTGGCTTAGTCATTTTTACGGCATTCATTCTAAAACAGAAGCCTCTCAACATCACGCCTTGAACGAGTCTGTATGAGCGAGTCGCCTAAGCTCTTAGTCCTCCACGGCCCCAATCTCAATATGCTGGGCCAGCGCGAGCCTGAGCTCTACGGCAACGATACGCTCGAGACCATCAACGCAACACTGCAGAGCTTGGCGAGCAGCCTAAAGGTGCGCATCAACTGTGTGCAGAGCAACCATGAAGGTGAGATCGTCGAACACATTCAACGCGCAGCAGAAAAGCACCAAGGCCTGTTGATCAATGCCGCAGCCTACACACATACCTCGATCGCCATTCGCGACGCCATCATCGCCAGCGGTTTACCCTGCGTCGAAGTGCACCTCTCCAACGTCTATCGACGCGAACCCTTTCGCCATCATTCCATGCTGGCAGACCGATGTATCGGCGTGATTAGTGGCTTCGGCACCCAGAGCTATACCCTTGGACTGCGCGCCTTGGTTCAACACCTGCAGACTGCTCTTGATTTGCTTTGAGCTTGAGCGCGCCCGGACCGCAAAACCGAAAATGTACATATGGATACCTTGAGGGGTGAGGACCGGACGAAAGCCAAGACTCAGAGTGAAGCAAGGGCAGTCTGACGCGTTGACTTAAGGAATCCCAAGACGTAGGGCCTGTTTCCCATGACCCTGGACGTCGACATTAACCAGTTGCGCGACTTGATGCAGGCGTTGCGCGATTACGATTTTCACGAAGTCTCGGTCCAGCGCGGTGAGCAACAGATCACCCTTAAGCGCGCTGGTGGCATGATAGAGGCCGGTGCAGCGTACATGAGCGCGGCAAGCATCCCCGTCCCTCCCTCGGCGAGACCGCCTATCCCCAGCGAGGGCGCACCAGCACCCGCAGAAAGCACTGCGCCTCCCGTCGATGATCACAGCGTTTTTATAACCTCTCCCTTTGTGGGCACCTTTTATCGCTCGCCATCCCCAGACGCCGAGCCCTTTGTGCACGAGGGTCAGAAAATCAAACCCGGCCAAGCCTTGTGCATCATCGAAGCGATGAAGCTCATGAATGAAATCGAGTCCGAGGTGCGCGGTACCATCGCAGAGGTTTTGGTCGAAAACGGCAAGCCTGTTGAGTTTGGAGAAAAGCTCTTTCGCGTCACCCCAAGCTCATGATCAAAAAAGTTCTGATCGCCAACCGTGGGGAGATCGCGCTGCGCATCCTGCGTGCATGCCGCGAGCTTAATATTGCCACGGTCGCCGTTCACAGCGAGCGAGATGCCAATGCCCTGCACGTGCGTTTTGCCGATGAGGCGGTGTGCATCGGCCCAGCACACGCCCTCGAAAGTTACCTCAACATCCCATCCATCATTGCTGCTGCAGAGGTAACCGGCGCGGACGCAATCCACCCGGGCTATGGCTTTCTCTCTGAGAACGCTGAGTTTGCTGATATTTGCATTCGCTGTGGCCTCACCTTTATCGGTCCCTCTCCCGATTGCATGCGCAAATGGGGAGACAAAGTTCAAGCTCGCGCTCTCGGCAAACAACTCAAGTTGCCTCTGATGGAAGGCACCGGCGTCTTACGCACAACGTCGGAGGCCGTGCGCGAAGCAGAACGCATCGGTTTCCCAGTCATGCTCAAAGCCTCTGCTGGCGGGGGCGGTCGCGGCATGAAAATCGTGCGCAACGCGGAGGGGATGCAAAAGGTCTTTGCGCAAGCGAAGAGCGAAGCCGAAGCAGCCTTCAAAAACGGCGATCTCTATTGCGAACGCTTTATCGAGCATCCTCGTCATATCGAGTTTCAAGTGCTTTGTGACGGCAAAGGAGGCGCCCATGTGCTGGGCGAACGCGAGTGTTCCATTCAGCGACGCCACCAAAAACTGATCGAAGAGGCACCCAGCACGGCGGTCTCAACCGAACTGCGCGCCGACATGGCACAAACCATCGCCCGCGCGATGCGTGAGAGCGACTATGCCTCCGTGGGCACCTTGGAATTCCTCATGGATGAGCGCGGTAACTTGTCCTTCATGGAAATGAACACCCGTATTCAAGTTGAACACCCGGTAACCGAAATGATCACCGGGATCGACTTAGTGGCCGAACAAATCCGCATTGCCAGCGGCCAGCCCATCAGTTTTCCCGACCAACCGATCAACCCGCGCGGCCATGCGATCGAGTGCCGTATCAATGCCGAAGATCCCGAAAGCCATGCTCCGTGGCCAGGTCTTATCAACGAATACCACCCACCCGGAGGCGCTGGCATTCGCACCGACTCCGGGGTTTATGGCGGTTGGCGGGTTCCAAGCGAATACGACTCCCTTATCCTCAAAATCATCGCGCATAGCCGCACCCGCGAAGAGACTATCGCTCGCATGCAACGCGCCCTCGACGAAACCATCATCGAAGGCATTCGCACCAATGTGAAATTGCATCAGCGAATCCTTGGCAACGCCCACTTCCAACAAGGCGACATCTCCACCCGTTTCCTCGAACAACACATGGGCTAAGCATGACTACGCGCTCGGTCGACCTCCCACGTGCAGCGCGAGCGATTCATGACTTTCTCGAGGCTGTAGGAGCCCCGGACAGCGCAAGCGATCCCGAACTCAAAGACACTGGCAACCGAGTGGCGCAATGTTTTCACGACGAGCTTCTGGCAGGCTATCGCGAAAGTCCTGCTGCAATTCTTGCCGATGCTCTACCAGCCACAGCGCAAGACCCGGTGATTGTACGCGACATCCAAACCAGCACCCTCTGCCCACATCACTTAATGCCAGCCATGGGTTATGTACATCTCGCGTATCTGCCCAACACAACGATCGTTGGCTTTGGTGCACTGGTGAAGCTGGTCCATTGCTTTGCAAAACGGCTCATTCTGCAAGAAACCCTCACACAAAACATCGCCGAGGCACTGATCACGCATCTCAACGCCCACGGCGCCGGATGTGTGATTCATATGCAGCCCACCTGCCTTACCGCGCGGGGGCCCCATAGCCACCAAGCCAAGGTCACAACCATCAGCTTTCAGGGCGAGTTTAAAAGCAACCAGGCACTGCAACGCGTCCTGCTTGAACCGATGCCCCGATAAGGAAACAAACCCGTGTTAAGACCCGATCAATGGAAAGCGTTGATTGCCTCCTTTAGTCTTACTTTCGCCATCTTCGCGGCGTTGTATTGCACTTCACGTGGATTCAATACCGAGACCGTGATCATACTCAGCCTATGTTTGCTGATTATGATCGGTGCATTTGCCTTCGTATACTGGTTAACGCTCTCTAAATCGACGGACATCAAAACATTAAGCCCGCAGCAAAACACACAGCGACGCCTTAAGTCCGTTGCGCGCACATTAAGCATTCTAGGAGGCATCATCACTGCCATCTTAGTCATTGGGAAATGTCTACGTTGACGATAAGCCTCAGCGAAACATGTCGATGATCATCAAACGAAGTCACCTTCTAAGTCTGCTCTTTTTACTTCTCATGTGGCCACATCAGAGCCTCGCCCAAGCACACGCATCCACAGCACCGATTCCCTTAGGCATCAGCTGGCCCACATGGTCGACCAAGGGCTACGACAATCCCAAACCTTTCATCAAAAAGCTGAAGGCGCTGGGCTTTCAGCAGGTGATTTTGGTCCCCACCTATACCTATACCGGACTCAATCGCATCGATTTCACGCATGCCCCCAGCTGGGACAAACAGCAAAAGCTCATTACCCTGCTCCTCCAAGAAAATTTTACCGTTGTCTATAAAGCGCACCTCGATGCTCCCCTCTACCAGCCAGGCTTTGATATCCACCAAAGCGATAACATCAGTTGGCGGGCAAACTGCGGTTGGCGGGGTTTCTTCGACGTCGATCCGATGAGCGAGAGCTACCATGATGCGCTCATCCGCCCCGCTCTGACGATGATAGGCAAGGCCTATGCAGCGCTGATCAAGCCAAAGGAGGCCAAACCGCTACGCTTTCATCTCGGTGCAGAGCTGATGAACTCTGTGGTCTATCATCCCCAACGTTGGCTCAGCTTAGCGCGAAACGTCCGCAAGGAGCTCAGACGCCTCAAACTTCAAACCCAGGTCCGGCTCTCGCACTCCTTTAGTCATCATTTTCTGATCCCGGGTGACTTCGTCGATCGCATGAACAAAACCGAGCAGCGCACTCTCGCACGTTACCTTCAGTCCCTCGATGCCATCGGCATCTCCCAATATATGGATCTCACCATCCATATGCCGCTGCAGGAACAAGGCAGCCGAATGCCCAGCGCCGATGAAATCGCCAAAGCCCTACATACGCACGAGTCCAACCTAGTCGAGCAACTGCTTAGCGAAAAACTGCGCATCTCCAAACACAAACGCCCTGAGCTGCATATCGACGAGTTTGGCATCGGCGCAGGTGGACTCAAGCGTCCCAGCTATTGGGAGGGCAACCTCAACCAAGACCAGTATCGGCGTATAAGCGAAGAAATCGCTCAAGGATTTGCTGGAATGGTGGCCTATCTGCGCAGCAAACCGAGGTATATCAAAAGCCTTAGCTTATGGTCCACAAGCCGTTTTTTCGATATCTTTGGTCTGCTCCAGGCCAAGCATCGCATCCCAGCAGCGGCAAAGCAGGTGTGCGCATACCTCAAGGCCTCAAAGACCAGTGCGGAGTAGATCCTCCAAGGCCTGTAAACGGGTATGAATGCAGGCATCAACATCTCCATCAGCAGCGCTTACCCAACAATCACCCGACGCCAACGAAGGATCCGCAATCAGATTGATCGCTGCATGCAGCCTTTGTGTATGAAGAATCGCTTCAATACCAGGGCGATCATCGGGATGAATACGCACATCAACCCGGGCGGGGCCACCCAACGCATCGATAGCCTCAGCAACTAAGGCAATCACATATCCGCGATCCCGAATCTCATGCTTAAAAACCCGCTGTACGATCTCTCGGATCATTACCGGCAAATTCTCTTGAAGATTATGCTGCCAAGTTAAGTGCTGCTTTTGCAAGTCAGCAAGCAACGATGCCAGCGCATTGCCATCTTCTTGTGTAAGTGACTCGAAGCTAGCGACCTTGGGTGATTGGTGCGCTTTGATCACACGCGAGGGTTGCAAGGGATAGGCGCGTTTGGTCAAGACGGTCAACCCTCAGACATGTGTGATAGCAAAGGCAACGCCGCGACTGATTCTGTTGGTTCACAAGCGTGCGCGAGCAACCAACGTGTGCTCGATGAAGCAGTAGCGTAACTATCCTGCCAGGGTTGCGACCAACGATCTTTATCCAATAGCCCAGATGGACGCTTGAGGTAACGCGCTGCAAGCAACCGAACAAAGGCATGATGCGCCTGCGCATGGGCGGAATGATACGCTTGCATGATTTCTGCGATAGCCTGCCGCAGAGGCTCAGCGCTATCATCACCGAGAACTTGTTCAGAATGGTAATGTTCGCGCTTTAGAATAGCCGTGAATACAAAACCAAGGGCGCATTGCGTCAGCGCGTCATCGGACTCGGACAACGCAAGCAAGGAAGCGCTCATTTTTTACGCGGTAGTCGGTCCGAGATAGGCCGATAGGTGCCAAAAATGATGTCCCACAAAGGACTGCTCACCCCATATCGAGCGTTGGGCGACTGATGATGATGCAAAAGATGGTAGGTGCGTAACCATTTGCCCAGGCCGCGCTTGGGACGAAAGTGGTGGGTGTAATAGTGGATCCAATCATAAGCCATGTACCCCACCACATTGCCAGCGGTAAAAATGGCCCAGTAGTCAGGTCCGAGTACAATGTAATAGATGGCAAAGAAGGGCAAGCCGATGGACCAGCTCATCAAAGGCGGGGCCACCAAACGCATTTTGTCGTTGGGAAACTCATGGTGATAACCATGCGCCATGAACATCTGCAGCTTTTTCTTGGGGGTATCGGCGCGCATGTGAAACACAAAACGGTGCAGCAAATACTCCATGAAACTCCATACCAACCAACCTGCTAAAAACAACCCTACAGAGCCCAAGGCGGTTAATCGTGCAGAGGTGGCACCCACATACAGACCGTAAGCAACGAGGGGACCAAACCAGACAAGGGGCGCAATGGGATGGGCTTTGCTGAGCCACTTTTCAATCCAGCCATTGTGAAACACACGAATGGACTGAGGGCGACGACGCGAGGGCTGAGTAGAGTCATGCGACGCGGCAGGCCAACGACCTTGAGAGGCATCCAGCGCCTCTGGAGTAATTCGAAATAACATAGGCAGTGATCCTCCTTTCGCTGGCTAATGACTAGGAATGCGCCATTGCCGAAGGTAACATGGGGCTTTTCGCACGCGCTTGCAATTCCTCAACGGTATGCTCGGTGGCGCGTCGCTGCCAGACGATGAGAATAAGCAAAATCGCGTTCATAAGAATAAGACGTAGCCATAGATAGACATCAAGGCGATCAAACATACCACAAATCGCCATCAGGTACGTATGTGGCGCCCATGATACCAAGGTCCATAAACGCATGGGAGCCAGATTATGCTTCCGATAAATCTCTGCCTTAAGCGGGGAATGGCTGCTTTTCTTGCGATCGCGCTGCGCAGAGGGGTTGGTCCAACCGACCAGACGATGCTCGATGCGGATCACCGGCAAATAAAAATGACGCATGACAATATAAGTGAAACGCGAATGCGTCTGAGCCATGGCCTCGATGTGCTTCTCAAGAGCGCTAACATCCAAGCCTTCGCCGGTGCTGGAGGGACGGGTCGCACGCAGGTAAGATTCTTTGTAAAAATCGTACAAATAGAGATGCATGATGGAGAAGCCAATGCTTGGAACCGCCAAGACAAACTGCATGGGGTCATGATGCTTCACCCACAAATGATACAGAGCAGCGCAAATCGACAACACCGCCACCACAGCATCAGCAGCACCGTCTAGAGCACGACCGAATTCCGATTGCATGTTTTTGGCACGCGCCAAAATGCCGTCCGCACCGTCGATAATGCCCGACGCCCAAAGCAATAGACCACCCGCAATCATTGCCCAGGAGCTGCCCCAAAACCAGCAGGCTGCAGCGCCCGCACCCAGTATGACAGCAAAGGCGGTAACCTGATTGGGCGTGATGGAGCTGCGGTAGATGAGCTTGACGAAGGCGTATGCAAGGGGGCGATGCACGTAAAGATTGACTGGATCTTCAACATCACGTGATTTGAGTAAGGATGAAAACGAAGGAAGACGAGAACCCTGCATGGACACGCTCCATCTTAAAATGTGCGGTATCTTATCATAGGGCCATAATCTCAGCAAACTTAGACCCTCGCTGCACATGTTACGCAAAAACCGACAGCGCGAGCTGACATCGATTGCGGGATACAAACAGCTGCATCACAACCCCCGCCATGGTTTCCCTCGAGTCTCTTAACACGCATCAACGCAACGCCGTTCTGCACAGCCAAGGACCCCTGCTGGTGCTAGCCGGTGCGGGCAGCGGCAAAACAAGGGTGATCACCCAGCGCATCGCACAGCTGGTCAACTCAGGCATACGCCCTGAAAGCATCATGGCGGTAAGCTTTACCAACAAAGCCGCCGAAGAGATGCAGGCGCGCATGCGCAAGCTGATGCCTAAAGACGCCTGCGAGAAACTCTGGCTATCCACCTTTCATCGCTTTGGCGTGCGTTTCCTTAACGCAGAACTGCACCATGCCTGGGGACGAGGGGGATTCACCATGTTTGACCAGAGTGACAGTGTCGGTTTAGTGCGTAGTTTGCTGCGCGAACAGGTGCAGGATCGGCGCATGGATGCCACCGCCGTGCAGGCCCAGATTTCCTTATGGAAAGGACGCCTACTCGACGCCAAGACCTTGCCTGCCGCGCGCAGTGACTACGAAAATGCGGCTCGAGCAATCTACTCAGCGTACCAAGAGGCCTTGCGAGCGCTGCGTGCCGTGGACTTTGATGACCTGGTGGGCTTATGCGTGAGCATCCTCCGGCACTATCCAGATATCCAAAGGCGTTGGAGCGAGCGCTTTCGTCACCTGCTCATCGACGAGTTTCAGGATACCAACCATGCGCAGCTCGAACTGGTTCGTCTGCTCGCCAACCCCATGCGCAATGTCTGCGTGGTAGGTGATGACGACCAGTCGATCTACAGCTGGAGAGGCGCCGAAGTTAGTAACATCCTCGACTTCGAGAGTCATTTCCCCAACACCCGGGTGATTAAACTCGAAGACAACTACCGCTCCCGTCCTCCCATTTTGGCAGCGGCCAATGGGTTGATGCAGCAGGTACCCAATAAAAAATACCTCAAGACCCTAAGAGCAACCCGCAGCGACAACGACTCCTTCGTGCGTCGCTGCGTCGTCGATGATGCCGAGATGGAAGCGCGCGCAGTAAGTGCAGAGATTCGCAATTTGATCAACCAGTGCAACTACCGTTACCAAGACATCGCCGTTCTGTATCGTTCGAATCAACAAGCCCGGCGCATCGAAGAAGAGCTGAGAATCAACCACCAGCCCTATCAACTCCTCGGCGGCATGCAGTATTTTGATCGCAAAGAGGTCAAAGATGCCATCGCTTACCTACGCACCCTGGTGAATCCAGGCGATGCGCTATCGATACGCCGCATGCTGCAATACCCCTCACGCGGCATCGGTCCTCAGAGCGTAGAGCGACTCAATCAGCATGCGCAGGCCCAAGACATCAGTTTGTATCGCGCTCTTGGTCAAGCGACCCAGGTCCCAGGACTGCCGCCCGCTGCGAGGCAGAGCGCAGGATATCTCTTTTCGATTTTAGAGAGCGCGCGCCAGCGACTCCTTAAGGGTGAAGCGGTGCATGCCTGCGCTGAAACGCTGCTGCGCGAGGCCGGCTTTACGCTCGCTCGCTTTGAACAAGACTACGGCGCCTCAGCACGTAAGCGTCACGACAATATCCAGTTCTTGTTGCGTTCAATAGAGCGTTACGAACGCAATCATGCCGAGCCCAAACCGTCGATACAGAACTTCCTGACGCGCCTTACGCTGCGCATCAACCAGGAAGAAGAAAGCCAACACAACCGCGTGACCCTCTCCACCCTGCATGCCGTGAAAGGACTGGAATTTCCGGTGGTGTTCATGATCGGCTGCGTCGAAGGACAAATCCCTCATTCCCGCAGCACGAACCCCAAAGCCAACGATGCTTCGCCGATCAGTGTCGATGAAGAACGGCGACTCTTTTACGTAGGGATGACACGCGCACAAGACCTCCTCTATTGCATGTGCCCACGCCGCAAAAGCCTGCGCGGCACACTTACGCCTCTAACTCCCACTCGATTTCTGCAAAATCTGCCCGAAGAATCCGTGCGTGATTACGTTCCGGTGATGGCCAAAGCTATGCAACACGATGAAATCGCCTCAATGGCCCAGGCTATCTTAAACAAACTCGATACCTAGACCGCCCTCACTTCACTCTGATCCTGGTTTTCGTCCGGTCCTCACGATGCGTGCGAGCGAAGCGAGCGCCTGCGAAAGCAGGGCAGCAGAGTGCGGCGGAGCCGGAGGTCGACGTATCTTTAATACGCCTTCGTCGCTGTGGTCCGGGCGCGCTCAGGCTCAACGCAAATTGAGAGCGATCTAGCGTGCTTGGGCACACGCCTGGCGCGTTTCGTTGCCCTCATCACCCATCAGCCAACGCGAGAGGCAGAGATACCCAGGATCCTCAGGCGAGGCCCAGATGATCTCACCCTCCTCATGCTCAACGCCGCCGGCTTTTTCTGACAGAGGTTTCGTCAACACCAGGTGATTGACGGAGCCAATCCGCTCAGGATCTAAGCCTAGTAAGGCACGCATATTCGCCTGCAGCTCGTCGTCACTCAAGGGATCACTGGCGGCAGTCGCATCGTCTAGTCGCAATCCACCTGCGGAGTACAGACGCAGAGGTCGCTGCACCCGGCCATGACAGGAAGAGGACGCGCAGGCGGGCGCCAGGTAGGGCTGCACCTCCAGGCGATAAAAATCGGCATCGGGATTTTGAACCAAAAAGGCTTCCTGCTGATAACAAGCCACCCCACAAATCAAAGCAGCGAACACAATCCCCCAGCGCACTAGACCGCCCTCACTTTACTCTGATCCTGGTCTACGTCCGGTCCGCGTCTCTCAAGGTATCTATACATACATTTTCGTTCCTGTGGTCCGGGCGCACTCAGGCTCAAAGCAAATTGAGAGCGATCTAGCGTGTCCATCGTAACCCCAGCTGCCCAATAAAAGCCCAACGCCCCGTCAAAAAGAGATAGTGATCAAAGTGCGAGTACATGCCCTGGGTCTCTGCATAGGCGGCAAAAGGTCCATGCTGCCAATCGACGCGTGCGCCTAGGGTGCCCGAAATATAGGCGGATAGATGCCGGTCACTACTGCGCCAGCGCGGCAGGGCCTGGGTGTCCGCAACGATATATAAAGGCTCCCAAAAGGAGGCCGAGCCTTGAGTATAGAAGCGCAAGAAAGCCTTCACCTGCCAGTCTTCATGCACCTGTAAGCGCATGGCAGGCTCGATCACATGCGCAGCCACACCCCAGGTATCGATGTAAAACTGGTAGTCCAATAGCAACGCTGCATGGATGGCATCGATGTACTGCATGCCCCCCACCGCTAGGGCCGTGCCGATGCGAGTATCCGGCAACTGCTCGGCAGGACGGGCATCAAGACGGTGTTCGTCAAAATTATCGCCATCAATGACCTCGCCCTGACTGGCGAGCTCAAGCACACGATTAAGCGAAAACAAGGGCACGTAACGGTAAGGGCTTTCCATGTACCCGCGCTGGATGGTCAGACTATGCTTGAAACGTAGCAGGGCTTTTTCACCAAGGTTCTGCCTATAGCTCAGGTCACTGCGATAATTAGCCAGCGATTCGCCCAAGCCATCAAAGCGGTGACGCCAAAAATCAAAGCGCTCCCCACGTCGCCCAACCGCGTCAAAGCTTGCCTGCAGCCCCACCGAAAAGGAGGCATCCCCGCCTGCCAAGGAGCGGCTCAAGCGTGCCTCCAATCCATGCGAAACATAATCGGGTTCGATGGAAAAACGATAGTTCAGCGCAGGCAACCATCCCTTAATCGCCTTGCTGAAGCCCACATTAAACTCGCTGCGCACCTCGGAATAAGGCGACTGACCATGAGCCCTCACATCTACCGAGCCATTGTGGATATGGCTGATCAGGGCGCGCATAGAAATCGCACTTCCTTCATCATCGAGGGCGTAGTTGAGAAAGGCCTGCGGCGTTATTGTGCGTACATCATCGCTGTCGAGATAAAGCTGCGTATCCACCCCAAGACGCCATGGCGAGCGCGACGACTGCGCCACCGCCAAGGAAGCGATGAACAGCCAAAGACAGCAGCTAAGCGCAGCAACTTGAATGAGTCGGTGCATACGCTCAATAACAACCTAAACCACCAGCGCGACCACTAATGCCACCCATGGCACCCTCACGACAGGTCACCAAATATTCGCGCAAGGCCTCGCGCTCACGCTCCTCGTGAGGATTCATGGTGGGGTGAGCCAAGTACTCGCGCTCCCAAGGCTGGGTAGTTGCGCAGGCGCTCAAGGCACAAAGACAGATAGCTGTTACCCAAGGCATTATTTTTTGACCAAGCAATCGCATGACAAATACAGGTGTCGCCAGGATAGTTTAAAAGTTACCGGGAAACCACCAGCCAGCAGCATCTTTATCGCTCGACTCGGCCGAACGGAACTCATGCATCAAGGGAGCCGACGATGCCTCGATGGGAATGGACTTGAGACGCACGGCTTTTGAGGTCACCGGTTCGTCGTCTTCGACGTCCACAGGCAGAGGGTATTGCTGATACATCACCGGAATCTGTTCATCCGGCATCTCGAGCTCCTCGCCGTCGAAATCGGCTATCGCGATAGTAATATTGTCATACCCGCCTGCGGCATTCGCAAGGGAGATGAGCTTCTCCGAACATTGCTTGAGGTCGCGATGCGTCGTGAGGATGTACTTAATCACCTCGTCGTGTACCAGCCCCGACAGTCCATCCGAGCAGAGCATGAGCCGATCGCCTCGTCGCAACTCCAGAAAGGTCAGGTCCACCTTGATCTCCTCGGTGGTGCCCAAAGCCTGCAGAATGATGTTGGAGTGACCAAAGTCCTCGAGTTCTTCCTCGGTGAGCTGGCCACTTTCGAGCAGTTGATTAACCAAGGTTTGATCTTTGGTGATTTGTTTGAGCCGACCGCGACGTAAAACGTAAGCGCGACTATCACCAATCTGCCCAACAAAAAGCACTTTATCGATCAACCCAGCCACAGTTGCGGTGGTCCCCATGCCGTGCCGGGAGTGGTCTTCGTTGGCCTCCTGGTAGATACAGTGTCCTGCGTACTGAATGCTCTGAACGATACGTCTAGCAAAGGCATCCCGATGACGAGGAATGCGTCCCTGAAAGAAGCGCTCCTTGAGGGTCTGCACCGCCATCATGCTGGCAACCTCACCGGCAGCAGCACCGCCCATGCCATCGCAAACAGCAAACACCAGCCCGCGCCCCCCGATATCCACATCGGCGCTAACCTGCGACGCCATGGTGTAGTCTTCACCCTCGGTGGCATCGATCAAAAGTAGGCTATCTTCGTTGTGCTCCCGCACCAAGCCCACATCTGTTGTGCCATATAAGCTGGCTTTGATGCCCTCGCATGAGGCCGCGGGAGGCAACGTTGAAGCCAATGACTGAGATGCCCTCGCATGCTGCTCTGCATAAAGGGCAATGGCATCGTGAATGTTCGCGCCGGTAATATCGTCGGAGCCCAGAGAAGCCATAGAAACTAGAATTCACTATCTCACCATTCGATGAAGATCTCAAACAATATAGGTGTTCTTCAAGAATACAGGCTATCGAGAAGCAGCGACTCAAGGAATCGAGGGGGATTCAAACACCGTGATCCCCACCTCAATCGCCAGTAAGGCATTGAGGTCAAAGCCTTGTGCACGCCTTACATTGTCCCCTTCCGTGGTAAAGGGTGACAAGGTAAACAGGCGACCGCGCAGGGCTACATTGAGCGCGAGCAGGGCGCTGAGTTCGAGCTCTACACCAAGACGAGCATCCACGCCTCCGCCCACACTCTCTACCCCAAAGGTATCGCCCAGCAGCAGAAAGGTAGGGCCGGCGGTGACATAAGGATGCCAAATGCTGCGATCCCAAAACACATAACGCACTCCCACATGCAAGCTTTGCATCGTACTCAGCTCCCAAACGCCCTCGCCATCGAGAATCCAGATTTCATACCCCAGCAGCAGCCCCACGCGCTGAAACCAACGCAGCTCAACACTGCCCCCAAAGCCGCCGCCACTGCCCAGCACACAGGCGCTCTGCGCCGGACACACAGAGCTATCGGAGAGGGGTATCACCGGTTTGAGCTGAAACTCACCCAACCAAATCCCCTCTTGTTGCTCGGGCGTGGGAATAAGCTCCGGAGACTCGGCTTCAGCCTGCTTCGGCCAAGCCATCGCCAGAATCATGCAGCCTAGACCTGTGAGACAATGTACCCGACGATGTAGGTGGCCGTAACGAAAGGAAAACATCACCCAACACCCCACCCGACGATCGCGTGAAATATTTGCATTATGAGTCCATTTTGATGGATGTTATTGACAATACGTCAAGACACCCCTTAATACGACTCAAGATTCTCATATAGGTAGGCTGATTAGGCATGGAAATCTATCTCGACAAACGCGCGCTCCGACAAATCCGATTGTCATCTAGCGATGCGGTGAGCGAAGAAGACTACGAAACATTACGCGAAGATATCACTGAGGCATTTTCCGACGAGCAGATCGAAGAAATCGAACGCCGTATTGATAATGCAGACTTTCACGACTTCTTAGGCGAAATCCTCGATGAATGGTCGGGAGAAGACGCGGATGAACTCTTTGAGCTCCTCGAAGCCCAATTGGCCGAGGCAGGCATCGACCTCAAATACCCTGCCTATGATGGTGATGACGAAGACGATGTGGACGACGAGGGCGATGTGGATGACGACGATGAAGCATCGCTTGAAGACGAGTTCGATGTCGAAGATCAAAGCGACGAACTCTAAACCCTAAGCTCAGCCTGGGTCCATCCACGTCATCATTCGACAGCTAGGCAGTTGAAGCAAGCTCCATCTTGCCTTAAGCCGCACACATCTTTTGCCACCTTAGCTCAGCCCGGTAGAGCAACGGTTTCGTAAACCGTAGGTCGCTAGTTCGAATCTAGTAGGTGGCTCCCAGAATTCACCGGCACACCAAAGACTCAACCAACAGTCATGTGGCCGTGCCTCATTGCGCACGCCCTTCAAAATGATCGACCACAGCGGCTATCGATGTTGTCACAACATCTGCCCGATCATAAAAGTCGAACTGGCTGACATCATCCAACCACAGCTCGGTCGCGGGCGCCTTCGTGCGCTTTGCAAAGGCATGCGCACCTGCAGGAAGGGCAGCAGACTCGGAACACACGATGAGCGTCGGCACCAAGAGACGGTCGGCCACAGCCTGTGCGTCGTAGGTCAGCCACGGCTCCCACGAGGAAACACTAAACCTGTTATCGTACTCGGCTATTAGGCCACGATCGGCTTCAGTGTAGTACGGAGCTTGAAACATCAGCGCGCGCTCATCCTTTGTACTGGCAGCCACAATGACCTGTGCATCGTTAGCCCGCTGCGAATCTCTTCCAAGCTCGATAAGCGTCTTCACCTGCTCTGGCCCGCCGTAGGTTGCTTCGGCCATTCTTGGGTCGTGAAGCCAAGGGGCGACGAGGGCGAGCCGCATCATCATTGGGTTATCAGCAGCAACTGCAGCCATGTATCCGGACGAGGCACAAATCCCCAACCCGAAGATTCGTTCACGGTCGATGTCATCGCGACGCGCAAGAAAGTCCACCGCAGCAGCGATATCCGCGGTTTTGACTGCAGGGTTTTCGACATAACGCGGTTCCCCATCGGATGCCCCCCATCCGGTGAAATCAAAGGCCAGAGCTGCGAACCCCTGCTGGGCAAGCGCTCTGGCATAGGTCCCAGCCATCTGCTCTTTTACAGTGGTCCATGCTCCCGCAACAACCACACCGGGCAGCCTTTCCGCACGCTTCGCAGGACGGTAGAGTCGTCCTTGTAATGTAAAGTCCTGTCGCCTGAAGACGACGTCCTCATGATCGACGCTCTCGACGGTAGGTGTGTTTTGAAGGTTAATGCGTTCGATGGTCATGGTTGTGCCTCCTCTTGCCTCACCGCGACTGTATTCTTATTTTACTCAACCTATGCTCATACCGGTCTGCGGTATTGAATAGAACTGCGCGAATTTTGGATCATCCTGCGCCATGTCGCGCTCTAAAAAGATCTCTAGTCGGATTGCAAGCTTGCGCGGTAAGCACTCGGCGTCGTCCCTGTGACTTGTTTGAACAACCGGCTGAGGTGAGCCTGGTCAGCAAAACCACAGTCCGTGGCAATCCGGCTCAACGAAAGCTCGAGCATCGCAAGTCGTCGCTTGGCTTCATCAATGCGATAACGCATCACAAAGCGCATCGGGCTTTCACCAACCACGCACTTAAAGACGCGGGAGAAATGCGACGGACTTAGTCCGGCAACCTGGGCCATGTGATCGACCCCGAAGGTCTCACCGTAATGCTGGGCAACATAAGATAAAACACGTTGGTATTGTTTGGCGTTGAACGCACTGGAAAAGACAAGGGCCTCTGAGGACTGTTCGCCATAACGCTGAATCAGTTTCACCAAGAAGGCCCGCGCCATCGCCTCAAACAAAACTTCGGAACCCCTTTCGGCAAGGGCTAAAGCGTCGCGCAATGTTCGTCCCATCCAACACAAGTCGGGATCGGTAAAGGTGGGTACATCCTGGAGCTGTTGCCTTGTCAGCAGTGTGCCCATTTCGCGCTGAGCAAAGCACTCGAGTTGCTCGGGAAGCAACGTGACAACGATTACTTTTGACTGACCATGCCAACGCCACCCCGAACGGACCCCCGCCGGAGTAACAACCACATCATCCTTACGAAAGGTAAAGTCACGATGGTTGCCATCTCGCCAATTTTCGACCCGCTGTGGTTCCTCTCGCAAGTTCAGCAAGACGTGATGCTGGTGAAATACCTCCGCAGGCATCGCTCCAGACGAAGCCTCGAAATACTCCAAGGTGAGCAACGCCAAAGCCGACGCACGGGCAAAGGTATCACTATTGAGCAAAGGCTCTGAAGGATAGAGATCTTGATATCGCACGCTCACTCTTAGTTGAAGTTGAACCCGATAAAAGGGATTTCATCAACGACTAATCAACCCTTTTCACGCTCTTCTTGGAGCACGTAAGAGAAATGCGAGAAACAGAGTTTGAAGAGACGCCTTAGCGTCGCAGGTAGTTCCTTGCCTTGAGCGACTGAATTCACCAGAACGGTGACAGGGTTGCAACGACAGGCGAATCACGCCCCCCCTGCTCCATGGAGAAAAAATGAGCTCACATAAGTTAAACGCCGCAGAGGCTTTTCCCAAAACCACAGTGCCTTGCCTCAGTGGCAATACGCTCGAGCTTGGCAGCCCGCGCGCAGGCAAAGAATGGCAAGCGATCATCGTGTATCGCGGCAAGCACTGTCCTCTCTGCACCAAGTATCTCAAGCAGCTCAAAGGGCTCGCGTCACAATTTTCGGAGGCCGGCGTGGATGTGGTTGTGGTTTCCGCCGACACGCAGGAAAAAGCACAGGCGCATGCGGCAGGCCAGTTGGAGATGAATGTCGAGGTGGGTTACGACTTGAGTATTGCTCAGATGCAGTCCCTTGGACTTTACATCTCGCACCCGCGGTCAGAACAAGAAACCGACCGCCCCTTCGCCGAGCCTGGCCTCATCGTCGTTAACGAAGAGGGCAACGTGCATGTGATCGACATCTCCAACAACCCCTTTGTGCGCCCCGACCTGGAGCAATTGCTCTCGGGACTAAACTGGATTCGCAATCCCGATAACAACTACCCCATCCGCGGAACCTACCCCGATGGTATTATCTTTCGATAGGCCTTTAGATTAGAGAAGAAAGTACATCACCGAAAGACTAAGTGTGATGTACCTGCACCGTGCCAGGATGGTCGCATACCATGGCGCGTATAATACATTTCATTCTGCTTATCGGCGTATACGTGGTGCTTTGCAATTGCAGCTCAGCGCTACCTGACAAACAACAAACAACTCCAGCTAAACACAAAAACAGCCTCCCCGACCGAAGAAAAGGAATCCCATCCTACGCTTAGATCACACATCCTGCCCAAGCACAATCGCTCAACCACATACAACTTTCCAAAGCAAGGTCTAAGCGTCGTGAAAGGGGTTGATTATACTGAGGCCGCGTATGTTGCGGCCATGCTGGAGATCTTCTGTCAGGAGAGTATCGCAATCTGCACTAACGGCTGCAGCCACGATAAGGCAATCATAAAAAGAGAAGCCAGTCTCTGTGCTTATGCCTAGAGCCGCTTCGTAAAGCTGCATGCTTGGGTAAACCTCACACAGGGGTGCAAGCACTGTCTGCAAGTAACGACGGGCATCCGATTCTCGCAATGGTTTGACGAACTTGCGTGTTGCAACATTGAGAAATTCTTGAACAACCTGTGTGCTGATAATTCCCGTGCGTTTACTCAAGGCCCCCTGAATTAGGCTAAGTGCTTTAGCCCGTTTTTTCGGCTGCTCTTCATCGAAGCTATAAATAAAAACGTTGGTATCGATGAATTGCTTAGCGCTCATTACGTTCGTCTCGGCTCCATGTTCCACCTGACTTGGCATAACTCAGGTCTTCCATAAGCCTTGTAAAATTATTGGAATGGAGACCTCGGCAAGCATAGTCCTGAATCCACTCACGAAATACCTCGTTAAGGCTCTTTCCTTCTTGCTGTGCCCGCTGCCGCGCTGCCTTGAGTACCCCTTCATGAACACTTAGAGTTACATTCTTCATACATTAAATGTGTACACGAAAATCGTGCACATCAACTATTATTTATATGATGGCTGGATTTAGAAGTAGCGAGTCGAAACGATCCACGCTGACACCAGCCACAGCAGCTCTAAAAGAGTTTCACTCAGGGTAGGGTTATGCCCATCAATATGGATTAGCCACATCTCTATCTATAGTTAGAGTGTATTTTATGAAAACGACTGTGGTAATTGCTGACCCCTTGCTACAACGCGCCAAAGAGCATGCGCGCCGCACAGCACAGCCCTTGCGTGCGCTCATCGAAGAGGGCCTGCGACACGTTCTCGAAGCTGCCGAGAAAAAGTCTTCCTCCTATCGGCTCATCGATCGATCTGCGGGTCAGGCAGGCGCACCTAACCCACTTGAGAGTCTGTCTTGGCAAGACTTACGCCACGAAATCTACGGTGATCGCTGAAATGCTAGCAGTCGATACAAGCCCTTAAGACTTCTCTAGGATTTCGCACACCAGCCTTTCGATCGTCTGCACAGACAGAGAAAAGCCCTCACTATCGTGCACCACAACCTCTGTGCTCGGTCCACACCAAATGTTTTGTGCCGCAAAAACAGGATAACTTTACAAATGTGCTTGCACGACTACCACTGCAGCATGCACTTCAGTTGCTTAGTCTGAAGGGCTATCTGCTTCTATGAGGTTGCTTTTCATAACGCCGAATTTTCCGCCGCATGTGGGTGGAATGCAAAATTATTCGCTGGAGTTGGCGTGCGAACTTGCCCAACGATGCGAGGTATTCACGGCCGTAGCACCACGATTAAGCAAGATAAAAACATTAACGTGGAAAGACACAACGGTACCCTTTGTAATCCACCGCATGGGCCAGGTAAGGGACGGCATGGCACTCTCGGCGATTCTATCGCTTCGCCGCCTCCTGAACTCCCAGCATTTCGATGCGATTTTCGTTACACATTGGTCAGCTGCCTTTGGGGCTTTAGCAGCGCAATATGGTAGGCAAAAACTGCCTTTATTTTGCGCTGCCCATGGCAAAGAAGTCATTCATCAGCCTTTTTCGCACTTCATTGCAGCGCAGCACGTTTACGATACGATGCGCTATCGTGCGCTACAGCACTCTACGTTGATTTGCCCCGTAAGTCGCTACACCGCCAAGTTAGTACACTCACAGGGAATACCCACAAACAACATTCAGGTCATTAACAACGGTGTTGACGCGGCACGCTTTTGTCCACAACCAAGCTCTACTCTTAGACATCGATTAAAACTCGAAAACAAACTGATTTTGCTAAGCATCGGTCGTCTAGTTGCGCGTAAAGGTGTAGATACCGTTCTTCAAACACTTCCTCACTTAATCACCCATTTTCCTACCCTTTGTTATCTCGTGGTTGGCAAGGGCCCAGAAAGCGATGCTCTCAAAAAGCTTGCACACTCGTTAGGCGTCGCATCGCATGTTCGCTTTGTGCATGATGCCAGACACAACGAACTACCCACTTACTACAATCTTTGTGACCTTTTTGTAATGCCAGCACGTAATGAAGGCAGCGACATTGAGGGATTTGGTCTGGTTTTTCTCGAAGCCAGTGCCTGTGGCAAAGCCGTGGTAGGCGCACATGCCGGCGGTGTGCCCGATGCAATCGTCGATGGCAAAACCGGAGTCCTTGTGCAGCCCGGCAACCACATCGAACTCGGCAAAGCTCTGAAAACACTCTTAGCTTCGCCAGAGCAGCGTAACGAACTTGGAGCTCAGGGCAGGAAACATGTCCTTGCATGCATGACATGGCAACGCGTTGCTGACGAACTGATGAAAGCAATGCAATCACGATTAAAGTAGATAAACCCAGCACCCATTCAGTCACATACATCTAGTTTAACTTTCGACGAAAACCGTTACGTACGACACACGCAAATCGATTCCACAGTCCACCGCACTTCGCGCCTTTCGGGATAGCAAAGCAGGTTCTGCTGGCTTTTCTCACTTGCTTTCGGCGACATGCTTCGACGCAACAACACCCGATGCGTGTGCCTTCGATCTTGGATGCAGCTTCGGCAGACCTCTACCGGACCTGGAGGAACTAGGATACCGAATGACTGGTGTCGACACCTCGCTAGCAGTCGCCGAAAAAGCAGGACAGAAGCACCCACGAGCAGACGTGCGATCTATTGAAGCGCTCTCTCAATTGTCTTTCGAGGATAAAACCTTTGATCTCGTGATTCTGATCGTGGTCTTAACTTCTTGTCCTTATTCAGACGAACGGCAGTGTTTGATTGAAGAAGCGGCGCGCGTGCTCAATCCGGCCGGGCATTTGTTTATCAGTGATATGCCGATGCAATCGCGTTTCGCTGGCTCGGGCAAAAATAAAACCCCTCGGCTCTCTGTCTGAGGAACCGAAGGGTCTGGGTTATCGCTTTGGTAGAAGGAAAAACGCTACGTCTTAGAACGTCTCGGCAGAGCAAAAGGCATCGAAACGCTCTTGCACAGCAGCACGGAAGGCGGCTTTTTCATCTTCGCTAATGCCATCACTGGGATCGATGCCCAGTTCAGCCAGGCGGGCTTGGCGTGCCTCGCGGCGCTCTTCACGGCTCAAGGCACCATCGCCATCAAGGTCATAGCTGCTCAAGATTTCTTCACGACGCGCTTCAACGCGTTCTTGGCGCTTGGTACGACGATCCTCGCGTAAAGCAGCACGCTCGTCTTCATCAAGAGCACCATCATCATCGGTATCAAACGCCTCCAGCAGCAATGCTTTGCGAGATTCACAACAGGCAGCGATATCGCTCACCGCGGTATCAAGCTCTTCGTCGCTGAGTCCTTCGCCGTCGGCATCGTAAGAGAAAAGCACGCGGGTTATCGCTCGACGAACAGGGCTGTGACGTACCTTATGGCGCACCTTTTTGCGATGCATCTTCCGCATCGCCTTGCCGCCGCGGTTCTCGCGTGTTTCGACATAGCTTTCACGCTTTTCCACAAGGCGCTCTGCGATCAGACGAATTCGATCTTCGTCGCACAGCATCCCTGGCTGCGCGTCATCGATCACATCATCCACAGCGCTGGATGCTTCGCTTTCACCCACCTCTTCATCGCCCATGTCCTCTACAAGGGCCGAGGTGGTTGCATCGATCTCGGCAGACTCGGAACTGCAAGCAGCGAGAGCAAAAAGCAAAACGCTAAGGGAAAAAGAAATTGTGTACTTCATGAGTAATCCTTTCTGTCTTCGTTATTTGTTTCATCTAAGTCCCAGATGTTGATTTTGCGTTGAAAGTCTTTGTCCGGGTCTTCAGGGGGTAGACGAGACGACATCAAGAAAGGTTCCCGCAACGGTCTTTTTTATTTTGTTACCTGCAAAACTGCTCTATGTTCACACGCTAAAACTATGGGCTGGAAGGCTCCCGAAAACTCCGACAACGAAGCCAACAACAGGCGAATCGCTGCGCTGATCGAGCGTGCGCAAGAGGGCGATACAGCCTCCTTTGAGGCTCTGGTGCGGGAGTTTTTGCCGCAGCTACGCCGCTTCGCGAAAGGCTTCAGCACCCTCGATGCCGATGATGTCGCCCAAGAAGCGTTGATTAAAGCCTATCGCTCCATACGCGCGTACCGCTTTGATTCATCCTTTAGGACCTGGCTTTTCCGTATCACGCGCAATGCCTGCATCGATGCCGAGCGCAAACGTCGATCCCACAAAGCCAAAGAAGAGGCCCTTCGAGGAGAACATACCAATCTGGAACATTCTCATACAAAGCTCCCCGACCAAGAGCTTTTGGCGCGAGAACGGCAGGCACAGCTTTGGCTGCATATTCGTGCGTTGCCCAAACGCTTTCGCGTACCGCTTATTCTCTGCGATATCGAAGGCTTATCTTACCAGGAAGCGGCTGATATCGAGCGCATCCCGGTAGGCACAGCACGCTCCCGTCTGGCACGTGCACGCGCTAAACTGCGAGTACTGCTCGAACAGGCAAAAGAGCAAGACCCGCCTTAAGTGATAAATAGCAAGCACTAGGGAACTTTTTTGAACAGGCTTACGTCCTATTAAGAGAACAGGTAGAGTGAAGGCCGTGACATCGCAGGACAACATATCAGTCTCCCAACACCAGGACTCAGAAACCGAGCTCCGTCGTCAACTTGCAGAGCTGGGTCAAACAGCAGAGCCCGACGCCGATACCTTTGCGATGAATCTAAGCAGCGCGCTGCGACAGGTTGGCGAGCCCGATCCACCGCCTTTTTTGGCAGGTCTGCGCGAGTGGCTTGCGTATCGCCCCGTCGCAACAGGTGCGATGGCGGGTTTTGCAAGCGCTGCGATGGCGATTTTCGCCTACCAAGCTTTTAACAGCCAACACGCACCAGAACTCCAAACGCAGGCGAGTCCATCAGCTCAATACGCTTCTGCACAGGCCAACAAAGCAACTGTGTCCGACACTGTCAAAACAGAGGAGCAGGCCCCCGTTGCAACAACCCTTCCCAAAGACAAAGTTGCGCTCATTCGCTTCGAGTTTCGCTCAGAGGTTTCCATCGAAGATGCTGAGTTTCATATCGAGCTCCCCGAAGGCCTAACCTTTTGGTCGGAGGGACGCGCATTAGCCGAAACCAGCTTTACGTGGACAGGCACTTTAAAGGAGGGCGCCAACGAAGTTGTAACCGCTATCCGCGCAAGTCACGAAGGTCGCTACCGTGTGCTTGCAACGGCTTGGGTGGATGATGAACCGCTGATTCACGAGGTTATTTTGCATGTGGTTTCACCGGAGAATAACGATGCCGGGTAAGGCTCACATAGCCAAATACATGAGCGGCAAAGAGTTCATACCATTGCTCTGCCTCGGCGCACTTCTCTGTCTTGTGAACATCGTAGGCCCCGCCCCAACACAAGCCCAAAGCACAGAACCCGCAGAAGTGCCGCTTGTACATGCAAGACCCGCCCAAGACAAAGGCCCTGACACCGAAGGCCGCAATCGACGCAGGTATCGCAAGCTCAAAATCAAATCACGCATCGGCATCGTGGATCCACATGAGCCCATCGATGACATCATCAGCCGCGTCCGTACCCAACGAGGGTCCGGCAGGTATCGGGAACTTCATCCCTCACAGCGACGCGAGCGCATTGGCAGGCGTCTTAGAGCAATCAGACAACGACCTGACAGGGGTATGCAAAGACGACGTCCCGGGCTAGACAACACAGACAGAAGACAGCGAGAATCCGGAGCGATGCAGCGCAGAATGCGGGAACGTCGACCGGTAAGATCAGGGGCTGTTCGCCGACCCATGAGGGCACGCTAGAATTAGCTAGCGATGATAGGCTACACATATCGTTTCATCTGCACGCTTAAACTGTTGGTGCTGGGTGCGTTTACCTTGTGCCCAATAAAAGGGAACGCTCAACAGTACGAAGAACCCGCTGCACCCGAGGGTGAAAGCAAATCCGCAGAGACGGATGAGGGCTCGGTCGCTCAGGATAACAATGCACCAGACACGATAAACGCTGCGGTTCAATCATTCGAAAAGGGCGACTACGCCAATGCGCTGGCGCTCTTTGAAAAGGCCCTTGCTGACAACCCAACGGTTGCGCCAGGACGCATTCATTACAACCGAGGCTCTTGTTTGCTTGAACTTGGCCAATACTCTCAAGCTAAACATGCCTTTGAGAAAACGGCGGCGCTCGACCCAGACATGCGCCTTCTTGCACAGCTGCGTATCGCAGAGATCCATCTTATCTTAGACCAGCACAAAGAGGCGCAACGTCTCCTGCAAAAGACAAAAGATGCAGCCTTTGCCAAGCCAACGCTCAAGACGCTGTGGCAAACCGTCGACGACGAATTGCAAAGCACAAGAACGGATGAAAACGCTGATACCGCAGAATCAGACGCCACGACTTCCTCGGAGCACGATACAAAAACCAAGCAAGGCCCTTGGTCACTAGGATTATTCGCCGAGATGGGCGGCGGTTACGACAGCAATGTCAGCCAAGTAGGGCTTTCAGGAAACGCTGGCCTTATCGACGATGATAACTCTTCAGGCGGTGGTTTGGCGAGCGTATCACTCGCTCTATCCCTCTACCGCAAGCTCAGCTCGCAAAGCCAGTGGGAACTGCGCTACGGAATATCTCAACGTATCTACCCACAACAGCGTTTCGACGCGTTTAGCTTGCAGCTCCAGTCACTCAGCACCGGACTTCGCTACGCACTCTCGTCCACACTATCCATGCACGCAGAGCTGCTCGGCACTCTCACCTTCGGCGGTCTGCGTACCTTCACAGCAGCGAGTATCGAAGGAGGCTCTCGCTTAGCGTTGCAGTTTCTCCCCGATGATCACTGGCAAAGCGACCTAAGCTTATCGGCAATGGGAGTACGCGATCTCAACATCGACTTTGCCTTTCTGCGCGGACATCGCATCAGTGTCGGCCTACGCCAGCTCTATCACTGGGACAGCCAAGGAAACACACGCGCGTCGGTGGGTCTTGGCATCGCTTATCATAGCTACACCCAAGGCACCCAAAGCGACACGATTGACCCCGGCAACACAAGCGATTTGGTTGGGCGCCTTTGCGCCAACCGTTGCACCCCCTTTTTGAGCGTCCCTTTAGCTTACGATGCCCCCACAGCCGATCTGCATCTTCATCTGCGCTGGGCTAACCGGATTCGTCTAAGTTCAACCTTAGGGCTCAGCTGGCGTTTTTACCGGGACACCTTCTCGCAAGGCTGGATTTTGGCGAATGAGAGCAGATTGCGCACAGGGGAAGCGAGACGTCGCGATCTGCGATTCAGCACCAATATCGAGCTTAGCGTTCGTGTATTTGCCGAGCTCTTTGTGGACCTGCGTTATGATTTTGTGCTCAACGCCTCGGAGCTGTTGAACACCGACCTCGGCACCATAGGTACACTCGCCGATTACGACTTTCGGGCCCATACCGTCGCTCTTTTTCTACGCTGGCAACCCCACTTTGGACCCTTCGAGATTTAAGTCTGGCTCGCTCTCACTTCACTCTGATCCTGGCTTTCGGCCGGTCCTCACGATGCGTGCGAGCGAGGCAAGCGCCTGCGGAAGCAGGGCAGCAGAGTGCGGCAGAGCCGGAGGTCGACGTATCTTTAATACGCCTTCGTCGCTGCGGTCCGGGCACGCTCAGGCTCAAAGCAAATTGAGAGCGACCTAGCCCTTCTTGGGAGTCACGATGCGCTTCCTGACCACCCTCGAGGTTTTTGACTTATGGGTGGTTTGAACTTTTTTCTTGGCGGTTTTTTTGAAGCGTATGGGTTTGGCTTTGGGATTCGCATCGCTGGGTTTAGCACGTGTTTTTGTTTTCCATGCAGGTCCCGACCCTTTACGTGCATGACCTGCTTTTTTTGCCTTGGGTGAGCGTCGATGTACCGCGCCGCCTCGACGTGACACTCTATTGCCTTCACCCAAACCATCTTGCTCCTGACTCCAGGCAGGGGGGTCGGCACTATGGTCGCGATCGAAATCCAAGCCGGTCTGCTTGCCTAAGATCCGCAGGCAAGCTCCCACCAATACATCAGGCGAGCACTCTGCCAAAAGACGCTGGCTGCGATCACGCAGCATCGTCGAGGATGAGGAGGCATTCTCAACAGAAGCCATGATGCGTTGATGAACCTTATCAGCTTTGTACTCAGCGACCTGCGCATCGGAGGGCAAAGGAAAATGCTTCAGCTCCAGAGACAGCGCTTTTCTAAGAGAATGCAGCTTACGCCTCTCCGCAGCAGTCACGAAAGTAACTGCAGTGCCCTTGCGCCCTGCTCGCCCCGTGCGACCTATACGATGCACATAGGTTTCCTGATCCATGGGCAGGCTGAGATTAATCACATGGGTGATGTGATCCACATCAAGACCTCTAGCCGCCACATCGGTCGCCACCAAAACGTTGGAACGTTTGGCACGGATACGCTTCAGAACACCCTCACGCGCGTCCTGATTCAAGTCCCCGTGCAGTGCCTCCACAGCAAAGCCGTGTGTGCGCAGCAAGTCCATCACCTCTGCACAGGCTACCTTAGTCTTGGCAAAAATAATGGCGGTCTCCCAATCTTGAGCGCCGAGAATTCTCAATAACGCATCGGCTTTATGAGACTGCGACAACAGCACATAAAACTGCTCGATATGCGCCGTGCTTAACGCCTGCTCCTCAACCTGCACTTCCAGGGGCGCTGACATATAACGCTGCGCGATTTTCTTGATGGGCTGCGGCATGGTTGCAGAAAACAAAGCCACCTGGCGATTGTCAGGGGTAGCATCAAAGATACGCGTGACCGCATCAACAAATCCCATGCGCAGCATCTCGTCAGCTTCATCGAGCACCAGCAACTTAACCTGAGACAAGTCCAGGGAGCCACGCTCAAGATGATCGATCACCCGACCGGGTGTTCCCACCACTACACTGACACCACGGCGCAGCGCCTGGAGCTGAGGACCGTAAGGGGCGCCGCCATAAATAGCCACAACATCGACAGGCAAGTTCTCGGCATAACTGGCTAGGGAATTTTTGACCTGCAGGGCAAGCTCACGTGTGGGCGCCAAGATCAACGCTTGAACCGACCTGCTCCCTTCTTTGAGCAGATTCATCAAGGGCAAACCAAAAGCAGCGGTTTTGCCCGAACCCGTGCGAGCCCGACCAATGACGCTTTTGCCCGCAAGCAAATGTGGAATGGACTGCGCTTGAATAGGTGTGGGTTTATCGAAACCTAAACTACGGGTGGCATCAAGAAGACGCGCATCAAGCGCAAAGTCGTCAAAGGATAGGCAAGCGTTGCCCGAGGAAAGAGAGGGATCGGTAGGCATAATAAAAAGGCAGCGCTGAAAAATAGTAAACTGCTCAAAGCCTTATACGGCTGGATGCCCCATCAGCAAAGGCCTATCCTGGCCCTGCTTTATACGCCTACCTGATCGGCAACTTTTGAGAGCACCATGGGTAGCTCGATTTGAAAGATTGCACCTGCTTCGCCTGGGTTGAGGAGCTCTAGGGTTCCCTCGTGTCGCGCCAAGCACCAGCGCGCGACTGTAAGCCCAAGCCCCACGTGATTGTAGGGCGTAAAGTTATAGGCCCCCAACGCATTGGGCTGCAGATGCTCAAAAGAAGGCGGCGACGAAGCGCCATGCAAAGGCTCGAAGACTTTTTCCGCCATCGGCAAAGATACACCCTTGCCGTGGTCTCGAATCTGCAACTGAACCAGCCAACGCGGCTGCTTAATGCACTTCGCTGTGATCGATACAATACGCGGATTTTCGGGCTTATTAAAGCGCACAGCATTCTCAAACACACTGCGCAAGGCACAGACAAAAAGCTCGCGGTCGATCCAAAGATTGGGTAGCTCGCTGATATCCTGCTCCACCTTGATCTCGATATTAGCCTGCAACTTGGCTTTTTCGACGCCCTCTTCAATGCAGTCGCTGATCACACAATTGAGGTCGGCTTGCTCAAAGTAAGGCTTTTGGTTGTATACCTCAGCCATTAGACGAAACTGCGACAACGCCATGCTCATGCCACAGAGGCTCTCACGAGCAAACTGCTCACGCGTCTCTTCATCGGATCCTGACTTGAGCTTGCTCAACCTTTTTTGTGAGCACTTGTAGGCATAACGCAGGGCATGAAAAAAACGCGTGTAAAGAGTGGTACTTAAGCCACCCATCAGGGAAAACTTCTCTTGCGTGGCCAAGCGCGCGACCAGCTCTTGATTGGCTTTTGCCATTTTGCGTATCTGCGACTGGGCTTGGTAATACTGCAGGCACTGGTCCACCTTCATGATGAGCTCGTCATCATTCCATGGCTTGACCATGTATTGGAACGCGCCTGAATCATTAACCGACTTAAGAATAAGTTCGGGTTCTGAATAGGCTGATAAAATAGCGGTAAGAATGTCCGGATTGATCTCTTTGACCTTCGCCAGAAACTCCACGCCACCCATACCTGGCTCCATTTTTTGGTCAGAAATCACGAGCTTAATGGGTTGGTTTTTGATGAGATCAAGGCCCTCCTCAGCGCTATTCGCTGTGATGACATTAAACTCCCCCTCGATTTCCAACACACGGCGCAACTGGCGTAAGACCTGCAAGTCATCGTCGACCAGCAGAATGAGATACTCACGCCAGGTAGGAATTTGCTTCGACGTCGGTCTTAACTGCGATTGAACGGGGTCGTTTTGTGTGGGCATGGCTTCGTATTCCACCTAGTCGTAGGATGACACAACATGGGGATATTGGACAGATTTCAGGTTATCCACCGTTGTCTGATTCAAAACCACATCGCTCCTCTGGTACCGGTCATCGGCTACATTCAAGGGTAGCTGCGCAATAAAACGCGTACCCGTGCTTGCATCACTCTCGAGGGACAAAGACCCACCATGCTCCTCAATAATGCGCTTGCACATGTAAAGTCCCATACCTGTACCTTTGCCCAAACGCTTGGTGGTGAAAAACAGATCAAAAATCCTCTCCTGTAAGTGCAGGGGGATTCCAGGACCGTTATCTTCGATACAAACAAAGGCAAAATTGGCATCTTCATAGGTACGAACAACAATGCGAGAGTTGCGTTCTTCATGACTTTCTTGATCGCGCTTAGCACGTGCGTTTTCCATCGCATCAACCGCATTTTGCATCAGGTTCATCCAGACTTGATTGAGATGACCCACCTGACAAGAAACATGGCTTGAGAGCTGATAGTCTGTTTGGAATTCGATATTCGGAACGTTATTAGCCGACTTAAGAATACGCAGCGTGCGGTCTAAGTCAGGGTGAATATCCTGTGTCTCGAAACGGTCCGAACCAGGGTGAATATGCCCTTTCAAGGCCGAGGTTAGCTCATAAACACGACGCCCACTCTCAGAGATATCCTCGAGACACTCACGCATCAAATCTACTTCTTTGTTACTTTCCAGTCCTTTAGCCACCATTTTGTCGATAATTTTTGTCATCATCGGGGCAGCACTGTTAATGCAGCTAATGGGATTGTTAATTTCATGGGCAATTCCCGCCGCCATCTGACCAATCGACACTAGCTTTTCGGCATGAATCGCTTCGGCTTCGATTTTCTTGCGCGCTAACAGGCCTTCTATGCGTGTGTGCACTTCTTGATGATTAAAGGGCTTTGACAGATATTCATCAGCGCCTTTTTTAAAGCCCAAAATGCGCGCGTCTTTTTCTACCTTAGAGGTCAATAAAATCAGCGGAATCTTACGAAGTTGTGGGTCCTGCTTCATCTCCTCGGCAAGCTGATAGCCGTTTTTGCGCGGCATCATAATATCGCTGATGACCAGGTCGGGGTTGAGCTCACGCATACGCTCAAGCCCCTCTTGCCCATCCCAAGCAAAGTTGAGGTTGTATTTGCCCAGCAATGCATAGGCAAGAACCTGTAGAACCTGGGGATTGTCTTCGACGATGAGCAAATTAGGCAAACCCAGCTCATGCTTAGCAAAGGGGCTCAAATCGACGTCCTCTTTCGCGCGTAGCTTGAGATTCACCCGCTCGTCTTGTTCGTCAGCCACATCGGAGGCATCGAGCTTGGCGAAGTCGACGTGTGCATCACCTAGAGGCAACGTCACCGTAAAACAGCTACCCTCTCCCAACACACTGCTTACGTCGATGCGCCCTTGATGCAGTTCGACCAAGTCTTTGACAAGCGACAAGCCCAGACCTGTGCCTTGTACTTCGCGTTGCTCATTATTGCTGGCCTGCACAAAAGGATCGAAAATCATCGGCAGGTCTCTTTCCGGAATGCCTTTGCCGGTATCCTTCACGCTAAGGCGCCAAACTTTGGCATCCGCAGACAAGGTCACTTCAATCTTGCCGCGCTCAGTAAACTTGATGGCATTACCCAAAAGATTATTGACGATCTTTTTGAGATGACGCCGGTCTACATAAGCACTTAGCTCGTCTTCTACCCCACTGTGAAAGACGAGCTCGATGTTTCGCTTTTTAACCAAAGGTCGAAAGACCGACAGGGAGCGATCGATAAAAGAAGCTACTTGAATCTGCGCCCAACGCGCATCGAGGGTACCTTTTCTTGCCCGCGTTTTGAGCAAAATATCATTGACGTTTTCCAGCATATCCTCGAGCGCCTCTTGGCTAGATACGAGTAACTTATGCTGGGTGGGATCAGCCACACCGCCTTCAAGCATCATCTGTACCGTTGACGATAACGATACCAGCGGTGTTCGTAACTCGTGAGAGGCATTGGCGAAGAAGTGGTCTTTATGCTTGTCGAGCTCGGTTAATTTCCGGTTTTCGTAATAAGACTGGAATTCTTTTTCCGCGACCCGATTGCGAATCAAAGTCGAGCCAATGGCGATTGCGGCAGTGCCACTCAAAAAGAATACGTTATTAAAAAAGGCGCCAAAGGAAAACTCATCGAGGTTAAACAACCCGCCAAGCAGCCAACAAAGCACCACCGAACAGCAAACAATGATGGTCTCTTTCAGCGGCAGCGTAACGGTGATGGCAAAGCCCAGAATGCAAAGATTCAACCCAGCGTAATAGGGCGAAACATAGCCCCCCAAACGATGAATCATCACCTGCACCGCAATCACCACGACAAAAATCGGCGCGAGAAAGAGCGCTTTTGAATAACGCTTGGCACCCGGCAAAAAAGTCAGCCCCAACAAGGCAAAATCGGTCGAGGCTGCGGCGATGCGCACCACCAGAAAATCCCATATCTTATCGGGGTGCGCAGACCACTCCAACACCCATCCCATAAGGATGAGCGTGCCCGTCAGGATGCAGGAAATGCGAGCAGCGCTAATACCCCAGGTTGAGGTGTAGCTTTGGTATAGCGACTGCTCGGCGGTATCCTGATCCTTGGTGTTCATCGACGCAGGTGCACAAACAAGTTCACCCCCTCTGGCTCTGAATCTACGAACACCTTGCTGCTATCGCTTGTAACGCGCGTTCCCAGTTCCATGAGCTCATCGGGAGAACGATGAATCAGATACCAGTCCATGGCATACGCCATCCATTCTTTGGTGGGGTTATGGTTGGCCATATTTCCGATCACAAGCTTCGCTCCAGGCTTTAGTGCATCGTAGAGCACTCGAGTGAGCGCCACGAAAACATCGTCCTCTAGGTAATCATACAGGCCTGCGGAATAAATTAGATCCCTTTTTCCTAAGCAATCGCCAAGATTCTTCTCCTGAATCAAGCTTTGGATAGGATCGCCGATAAAACTAAAACGGGCGCCTGTTTTGCGACTCAGTGGCGTTAGGGTGCGCTCACACAAATCGAGGGCGCGAGAATCTTGATCCACCAGAGCGATTTTCAGTTTGGGACCCAATTCAGGCTTACGCGTCAATAAATGCACGAGCTCGCGTGCAGCTCCACAACCGATGCTTGCAACTTCTAAGGGATGCGCCTCAGTTGAGGTGGCAAGCTCGCTTAAAATACCACCCAAGTACTCAAGACGATTAATGGTGGCACGTCCCGCCGGCTCGTCCTTGGAGTGCATATTCAGTACCTTAGCAAAGAGGGAATCGCCCTCCGGCTCAGCACGGTAAAGCATGCTCATCAGCTCGTAATCACCCGCGTAGCCCATGGGTTTATGAAATGCCCGATGCGTAAAAGGACAGGCCATAAATAATTCGCCAAGATGCTGCCTAAAGATGGGGCGCCATTTTTTGTGCTCTGCCTCAGAAAATTTGGCGACGCGGAAATTAAGCGCGTCACGAAAATCGTTAAACAGGGGCACGAGTTTCTTGCCGGCTTCGTCAAGAATGATCTTCACATTCTGATGGCGCGTGATCCAATCCAGATGCGCCCATGATTTTTCTTCCTGATCGAGAAAGTCACGGAGTTTGCTCAGCGCAGCTTTGCTATCAAGGAGCCATTGCTCAAAATCGCTCTCCACCTGCGCTGTTAGTTCTGCCATATCGCGCAGCAAAAGATCGAGTCGATAACGCAGATCCAAACGCACCGAGTCGCTTTGAATAGAGTGAATCGCGACGTTCATCCCATTCAACTCCAGTCCGATGGAACACTCCTGCTGATCGTGATTGACGTGACGCACACAGGCATCGCCTTCAAATACAGCGCGATCGAAGAAACTCACCCGCACACCATCGAGTGACTCGCCCACACGCAACGTCTCCCCCTTGCTTAGTTCATGGGTGGGAAAGGTTGCCCGCACACCACCAGCCGACAAGTCCTGCCCAACGCCTTTAATGGGTTTGTTCTGGTACTCAAAAGAAACAGCCAGCCCCTTCGCAAAGGCAGGAGACTGGATGCGACGCGAACGAAAGGGTTCTGAGTAACGCCGTACCGGGACACGCTGATCGGGATTTGTTGATTCCATAAAACCTCACTTTTTGGCGACAAGCCGAAATGGACTTGCAGACATGTCTTCGGTCTTGTTTTCCGCTCGTGACGACCGTGCACGTATCAATGATTGTCTTGGCATATCACGAGGGGGAACAGACCAAGAAAGCACATAGGATCGACGATTGATCGAAATATTCACAGAGCAAAACCGTCGATTAATTTTGTCGACATTAATGTCGTGAATCCACCAGTTCAAACCTCGCTTCACCAGACTCATGCCTTTAACAAGCGATGCAGAATCATAAGCACATTTGGTTAATGTTTCGAGCAATGACCACACGACCGATCCGGCGTTATCAGCGCCCGCGCCATCATCGAGAAGGCGGCGCAAAGAGGCATGCGATTCATAGGGCAAAAGGGCCTGCCAGTCGCTCTCGGTTCTGCCTTGCAGAGCCACAATATCACAGCCCATATGCTCTGCCTCCGCATCCAGCATGTACACACAAAGGTCTTCATCGTGCGTCAGGGAGATGGACTTATAATTGCTGTGATGAGCAATGGTAGGTCTACCTTGCCGCGTCCACTTGAGTTCAACCATTGATCCCACAATGCGCTCAAGATAGGCACGATGTGAATCTCGTCTTTCACGCTTGGACTGACGTGAAATGCCAGGCGCTAAACGAGCAAAAAACTCTGGCAATTCAAAGTTGTTTTCTCGGCATACAGATTCGATGGACTGATGAATTTCACGACCGTAATAACTCCAACCACTTTCAAGCTGATCTGGCGTTGGCAGCATCTTATCAATAACCACAGAAGAAGCTGATTCGGCTGTCCACTGCAGCTCTTCCAGTAGCGCTCCATGCTCGTCTTTCACACAGGATTCGATGCCGATCTCTTTGGCGCTTGCATGGCTTTTTAAAGACCGCGCGAGAGTTGAATTCTGATGCACAGGGACCTTACGATGGATACGCCAGGCACTGATCTTTTTGGGCAAGGCAAGCTGAGGCGTGGTTACAAAAAGCATACTTTGCAGAATGGCATCACGAGCATAGAGATCGCCCAACACAAAGGGCTGATCAGCACGCTGAGCAATGCGACACAGGCAATTGCGTTCGCTTAATTCGTAAACCTTTTCGATGCGCTCAAAAGACTTGCCATGAAAAAGCAGACTGCCGTAAAGCCCTCGATTGAGAGGACTCCAAGCCTTCTTTTCCAGAGACGACACGTTGCTGCTAAAGCTGTCAGACAACAGAGGCGTGCTGCTTTCGTTAAGTGAAAAAGTTGCGCTTACCCAATCACGGGCAAAGCGATCCACTTCTGAGCGCAGGTTCAGTGCCACCTTCGTCGAGCGTTCTTTATGAAGGTCCCCCGGTTCAACCTCCTTAACCATGGCATGAATGCGAATGGTCCGACGCCCGTTTTCAGGCACAGTCACGGGCTGCATAAACACCAGGTCTTGTACTTCGAGAGGGGTGATCGAATCGCGCCCCAAAAGGTAAGCCACCGTTTGGGCCATCGCCTCCATCACAACCACGGCTGGCATCAAGCAGTTTCCCTGAAAAACATGGTCGTGCAGAAAGGCATCGCGCTCGAAATCGAGGGTGCTTTCGACCAAGGCTTCGAGCTGCGGATGCACATACAATACACGCTCAAGAAACTGATGCTTGCGTTGAGGCGGAGGCAGCGCGACGGGTTTTCCGGTCTCAACCGCTCCCATACGCCCCCCAATCACAACTTGCCGATGCTGGGAGTCATGGCTGAGCAAGCGCAGGAAACGCTGCACCCCTTCCTTAACGGGCACGGTGTCAATACCCAGCTTTTTCAGCGTCTCCAGTGACCCCAGATTGACGCCCATGCCCACATCTTCCCAAACGGAATAGCCTAGGCTAACCCCCTCGACCTCGGGATGACGCGCTAAAAACTGACCCAGCTGCAGGTCCAAGCACTCGTTCGCAAAAGCATACCAGGCATTGCCCATCATGCCGATCACCCCGATGACCGAACTAAACATCGCCACCAGTTGGGGCGGATCGTCATCCAGAGCAGCAAGTAGCGTGCTCCCACCCATAAGTTTAGGCGCCATCTCAGCTAAAGCCGCCTGAGCTTTAGGCGCCATCAGAACACCAGGACGGTTAAGACCCGCACCGTGAATGAGGGCATCAATGTGACCCACGCGTTCTCGCACCGATGCCACCAGCTCTTTGACAGCGTCGGGATCTGCGAGATCGCACTGCAGATACAGAGCATCGACATTAGCATCTTCAAAGCGTTTAAGTTGCTGGGTCACGCTCTCTTCGGGAGATGAACCCACGAGCACCATCTTGAGACCCAGAGCTTGGCCCAAGCCCAACGCGCATTCGGCGGTGATCCCTTTGGCCCCACCCGTGACCAGAGCGACATCACCCGCCTTGAGAGAATTGCGACGCGGCTTGTAAGAGGCAGGCTGACTCAAAGACAAACGCAACACGTGACGCATTTCATCGGGGGCAAACCACACTCGCTCCATCACAGAGGCATGGGGCAAAGACATCGCCGCGCGCTCTGCACTCAGACAACGTAGCAAGTCAGCAGAAGACAGACGGGTATGTACTAACAGCGATCGCGCACATAGATGCGGACGCTCCAAGGCCAGGCTGCAGATAAAGGCATCGGCAGACCACACACGCCCCTCCGGCGCCCAGGCCGAGCTTTGCTGAACCCAGAGCAATCGCAGCGGCGTTGTCTGTTTGGAACCCGCAAGCTGGGCAAGCTCACATAACAGAACAACCCAGGCTTCGATCGCCTTCATGACTTCACCCTCCGCCTCGCGATCAGCGGGCACGAAGGCGATCACATCACTGAAACGCTCTGCGCTAAGAGGCTCTGGCGAATCTCCCCAGCGATATCTACGGACGGGCACTCCCTCTGCGCCCAGGGCCTCAGCAAGGGCATCAGCCATCGTCGACGAGGCATCGGCACATAAAAGCACCGAGGTATCAGCCCACTGGGAGAGACTGGAATCAGCCTCTAAAGGTTCAGGCTCCCAGATGGGATCAAAGTTGCGCGTCCACGGCGTTGCCGGAAAGGTCATCGATGACTCTGTCGTCTCTTGAGTGGCAGCATCGGTGGCCGCATGCTCAGGCGCAAGATCCAGCAGGGCACCGCGAATTTCGTCCAAGGATGCGTTGGCAAAATTCATGGGATTGAGAGCGGTGGTATCCACGGATGCCTGAGTCGCTGCTTCAACGATAAACTCAGCGGCTTTGATCGAATCGAGGCGCAAGTCATCTAGCAATCGCTGCTGCATCGACAGGGACTCCAGCGGGAAGCCGGTCTTTTCAGCGACGAGCTGCAAGAGCATGGCCGCGAGATCCGCGGATTGCACCGCCACCGATACCGAGTCTATCTGCTCCTCTGTAGACGAAGACGAGGCCAAGGAAAGGGGCGATGTCTTAGCTGCGCTCATGCCACCCTGCGTATCTCGTCGATATTGCCCGATAAACTGCTGTACATCGCGTGCTAAAACGCCTTGCAGTTGATCGATGAGAGTGGCGCGCTCGTCTTGATAAGCCTGACGCGTCTGAGGATCCAACTCGGCCCAGGCGTCGTCAAAGATACCGCTTATGGAAGTCTGCGCAGAGCCAGCCGTTGCATCGTTCGCCTGCAAGTGAGCCTGGGTCACCGTCATGGGACGTTCACAAGGACTTTCAATGAAACGTCGTTCAGCCACATCGACAAAAGGTCGATGCAAACGCGCGCCAAAGCTTTTATCCAACGCAGAGGCATGACCGCATATAGAAAGGGCTGCGAGAAGCTGAGCATGCGCCCACCCTTGGCCCGCGGTGGGTTCGATAGGCATGCACAAGGGAGACTGTTCACGACCGGCAAGAGTATCGCCGATGAGTCGCGACAAGACCTGGCCGGGCCCCAATTCGAGGATCACATCGCTGTCTTCGGCAAGCACTTCAGTGGCGGCAATAAAATCGACGGGAGCCGCGACCTGCTTGCCCACATGCGCCCGCACATCGATATCGCCCTTCAGTTTGCCTACTGTCGCGATACTGCTGGCCAGAGGCAACGAGAGTTTTGCTTCTGCCGCGACGCGCGCATCTGCTGCTAAGGCTTTGCCAGCGGACTCCACCAAATGCGAATGAAAGCCGCCTGTAACTGCAAGCCTACGCGCCGCGATGCCCTTCTCTTTGGCAACTTCGAGCAATTGATCGATAGCCGCGAACTGTCCGGAAAGCACAGTTTGCCGGGGACTATTGCGATTGGCTACCACAGCATAGGCATCGCTATAGGCAAGCAGAGACTCTGCGGTCTCAGCATCACAACCAAAACCAGCCATCGCCCCCTCACCACAGGCGGCCATGTACTGACTGCGAATCGCAGTGAGCTGAACCAGTGCTTTTTCATCCAAGGCCCCCGCAACATACAAAGCCACCAGCTCGCCTAAGCTATGTCCAGCAGTGATAACAGGCTCCACGCCCAACTCAGAACGCAGATAACGCGTCCATAAAAGCGCGCTCAGCACGATGGCGTTTTGCGCATAGGCAGGACCCTGTAAACGCGCCGCATGCTCCTGCGATTGTGAATCGCCTAACTCACCCAGAGCTGGTGGATAAAGGCAAGAAGCAATAGGAGAACCGCCCACTTCAGCGATCCAAGCATCCGCTTGCTCAACAAGTCTTTTTGCCCAGACATAACGCTTCACCAAAATGCGAGCGCAGTTAAGCGCTTGGCTTCCTTGGCCTGGAAACACAAAGGCAATACGCGCAGCAGAGTGCACATCAGGTCGCTCACAAGCCCACTGCTTGCGATCGTGAGAATGCCAAAAGGCAAAGGGACGATGCTGCTCACAACAAGGCGGCGCATCCAGTAACTGCTGACAGAGCGCATCGATGGCATCAACCAGAGCTGCTGGACTATCACTTACGAGAGCCACAGTACACACAGAAGGCTCATAGGTGCGAACAAGATGCGCACTGAGATCAATCAGCTCAGCCAAGCTCAAGCCTTCCACACGACTGCGAAGAGCACCCAATGCATCGATAAGCAGAGGCCATGTTGCAGCACCCAGCACAAAGACTTCACTGTCTTGCGCCGAGGCAAGAAGACATTGCTCGTCGATATCAGGACACAAACGCGCTGCCGGCGAACGAGCAGACTGCAGGGTAATATGAGCATTGATACCGCCAAAACCCATGGCAGAAACCCCTGCACGAAGCGTCGCTTCAGGAGGATGAACAACCCCTTCTAATACAGGATAAAGAGAAGGAGTTTCGTTACTAAAAACGGGACTGGGAGAAGCACAGCCTGCAGTGGGTGGAACCACACGTCGATTGACCGCAGAAATCGCTTTAATAAGGCCACCGATGCCCGCCGCTGCCTTGGTGTGTCCGACCAAAGACTTGAAGGAGGTTACCCCAACATGGCGTTCTTGTTCTTGATTAGAATCTAGATTTTGCTTTCCATTAAAACGATCGAGAACAAGTTGAATGCCTTTGAGCTCCGCTTTGTCGCCCACACGTGTCCCGGTACCATGACCTTCGATAAAGTTGAGCGACTGCGGCGAATAACCCGCTTTGATATACGCACGCTCAAGGGCTAGAGACTGACCATAACTCGCAGGCGCGGTAATACCGCCCTTGCCATCAGAGGAAACGCCCCAACCCCGCAGCAATGCGTATACGTAATCGTTATCACGCAAGGCATCTTGAAAGCGCTTGAGCAACACAAAACCACAGCCTTCACCGGGGATGAAGCCATTGGCGCGCTCATCGTAAACACGCATGATATCAGGCGTTAAGGCGCCAGCTTTGGCAAAGCCGATCAACTCAAAGGTATCGAGACTGATATCCACACCGCCCGCAAACGCGATGTCCACTTCACCCAACGAAAGTCGCTCGCAGGCATTAATCACGGCAAGCAGCGACGAGGCGCAAGCACCATCCACCACATAGCCTCCACCTTGGAGATCGAGGTAGTTGCAAATACGCCCGGCAATGGTGTTAGAAAGCAGACCTGCTAAGGTATCTTCGTCTGTTTCGGGGAAAACCGATAAAAAGGCTTCGGCAGTCGCTTCAATGGCAGCATCGAAGGAAGAGCCCGTTAATCCTTGGCTCCGAAATCCAGTGCGCACAGCCTTCTCGACAAAGGGCCATCGCTGGCGCATTGAAATGGAACGAAACTGCTCGCCTGTCAGGGTATTTCCCAGAAACACCGCTGTTTTATCGCGTGGAAGAAGCGCTTGCTGTATACCGCTATCGTCGAGCGTATCTAAGGCGACATCGAGAGCAAGCCAGTGAGCGATATCGGCGTGCTCATAGGTTGATTTAGGGATGCGTCGTGTCGCCCAATCAAAGTGAAAACCATCCATCACGGCAGCGCGCGTGCTATAGATTTTCTCAGGATGTTTAGGGTCAGGATGGTGATACTCAGATAGAGGCAGACGACAATCAGGCATTTGTCGAAACTGCTGACGCCGAGCAAGAATGTTTTCCCAAAGTTGCTTGGGATTACTGGCACCGGGATAACGACAACCAATGCCGATAACAGCTATGCTCGAAGAATTTTCGAGGTCTTCTTCGACTCCTTGTGCAAAACCTAAGCGGCCTTGCATAGCCTCTTTCTGTTGAACATCGTGAGGCTTTTGCGCGAACGCATCTCTCTCCATAGGCAACACCATGAGTTGAGGATGAAAGGACGGCTCAAACTCCGCAGATGTTAACAACACCTGCAAAAGTTGGCGCCACCCTAGATCACATGATGTAGAAAAGCCAGTAAAGAATACGTATTTAATCGATGCGATGTGTATTCTATATGTCCACACAGCTTAGGGTGTGCACATCTTCCTAGGATCAGCACACCCTTGTCGCCATTGAAGCTAAGCTAAGATAGGGGCTATGCGGCAACAGCTTCGGACCTTGAGGCAGCGCCTAAAAACAGTTCGCCGGCTGTGCGATGTATCCCGCTGCAGAGGTGGTATCACCGCGTGCAACGACACCCGCCGCCGTCACCGCTGAGGTATTCACGAAGCTGCCTGCAGTCCAAAGCTGCGCATCCACGGCAACGCCCACACGCGAGTCGTCCGGAGCTAAGGAAGGATCGGTACCCCAGGCAACAAAGCTCTCCATATTCACATCATCGTCAAAATCATTAGCGGTGCTGTAGAGTGCAAGTTCATCAGCAGAGTCCAAATCAAGACTAGGATCATTGAGGAAAAGATCGGTATCGGTTGCCGTACCATCATCGGTTAGATGCAGTGTGATGGATGCACCAGCCGCGAGATTATGTGTAGGAATGCTTCCGTATGAACGGATGCGATGACAGAATTGCCATCCATTTAAAGGCACAGATGTATCGCTGAGGTTGGTCAGCACAACGATGTCATTTTGGAAGTCAACCGAGCTAATCACCACCTGTGTTCGCACTGAGCTGCCTGTCGGGCTCAAACTTGTCTCACACTGACCGGGATCGTTAGGGTTTGATGATGAGTCGTCATCGCCACAACCCAGGGCTAAGCTGAAGCAGGCGAAGATTATTGCAATGCGGGTTAAAGATGCGTTCATTTTGAGACTCTTTCTTTCTAGATGAAACAGAGCGATGAAATCGCTTGGCCATCTATATGCCAGTAAAGCGCCGTCGTTACGAGCCCTCATATCGAGAGCAACTAAAATTCAGACCGCTGTTAACTCGGGCAGGTCGAGGATAAAGCTCAATCCTAAGGGAGGTTCGTCAATCGCATAAAACTTAAACTCAACGCGATCGGGGAAATACTTCCACGAGTCTAAGGGGAAACTAAAGCATCGCAGCTGAAAGTATTTTTTGATCTCAAGAAAATAGTTTTCTACTCCACTGGCATAAGAAACACATTCAAGAATAAATTCTTTTTGCGATTCTGAACTAAGAACAAAGCGCACTCGACCGTCGATTTCTTCGCCTTGACCATCATCTTGAACAGAGTTCATTTCGTCGTTTTCTTTCTTAAGTTCATAACCTCGGCTGGATATAAAAACGGCTGTTTCTTCCATGTATTTTTTTGACATTTTCATGACTAAAACCTCTTATAGACCAAAGAAAAAAAGTGCCACTTCACGCAACAGTACCAACCCTGCGATAATGCCCAAGGCGATCAAGGATCGATACAAAAGAATGCGTTCTTTCTCGACATCAATGGAAACCTCTAACTCAAATTTTCGTTCTAATGATTCATCCTCAGGCGGTTTTTCTTGAATGTCTTGTTCTTCGTAATTTGTCTGACTGAGGCTAGGTTGACGCCGACGTGCAGGAGGAGGCGCCGGAGCCGCTACGACAGAAGGCATTTGAGATATATCGACATCCCCCGCCAACAAAAGATGGGAGTCATGCCCAACGATGCACTTATGGGCATATTTTTCACGAATCAACAGGGCGATGGCTTCACGCAGCGCCTTTTCAGAGGGCGTGTTTAAAGAGCGATCCCAAAGAGCGATCAACAGATTAGGATTGGCAGGCAACAAGGGCCCTTGGTCGTGTAAGAAGACAAGCAATTGGCGGGCGACCTCTTGAACCTCAAGCGCTGTGGGGATGTCATCATCGAACACAGGCGAGGGTACAGGGACGAGTCGACATGGACGCCATTCGCTCATCTAAAACATATACCTTGACTGAGTGCGAAGAATCCAAAGCGCAATAGCGGCTAGCAAGTCAATAGAGATAATAATTAATGCAATCATTCTTAGCCGTCTTTTCTTAGACTGAAGCAGACGAAGTCGCCTTAATAGGCTTGCGATATTCATGCCTGGCATTGCAGATTCATCCTGAATGCTCTTCCACAGAAGACACATGAACATCGTCTTTGTTCCGAGGTCGACGCCACCAATAGATAGCAATGCCGACAAGCAAAATCACCGAACATGATGCCCAAATGAGATTAATGCGCGTGAGCAAGTTTTCTTCGTCACTGGGAAGATGGGCCTTCTGTCTAAGGGCAGCCAAAGGCGAGTTTTTAGAATAATGCACCGTCTTTGTTTTGGCCTGCGACGAGGGGTCCTCGAGATTATGCCACTGACCCTCTATCCACAGCACTTCGCGACCGACGAGCTGTGTGTAGTCCGGCGGAAAACCAGCCCATGCATTATCGTCATCCGAACTGATCTGCGGATGTGGAAAATTGATCTCTAACCATGCGCCCTTCTGCTTACTGCCTTGATGATGGACAAGTCGAACGCTTTCATCGACGCGCACTAAGGGCATCCCAAAGCGGCCAGCCACATCAACCCAAAATTGTGCAGCCGGGTTGCCGGCACGACGACGACGCAAACTCCCCCGCGTATCATGATGATGACCAAAGGCGATGATGCGCATGGCACGCTGATTTTTTTTGCCTTCTTCCCAACGCCATGGCAACGCCGGAATTTCCACCGCAAAGGGATACAGTGCAGATGCCCATAAAAAGAGGGTCGGCCACTCCAAGCGTCCGCGCCAGCCTAAGACTGGCTTGCGTTTATGCTTCTTAGCCTGCTGGAAAAAGGCGGCCAACCCCTCACCCTGCCGTTCACTGCGAGCAACGCGAAGATGACTGCTTGGAGCAAGGGAGAGCCAGAGCTCCTCATCACGGGTCACGGTACAGGGAACGTCGTCATTAGCGCGTAGCTGTGCGACGATTTCAAACACCCAAGCCTCATCCTGCCAAAGCTCCTCAGGCAGGCGCAAATCAAATACGCCGTCTTTTTTATTCTGCTGCGCGAAGTGCCACGAGGAAATGGGCACGCCATTGATTTGAACAGACAAAACAGTGCCCTTTTCATGCCAAGGCGCACCCTGCGACCAGCGCACAAAGAGTTGTAGATTGGGGTACTGATCGACAGTCCAATAAAAAGGTCGCTGCCATACAAAACGCAAGGTGTGCTTGCCCGCCCCTTTGGCCACCCAACCGCGCGGAAAGCCCACATCAGCCAGGGTCAAAACCTGGGTTGGGTCATCAGCACCCGTATTATGACGCCGACCTAAGCTTTGTTCTTGCGCCGATCCCAGACGCCTACGCATGCGCGGTCCCAAAAGACAAGGATGCGACGCCAGGCACATCGCCCGTACCTGCGGCAGCGCCACCATGCGCACCGCATCCTGCAAGTGGGCATCGGAACGAGCCAGCAGCGTGAGCTCGGAACCGACCAAATGAACAAGCGCATGCGCATCTTTGGGGGCATTTTGCAAAGCGCCAACCAGAGACTCGGCAACATCGTCGGCTTGCTTTAATACGCGTAAACGCAACACACCCGCATAGTCATTGGCATCCGTATCCATCGTAGGCGAGGCCTCATAGCGAGGCGTAAAGCCCATGCCGCGAATCATATGATCGGATTCGATTGCCGCGAGAGCGTTCTTGGGGGTTAACGCTGCAGGGGGACTCAGAGCAATGGACAAGTTATCACGAGACCATATGGACTGCAGTTGGCTAAGGTCACCTGAGTCTTTGCGATGCATGACCTGGCGATATCCCGATACCTTGCTCTTCGGTGAAAGCTTAATCCATGCCTCATCCGCGTACTTGTCTAAGCAAGGGTCATCATCGATCAGCAAGTGACTGCGCACACGCAGGTTATGCAATCCAGCACTGAGATCACGCAGGGAGATGACAAGCGCAAAGGATCGCCCACTGTCTTTGTCATCCGATGACTTAACCAGAATTCGTGATAGCCAAACAGTACGCAAAGGTCGACGATCGACCTCCACTGTTAATGTCGACTTATTTGCATCAATCAACTCTGAAACATTACCTCGCAAGGAAAGAATTATATCGCGTTCAACAACGACACCATCGGATATGTTGATAGAAAATTCTGCACTACTCTCACTTCCCTTGAGCACCAGTGGCCGCTCTATGGGCATCAAGCGAAAAGACTCTGTCTCTGATGCCGATCGATGCACTTGATGATTTTCGTCTTGAGATAAGGCGTTGGCATTTGTTAACAAAAGCAGCACTGACATGATGCTGAATGCAAAACCGATACGCCCAAGCTTAAGTCGACTCGCCAGCATTTGTTATTTAGATCCTCAATATCAAGGACAGCTGCCCCATGTGACGCTCGATAAAAATTTGCTGCATTTCATAGTTAATTGCGACTTCAAAATCGCGTGTGATCAATACATTGATCGCAGCCAAGAATTGCACGCTAATATCCGACTGTATCTGCCCTACTCCAGCGCCAACTTTAAAAGCCACAGGATTCAAAAAATCAATCCAGGTGGTGAATAATGTTGACCAGTTACGCTGCGACTCTGTATTCACAAAGACAAAACCCTGCACCATGAGCCAAAGATGCTCGAGGGGAATATACTGGATGCCCGTATCGAGCAGAGCTTCGATGACAGCGTCGTGTGAAAAACCCGGTCGCATGCCGCCTAATAAAACCAACTGAGGATGAAACTTCCAATCAAGGCGCAGCCCAACCAAATGCGTGACGTTCTCCTCAACGACGCGTACGCCATATTGCGGCGATAGAGTTAAGGACTCGATGATCTTGAAACTGGCATTGATTTCGGCGTTATGCTGCAGATTTTGAATCTCGCGCTGCACACTTACATCGCCCAGCTCATCGGCACGACCGAGCAACACCTGCTGTGCTGTGGCAACGTAACGCGCACGCAGCGTCACCTCGGGGTTCAGTTTATAGGCGACGCTAGCAAGACCACCAAACTGCAGCGACTGAGACGGACTGCCCGCTAAAATAGCACCGGCTTCTAGCTGCCAACGCGTAGCCTGCGCAATCTCCCGCAAACCTTCTTTGGATTCCTCATCCTCAGGCGCTTGCGCCAGCACCGTATGGTAGTAGCGACGCGATTCATCGAAACGCATGCGTATGCGATGAATCAAGGCAATCCCGCGTAGAGCCTCGATATGCTTGGGTTCCTGCTGCACGACCTGCTGATAAATCGCTAAAGCATCCTCATGCTTACCGGCCCACACGGACACCCGTGCTTTGCCCAACTGCGCATCGCGGTGGTCTGGCTGCAAACCTAGCAATCGATCGTAGGTTGCAATCGACTTCGCGTATTGGTCAGCCCAGGAATAGGTTACCGCAAGCTCAAGCAAGAGGGCAGGATAATGCGGGTCATAGCCAAGACCGCGTTCAAACCAAGCGATAGCCGCGTCGTAATGCTCACTGCCTTGCTCGCGGGTCAGCACCCCTAAAAATAGAAAGGCGTCGGGCTCGCGATTCCCCTCTGCAACGAGACGCTTGAGCATGCGATAGGCGGATTTTTTTTCACCATGAGCCAAACGTTCGCGCACACCTTCGAGCGATGCCACAGACTCTGCCGCTCCCAAGCTGGACCATGCACATAACATTGCTGCTGTGCTCACCCATAAGGCTTTACGTTGAACCTTGATCAACATCATCCAACGTACGCTCCACCCGAAGCATGGTGATCATGAGCAGGCAAGACGCAGTGACTCGGCGATGTTGTCGGCATGTTGGCGAAGCAGTTCCTCTTGTACGCCCTCCACCATCACGCGCGCCTTCATCTCCGTGCCGCTATAGCGTACCAATACGCGCCCTTCGTCACGCAGTTGTTGCTGCGCGTCTTGAATGGACTTTTGTACCTCAGCGAGGGTATCGAGAGCAGGTTTGTTTGCGACCGGTACGTTGAGTAGCACCTGAGGAAACTGAGAAATACATTTGCGTAATTCACCCAAACTTTTCTCGCTGCGAATCATCACCTCAAGCACCGCAAGGGCAGCAATAATCCCATCGCCTGTGCTCGAGCGATCGAGAAAAATAAGATGCCCCGAAGACTCACCGCCCAAATGAAAACCGCCCTCACGCATGGCCTCCACCACATAACGGTCCCCAACCTGGGTGCGAATCAGCTTACCGCCGGCACTGCGCAATGCGTGCTCCAGCCCCAGGTTAGACATCACGGTAGCTACTGCGGTGCGACGCGGTAAACGGTTTTGCTTTAGTAAGTCACGTGCACAAATAGCGAGTACGGTATCACCATCCAGAAGCTCGCCCTGCTCGTCGACCAGAATCAAGCGGTCGGCATCACCATCCAGCGCAATGCCAAGATGAGCCTTTTCTTGTCGCACCGCCTCACACAAGCCCTCGGGATGCAGTGCACCCGAATCTTGATTGATGTTTTTGCCATTCGGCGATGCGTTTAACACAGTGACGGTTGCGCCCAGTTCTTCAAATACCAGAGGCGCCGTTCGATAAGCCGCACCATGTGCGCAATCCACCACCAAATGTATACCATCGAGAGAGAGGTGACGCGGAAAGGTGTGTTTGCAAAAAACGACGTAACGCCCCACCGCATCATCGACGCGAGTCGCGCTGCCAATATCATCAGCGTCAGCGCCTTGGTTCTCCGCCTCGATGGAATCGATCAACGCTTCTATCTCAGACTCGAGCGCATCGTTGAGCTTAAATCCATCGGGACCAAAGAGCTTGATGCCATTGTCTTGATGCGGGTTATGCGACGCGCTGATCACCACCCCAGCATCGGCGCGCATCGATGCGGTCAAAAAGGCAATCGCCGGCGTGGGCAAGGGTCCGGTCAACCATACATCGCCCCCTTGGGCGACAACCCCAGAGGCCAAAGCCGTCTCAAACAAGTAGCCAGACAGACGGGTATCTTTACCGATCACCACACGCGGTTTGCGCGTTGGGTGCGACAAACGAGCTGCCAACGCGCGACCCAGACGTTGCACGGTATGTGCAGTCATCGGTTCGCGATTGGCAAGTCCACGTATGCCATCCGTTCCAAAATATTTACGCGTCATGTAGCATCACCTTGAGGCATGGTTTTCAAATTGTACTGCTTGATTTTGCGGTAGAGCGTGGTGCGACCAATGCCCAACCGCTTGACTGCAGCACTGAGATTGCCGCCGGTTTTCTTGAGGGCCATCTGAATTGCCCAGCGCTCGAGCTCTTCGAGGTTCATCGGCGGATAAGACGAAGACATCACAGCGGACAAGGACACTGGGTCCTGCAAAGATTGTTGTTCCTTCTTCGGCTGCGGACTTGCCTCGGGCAAGGTCGTATGACCGAGCACGCGAGGCGGTAAGTCCCACACACGAATGCAATTGTCCTCAGCAAGCACGGAAGCGCGTTGCAACACATTGTAAAGCTCGCGAATGTTGCCCGGCCATGCGTAGCTTTCGAGCTTGGCCAACGCCTCATCCTCTACGGTCAGGATTTCAATGCCGCGCTCGTGGGCGATACGCTCTAAGAGCCCTCGAATCAAAACAGGGATATCACCTTCGCGCGCGCGCAAGGGCGGCAACTCAACCTCCATAACCGCGATGCGAAAGTAGAGATCTTGGCGGAATTCGCCCCGCGCTACCATCGCTTGTAAATCGCGATGCGTCGCAGTGAGAAGTCGAAAATTGGATTCAATCAAACGGGATCCACCCACACGTTCAAAGCGTCTCTCTTGCAGCACCCGCAATAGTCTGACCTGCATAGAGGCAGACAACTCAGCCACTTCATCGAGAAAGAGAGTGCCGCCATGGGCCTGCTCGAAACGTCCCGATTTACTGCGTGCAGCGCCGGTGAACGCGCCTTTCTCATGGCCAAAGAATTCCGAGTCTTGCAGCGTCTCCGGAATCGCACCGCAGTTTACAGCCACAAAAGGATGCTTCGCGCGTTCGCTGCGCGCATGGATAGCCCGCGCGATCAGCTCTTTGCCCGTCCCACTCTCACCTTGAATGTGCACGGTGATATTGGTGGGCGCGATTTTGTTAACCTTACTAATGACCCGTTGCATTGCCATGCACACACCAATCATATGCACGGGGTCATGATGCACCGGATCTGAGGGCGACACAGAAGACTGATCCACAAGAGAAAACCAACGCAGAGCGCGTTGCACAGAACTCAAAAAACTGTCCTGACGAGGCGGTTTTGACAGGTAATCAAAGGCGCCTTTGCGCATCGCTTCCACCACCGTCTGCACACCTTCTTCTGCCGTCAAGACGATCACCGGGACCTTGCTGTGATAACTGCGAATCAACGGCAGCGCCTCAAGACCATCGATACCGGGTAGGCCTAAGTCCAGGCAAATCGCCTGTGGTTCACAGTTAGGCAGCTTTAAAATCAGGCTTTCCGCATCGGCGCAACTTTCAACCTGTAGCCCCGCGCGCGTTAACCATTTGGTTAAAATCATGCGCATCGACGCATCGTCATCCACGACCAAGACGAGCGGCATATGTTGCCCACCAGAATACACATGGAAAGCGTAACAAACCTCTTACACTCATGAGAAGAGGAAAGTGGGCCCAGAGAGAAAGCGTAGATTTTCCCTCTATGCGCATGATACGCTGACCTGGATCGTTATCCGTAAGAATACGAAATTCATCAATTCGTCATCAAGGACACATCCTAAAATGCAGAGTCAGCCGCATCGCGTTGAATCAAAGGGTTACATAAGTCGCAAAGACATCAGAAGAATCATCGCAGACACAGCACAGTGAATGATCAAAGACGAAATCCACTGAACGATTTAGACAGATGCACATAAAACAGGATAAATACGCACTTAAAGACGAGAACATCAAAAACATATTTCCATTTTTTATCTACATTGATAACCAAGGACGCATTCAAGAAACCGGTCGCAGTTTACGCAAAGCCCTTCCGCAGATTAAGCAAGGAACAACCATCAGTTGTTATTTTCAATCTGTGCATGCAGAGGACGAGCTTACAGACGACAACATTTACCAGCATGTAGGCAAAATCTATCTTCTTGAAGAACGACAAAAACGACTACTATTACGCGGTCAGTTTGTGCAACTCAGCAAAGGATATCTCTATCTTGGTTCGCCATGGATTACATCGCTGAACGAACTCACAGAAAAAGGTCTACAAGAAAATGATTTTGCGGCTCACAATCCTCTCGCAGAATACTTGAACTTACTAAGCCAATTAACCTCAAGCATCGCAGAATCACAAAAGAACGCACAAAAAATACACGACATGAATGAAAAGCTCCTGCAGGCGAAAAATGATGCAGAAGAAGCCAATCGCGCGAAATCAAATTTCTTAGCAGTGATGAGTCATGAAATACGCACTCCTCTTAACGCCATTCTTGGTATGTCTGACCTGCTTTCTCTCACCGACCTTTCAAATGAGCAAGCGCGCTACCTACGATCTGTCGAAGCAAGCTCCGAAGCGCTCTTATCACTGATCAACGATATTCTCGATCTTTCCAAAATCGAATCAGGACAAATCGCCCTTGAATCAACACCCTTTTCTCTAGTTGAAGTCATCGAAGACGTCGTCGAATCTTTTTCTGGAAAGGCAGAATCCAAAAAATTGGAACTATGTGTGATGTGGGACGTCTTTCCTCCTGACCGAGTCATCGGCGACCCAGCGCGCATTCGCCAGGTTTTGTTTAACCTCATTGGCAACGCGGTTAAATTTACATCTCAAGGTCATGTCATTGTGCGAGTAAGCCAAAGTACCGATCTTCAAGACGGACTATGGCAGTGTCAACTATGCATAGAAGATACTGGCATTGGCATCGCTGCTGACCGGCAAAATGCTATTTTCGACCGTTTCGTCCAAGCCAACAATGCAACAAATCGCACCTATGGAGGCACAGGACTAGGCTTAAGCATCACGCGTTCAATTATTAGTATTATGCATGGTTCTCTGGAACTCGAGAGCTCGCTAAACAAAGGTTCATCCTTCATTGTCAAGTTGTCTTTCCCTATCATCGAGGCATCGATCATGCCTCGCAAGGCCGATGACATCGATTTCAAAGGGAGCCATAAAAAAGCAGCTTTTTGGGCGAATACCAAACTGGCAAGCAATCAATCACTCAGAAACATTCTCCAGTCATGGAACTGGGATGTCGCCATGGCACATGATCAGTCTGCAATTTCAAGCATTTTGCACAATGAAAAGATTGACCTGCTTATCGTCGACAGCTCTTACGAGCATCAACGACGCATTCTCTCATTTTTAAAAACCATCGAGCGAAATATACCAACGGTTTTTATTGCACCGCTAACTACATTTAAGAGCCCTATTCACGATATCCAAAGCATCCCTTCCATTCCCAAGCCTGTGCGACTCGCACCCCTCAAAGAAGCCATTCATCAGGCAATGAGTCGGGATAAAGAAATCCAGACAAAGAAATTCTTTTCGACCACAGGCACAACCATGCACCCAGTTTCGGCAGGAAATGGAGAAGCTATTCTGGTGGTTGAGGACAACGAAGACAATCAACTGTATATCAACCAAGTGCTAAGCAAATCAGGATTTAAAGTCACTTTAGCTAAAACAGGTGCGGAAGGAGAGCAGCTCGCTTTATCCGGTATATTTGATGCCATTATTATGGACATTGATCTCCCCGATACAACTGGGTTTGAAGTCACAGAACGCATTCGCAAATGGGAAAAAGATGCATGGATCACCCGCGTGCCCATTATCGCTCTAACCGCGCATGCGCTTAAAGATTATCGCGACCGATGCTTCAGCGTGGGCATGAATGACTACCTTACCAAACCCGTGCAACGCCAAGTCCTCGCCGAAACCGTCGCATCATGGGTTGCTAATTTTCCAACAGTGCTGATTGTTGACGACTTCGTAGAAAACCGACTGGTCATGGAGCGCATGCTGCAAACCACAGGGCGCTACCAAGTGCTCAGCGCCGAAACTGCAAACCAGGCGCTTAGCATCGCTCAGTCGCATCGTCTTGATGTTATTCTCCTCGACGTTGAACTTCCCGATATGAAGGGGTGGGACCTGGCCGCCAAACTTCGCATGCTACCCAACATTCAAAACATCCCCCTTATCGCCACCACCGCTCACGACACTTCGGAAATCAAAAAGCGATGTTTTGATGCAGGTTGTTCACGACAACTGGCAAAGCCTTTTCGACTTGCACAGCTCGTTGAGCTCATCGACGAAGCCGTGTCTGCCCAAAACACGAGGAGTCAATACGACACGATCACAGTCGGTGATCGTGATACCGATATCGAGCAATTACACCCCTCCTTTTCAGATGCCGCGCACACACAACAGGAAAGCGACTCGTCTCACAACGAGCCCTTTTGGATCCAGGTCGATGATGACGACGTGGCGGAGTTATTGCCAGGCTATTTAGAGAGCAGAAAACGCGATATTAAAAATATCCCAACACTCATTCAGGCAGGCGATTTTGAGCAAGTGCGTCGGGTGGGTCACAACATGAAGGGCTCAGGAACATTGTATGGCGTCACAAAGGTATCGGAACTTGGAGCTCAATTAGAGCAAGCCGCGAAACAAAATAACGCAGCTCTTGCCCGAAAGATCTGCGGATCGCTCGGCGCTTATCTCGATAAAGCACGCGTGCAGGGCAAAGACGTATCGACCTTGCGACCTTGAAATGAAGCCGATGCAGCGGGTTGCATCGATGACCCGCGCGACCAGCGATAATCCATTGCCCGCACAACTTCTAGAGGTTCAACATGGCGATACCCAGCAAAACGCCCCCAGTAACGCGCCGTAGCTTGAATCAAATCGGGTTGTAAATAACTGCACTTCGCTGTTTGCGACGCATAGGCTTCAATCAAGCGCAGCTTGCGTGGAATTAGCTCTTCGATATCTACATAGAGCGACGGGCAAAAGGCCGTTGTACTCGAGGGACTCTGGTAACAAAGCACATTCGTCACCAAACGGGACGCAACCAAGGTGGCTTGATGCGCAGCGCGATGGTCTTGATGCAGATCGTGCTCTGAATGCGTGTACACAATATTGGGATCAAGCTCACGCACAGTTTTTGAAATCACATCAATTGTATCAATCCCCGACGACAAACGCGTATCTTGAAAATTTTCCATGCGCAGTTCAGCGCCCATTTCCTTAGCAACCCATTGTGCTTCTTGAGCCCGAGTGGACACATCGCCGCCGCTTTCACCGCTGGTAAGCGTGAGAATTACAATACGATCACCTAAGGATGCATGGCGCAAAAGAATCCCGCCGCAGCCGATTTCGACATCGTCCGGATGCGCCCCTACAGCAAGAATCGTGCGACGGTGAAGGTTCTGTCGCATCGAAGCGCGTTCCAACAAGGAATGAACCGAATCGATCAATTGCTCACGATTCAGTGGCTTGACCATGAACTCGTCCACCTGTGAGCGCATAGCTTGCAAAGCGTAATCAAACTGCGTGTGCGCTGTCATGACCATGGTGCAGATATGTGCATTGGCCTTCTTTGCAGCTAGAGCGACATCAATCCCAATGCCATCGGGAAGTTCAATATCGATCAAAGCCAGATCGTAGGGCTGACTGTATAGTGCCTTGATGGCCTCAGCACAGGAAGCAACCGTTATAACTTGATAACCAGCATGACGAACAAGCCAGGTTTCAACCAACAGAGCTTGCTCGGAAGAATCCTCGACCAGGAGTATGCGGGCACGGGATGATACTTCATTCACACCTTATATACGATGCGAACTCCATGCCAATTCTTTGCTTATATATTGACTAATTAGTACAAGAGTCTGTAGGTATAAATCGTACCTCGTGAATCTTAATCGCCACGGACTTGCGTTGTTGAGGTGGACGGGTTTTAAACATCCAAAGATTGAGGTGTACATGATGCTGCCTGGGCTCGGGGACAAAGGTGGTCGCATGCCGCCATGTCGTGATCGCACCACCTTCACACTGCCAACGAAAGACAAAATAACGCGAACCAAAACAAATGGATGTCATCGCTTTATGACACTCTTCGGGCAACGCAAAACGATGTAAGCGTGACGCTTCGATGGGGGGAGCCACCACAAACTGAGCGTTGTAATCACTGAACTTCCCCCAAGTCCCAAGCTCGATATCAAGTTCGCTATGATCGTTTTTATATAAGAAAAAGCCAAAAATAACATTGGCATCCAACTCACCCAAAGGACCTTCCAGCAAAGCCTGCATAGCGCCATGCTCAAAAGGCCAAGGCGTGCTTATCTCACTGGCATACCAACGATAATCGCGATTGATAATGCGCATTGTCAGCTGATCTTGGTCGTTCACGCTAAGCGAATCTGAGGTCGAACTCCATCGATTTGGCCCAGCAGCGACAAGCACATCACTATGGCGTGCATACCAGTCGCGTTCGGCAAAATGAATTTTATGAGATGCCCAAGCTTCAGGAACGGGCAATGATTTTCCTCCTCTGAAAGCCTCGCAAGAGAACATACAAAACAGAAAAACAAGATAAGCAACGCACTTTAGACTACCCAAAATGAAACAGTCGCGTTTCATTTTGAAACAGAGCATTCCATAATGGAAAAAGAAAAAACATGTATAGCTATTAGCATGATAGAGATAAGCACTGTTTTCCTGCTCCTGGAGCAATCAATTAAAACACATTCAAGTTGGTGCACGATTTGCACTTTTTTGACGTGATGCAGAATACTCATCGTGAATCCGCAACTAAAGTGCTTGTCACCGGGGCAGGAGGACCTGCCGCGATTTCGCTGATGAAAGCACTACGTGAGAGCAATGTGCAAATTCATGCTGCCGATATGGATGCACATGCCGCCGGTCTTTACCTAGTTCCGCCATCTCAACGGATGCGTTTACCCGCAGGCAAATCCGAAGACTTTGTCGATACGGTACTCAATGAATGTCAAACACGCGGGATTCATATTTTGGTGCCCACGGTAGATTCAGAGTTGATTCCTCTGGCTGCAGAACGAATTCGCTTTGAAGAGCATGGCATCATGATATTGCTCGCGGGCGATGAGCAAAGCCTGGGTCATTGCCTCGACAAATGGGACTTTGCTCAACGCTGCCAAGGCCTTGCACTCCTTCCAAAGACGGCCCTCTTTGATGATTACTTTGATGCCAGCCAGTGGCAGCTTCCCTTTATCCTCAAGCCACGCAGCGGCAGTGGCTCACGTGGCTTTCGCATCATCCGCAGCACGGACGAGCTCGACCTCATCGAACGCAACGACCAATGGATTGTGCAAGAGTATTTGCCCGGCGAAGAGTACTCAGTCGACGTACTCTTAAGTTCCACAGGAGAAGCCCTTGCCGCTGTGCCACGCAAGCGACTCAAGGTGGATTCCGGTGTTGCGGTGATGAGCTGTACCGTCAAAGATCAGGAACTCATCAGCGCCGCTACCAAAGTGGCAGAAGGTCTCAAGTTACGCTTCGTGATCAATGTTCAGTTCCGACGCGATGCTGAGGGCAACGCTTGCCTACTCGAAATCAATCCGCGCATTCCCGGCACCATGCCCCTCACCGTGGCTAGCGGCATTAACATGCCACGCCTCGCGATCGAAGAATTGCAAGGAATAAGTCCCAAACGAAGCGTCGGCGAATTCGCCGAAATCGCTGTGGTGCGCTTCCTCGAAGAGCGTTTCATTCGCCCACAGGATGTTGAGCATATGATCGGTTATCAGGCCACGCCGATGAGCACTGTAACCGCGCCCACGTTACCCCCTAAACCATATAAAGATCAGCGCAAAACATCTTCGACAAGGCTGCGATTACACACGCCTTCGCCTTGATAAAAAAGCATTGTCATCCCCTCACAATCCATAAGAGCTGAGTTTTTGAGGGCATGAAGTAACTACGTTACCCTCGTCGCGTGCTCACTGCCCTTAGCATTGTCTGCATCATCCTCGTGTGCTTGGGCACAGTGCCAGTGCTAGCAGGACTTTACCAATACCTCTTGGTGATGGTCTCCCTCTTCGCGACGCATCTCGAACGGGCCGGACAACGTTTTCCACGTGTAAGCATTATCATCCCAGCATGGAATGAAGGGGCGGTCATCGGCACCACCATCGAGCGCTTGATGCGGCTGCACTATCCCAAAGATCGCCTGCGCGTATTTGTGGTGGACGATGCCTCAAGCGATGAAACGCCACATATCGTTATCGAAAAATCAAAGCGTTTTCCCAACCGGGTCTTTCATATTCGTCGTGTGGCTGGTGGCGAGGGCAAAGCGCACACTCTCAACTATGGTTTGCAGTATCTGTGGCGCAGCGACTGGACCGAGTCGGTTCTCATCATGGACGCCGATGTGATCTACACCCCCGATTCGCTAGGACGCATGGCTCGCCATTTTGCCGATCCCAAAGTGGGCGCCGTGACTGCCTATATTAAAGAAGGCAGTCAGCGTCCTAACTATGTGCAGCGTTACATCGGTTTCGAATACATCACCGCCACCGGAGCTTCACGACGTGCGCAAAATGTGCTGGGCTTTTTGGCTTGCCTATCCGGCGGAGCCCAGCTGCATAGTCGCGAAAATATGATGGCCATCGGTGGGGAGATTTTTAGCAACACCCTCGCCGAAGATACCTTCACTACTTTTCGTACCCAGCTCAACGGTCGCAAGGCTCTCTTTGAACCCCATGCCATCGTTTACGCGGAGGAACCCGACGACCTTTTGGGCTTATGGAAACAGCGCCTGCGTTGGGCGCGGGGCAATGTACAAATCACCTCGGTATTCCGACGCCTGTGGTTCAATCGCGATGCCCATCCTTTTATGGGATCCTTTTCGATGGGGATTTTATGGTTTTCCATCTTTTTGATGCCCTTGTTTCAAATCGGCACATCCTTAGGTTTATTAATACTGTTGTGTATCAATGAGCCTTTATCCTGGTCATTCTTTCGTGGTTTTTGGGTCATCGCCGGGGTGGTCTATCTGATCGTTACCCTGCTTTCGATGGTGGTGGACTGGGAGTCAGCACGGCGCACCTGGTTAGAGGGGATTCTTTTTCCTGGAATCATCTCTCTTAGTGTGATCATCTACGCGCTATGGCCCCCGCTTTACGCACCTTTAGTGGAATTGATCGCGCCTTATGTCGGTGCAACAACGCTTACACTGTTTCGTGCGTTTCTTTATTCGTGGATCTCCATTGCCATGCTGGTATCTTGGGGCGCGAAAGAAGCCGAGATTCGACCGAGATTGCGCCGTCTTGCACCATTGATGCTGCTGATCGGAGGATATGGTCCCTTTTTATGCGCGGTGACCTTTGGAGCCTACATCAAAGAGCTGCGCGGCGCCGAAATGCGTTGGGACAAGACCGTGAAAACTGGAAAGGTTAACTAGGTCTTAGACCTGGATTACATCTGTGTTTCGATCAGGGAATATAAGAATTGTCCTTGTTTCATTTTGGCACAACGACATCACCCTACACTTTGATATAAGTATCAATAAATCTGAGACAAGATATTTTTATCAAGCAATTTCATAATCATAAAACATCAGCACAAAGATCACAGAAACAGCATTTGATTGGCACAGCTTATGCTCTTCTTTTCTGATTATGAAAAAGGGCAGTTTCAACAACACATCATACGTCGCATCTCTGGTGCATTTGTGCAGCTTAGTTCTCCTAGTCTGCGTGTGGAGCTCATCGGTCTTTGCCGAGGGTACGAACGAACTCAATACAACTCAAGCACTGCGAGGAGGCACAGAACTCTACGTCGATATCCTCGACGCAAACGCCGAATCCATCCAATGGACCGGCGTGGGCACTGTTGACGTCAGTGCTCCTGATGGCACCGCTATGGGTACGCTGTCTTCTGGCCAAAGCATCGCCCCAAGCCAGGGCAATGGCGTGTACAAACTGGTCGTCAACAGCTCGCAAGTGGTGGGCAATGTCTGGGATATCGCTGTGCTTGGGCAAAGCACAAGCGGCGGCCGTGTCTTCTCGTATAACTGGCAATTCAACGCGGGTGCGTTCTCCTCGGACCGCGCCACCTACGGCAGTTTCTACGCCATTGTCCCCGGCGGCGCCTCAGGCACCGACGCCGTCGTCGAGCTACGCCTCGATGGCTTGGCGGGTTACGTCTACGACGTCAACGCCAACCGTATCGGTGTTGATGGCGATCTTGGTGGCCGCAGTGTGTCCGAATGGGGAAATTCCGTTACACCCGAGTTTGCGATTTATCTTAACCCTCCTTCGGTCGCGAACTACGGTCGTGTCAACCCTACCGTCTCTGG
>CAYWAT010000001.1:0-22973 GCA_964456305.1 uncultured Polyangiales bacterium | reverse complement strand
ACTGACACAGATGTCTTCAACCAAGCCATCACCCCCTGCACACAAATCTTACCAGGTACCAGCACAGGGCAGTTCGAGTTCTTCACTGACGTAGAGGGCTCTTACCATCTGCAGTGCGACTTGGATGGCGACGGTGCCTATGAATCCGCCAATGGCGACGACCTACTGTTGATCGGCACCACATCACCAGGAACCAATGTGGTGAGCTGGGACGGCATGCACAATGGCAACCCAGTCGCCACCGGCACCTACAACTGCAAAGTGCAGGTCAACGTGGGCGAGTTTCACTACGTCGGTCGCGATATTGAAACCAGTTATCCAGGCATGCGTCTCTTTGAAGTTCTCGCAGACGGTTCACGCCAAGGCCTCTACATGATCTGGAACGACACCCTGGTGCAAAACAATGCCCTTACCATGCTCAATGGCCAGGTAGGTCTGGAAACATCAGGCGCTAACGGCATTTTCTCCGGCCTCGATAGCGATACCACCGACCCTAACGTCAACGCCCGCTCCTGGGGTAAGTTTATCGGTGCTGGTAAGGGAAACGTAGCCTACCTCGACACCTATATTTGGCTCGACTCCGAAGATTCTTCTTTGATTACGATCCAATCCGTCGATGGTCTTGCAGATGGCGATAATGATGGTCTCAGCGACTTTGATGAGGACTGCACCTACGGTTCCGATCCAGACAACCCCGACACCGACGGCGATGGCACCAACGACGGTGACGAATACGGCAACGAAAGCTCTTCGAGCGGCAACGGCGGTCTCGAGTCCAACGGTAGGCTTGCCACTGCCTTAGCCACACGCGCCATCATGCACTCTCGCATGTCGGTGATGCCTAGAATGCAACTCACCGCTCTCGACTTTGAGCTCTCCCGCTTAGCGCCAGAGTCGCCGCAAATTACCCTGCAAAAGCAAGAAGTGAGTCCCACAGATCTCGTCAACGTCACCAATGCCCAAAATATCTATGGCGCGGACTACGTCGACATCGATGGCAAAACCATCGGCAGCGTCCTGCTCATCAAAACCGAGGGCGATTTGTATGAGCACAGCAAGTCGATCTGCGACCGTGCTGGTGGCTCAAAGATCAGCAACCTCTACATCCAAGAGCTGGCAAGCACCAAGATGGTTCACGCCACCGTAACGCACCCTCAGCATAGCACGCGTGACCACGCCGTGGTCTTCAAGCTCTACGATGAAACCGGCGCAACTAATCGCGAATACTCGCTGCACTCCCATTGGCTGCTCGAAGAGTATCCTGCACCAAAGGACAGCCAAGAGGTGATCAACGTACAGGTGTGGGCATCCGAGCCTGGTCTTGAGGTCAAGATTGCCGAGGCACTGCTTGCACGCTTTGAGTCTCTGCATGGACCTGTATTGGCGGAGGACATCTCCGAACCCATCGACGATGAGGCCTATGCCGATGGCAACATCCCCTTGGAGCAAGACGATTCGCACAGCACCCCCAATGTGTACTTCCCTTCAGGGCGCGCCTTGGGTTCCATGATCGACCTCAACCTGCTGCGCAGCCAAGGCAATGGCATGGCCCAAGCAAGGGTAACCATCATGGAAGAGGACGCTGTCACCGAGTCCATTCATACTTTTGACCTCTCGGACATTGGCACGCGTGGCAAAACCTCTCTTGCCTTGCCTCCATTCCTGGATGCAACCGTCGAGCTAGTTGACCATGACAACGTTGTGGACCGGGTGTGGCTCTCAGACGGTGGTTGGGCAGCCTACGATGATTCGATTTGGGGCGGGGCAACCAAGCGCAAGGAGTTCTCACGCGCCTCCTGCAAGCCCATGCATGGCAATGTGCATGACCTCGAGTTTGCAGGATGCGGTCATACCCAAGCGACGATTGCCGAGTTCGGTGGCATGGCGCGTCATTTCGCGCGGCCTCTCAACCTTAGCGAGTTTCGCTCCATGCGCTTCCACGTCAAAAGCAACCGCGACCTTATCCTCTGTTTGGAAGCCGAAAATGGTGCCGACCGCGCCTGCACCTCTATTCAGGCCACAGCCAACGAGCGCTGGGTCAAGCTGCCCCTGTCCTCCTTTAAGCCAAGCAAGGCAGGCAGTGAAGGCATCCCCAGCGATCTGAAACTGGTCACCTTCTCAACGCATGACGAAGGTGAGCTAGACCTGGAAGTCGCAGGCCTGGCATTCAGCGATGATGAAGTAATCGACCCCAATGCTGTACTTGGCTGCGAAGTGGGCGGCATGCAGCAGGGCTCGTGGATGATGTGGTTAGGCATTCTTCTACTGGTCACCCTACGTCAACTCAGGCGCTGCGCTGCCGAAGGCAACGATCGTCAGTAATCTGACACCCATACAAAGCCCATAAAACCATAACCCGAGGCGTTCACACCAGGTGAGCGCCTCATCTAATTTAAACTTGCGCCTTCATCAATGCGGCAAAGCGCTGCAATAGCAGGTCGCCATGCTCGCTATCGTCGGCATGTTGGGACAAGCGCTCGGCATCTAATCCTTCTCGCGCAAGGGCATCCCATCGACCGCGAATGTACCCTCGCACAATCGACGCATCAAACTCGGGATGAAACTGCACCCCCCAAACCCGCTCGCGCCAACGATAAGCCTGATGGGCATCATGAGTATTATAAGCCAGTGGGATGGCCTCGGGTGGCAGGCGCAGCACCGACTGAGAATGCGACATCTGCACCCGCAAAGGCTGCATCGCCGGCGCTGCATAGATGCGAAACAAGGGATCCTGCTCAGCTTGGGGATGCAGATGAACGCGGTGGGTCCCGATTTCACGTCCCCTGGGATTGTTCCCCACCTCACCGCCCAAGGCTGCGGCCAAAAGCTGGTGCCCGTAACACACGCCCAACATCGGCAAACCACTATGCTCGGCAACTTCGGCCAGCCATTCACCCGTGCGCACGCTCCACGCTTCGGCATCGCTTACCATCGCCGGCGATCCCGTAATCAGCACCGCCCCAAAATGCTCTTGCGCAGTGCTATGATGAGGCAGCGTATCGTGACGCGAATCAATCACCACAACGTCCTCAGAGCGCAGCCCCAAGCCCCGGGTAAACCAGCGTTCAAAATCACCATGGTCTGCAGCAATCGCAGGCAGCGTATTGCCCGTCTTGAGAATCAGTAAAGGAGGTGACTGCGGCATAGGCTTAGCTCGCCTGAGGCTTGCCCATCGTCGACCACGCCGAGGTATCATATTGCCCCGCCCGAAACGACATATGCCCTAACACTCGCCTTAATACAGGAATGTTGCTGCGGTTGGGACGAATCTGAGTCCCTGCCAGAATGCGATCCATGGCCAGCAAAGCCCGGTGACGCACAGGTCCATAGGTGGTGTACTTGGCCATTGTGCGCATCGCATCGATGGGCGTCCCCACCGCCACGGAGGGCTCGATGCGAATACGACTCTGCGGCGCAGGTGGCCAGCGCAGGGATTCGATCGCATTTGACGCTTCCGCACCCGCAGGTGGACCTTGTCTATCGGCGGAAACGGTCAAACGCGCACCCATCGCGTGACCCAGCATCTCGGTCCACTCCTTATAGAGAGAATTATCGCGTGGGGCTTGATCATAGGCAGCTTGGATTTGCAGCTCCACACTGTCGATCACCGCCACCATGTCCGTAACCAGATGACGCTCACAAAGACCGAGATAAATGTCATCGAGATAGTAGTTCCAGTCTCTGTCCAGGATAAAGCTCGCACGTGCCCAGCCGGTGCAACTCAACTCCGACGCCAAGGCTGCCGCTACATCCTGCAGCGCCCGACGCAAGGCCACCCCTTGGCGATTGCTCCATATCGTCGGCGACGGAACCTCCCAAATCAGAGGATTGCCCTCGTCATCCACAACGCTCACCTCGCGTTCTAAAAAGGCAACTACATGACGGCTATCGATGCAAAACACAGGTAGTTCGAGTCGACGCGGACTGGGTAGCACCTGCTCCACCAGAAGCTCTGGGGCGAGGTCGTGAGTGGCGCACTCGGCCTGCATCGCTTCAACCGCCGCCGGCAATTCATCCGCATCGAGTGAAGCGCGCGCGCGCACCGCAGGATGACGGTAGCGACTTTTGAGAGTCACCGGATAGCCCAACGCTTCTGCTGCTTTTTTGAGTGCCGCCAACGAATCACTTGGCTCCGGACCACTGGGCAGCCAACGCGCGCCCAGTTCTGCCGCAAGGGCACGGATATGCGTGCGGTCATTCACCGCCTCGATCACCTCGGGGGCCGCGCCTAACCAATGCACCCCGCCATCCATCACGCGCCGTGCAGTGGTCACCGAAGGCTGGCCATAGCCGGGGTGCACCGCATCGATATCGTGTGTGCGCAACAGCGATAGCATCTCGGCATCGGTCAAAAAGGCAGACACCGAAGGCACCGACACATGGCCATCACAGGCCTGCACATCGAGGCTCTCAAGGTTGGCATCGTCCTCGATAAGCAGACGGGTTTCGATACCAAGACGCTTGCAGGTGCGAGCGACCCTCAACGCCGCATCGCCGCGTTCAATTATAAGGAGACGTTTAATCGGTTCGGTCATGTTAATGTACCCGCCATGCCTGTCATCGTTCAAACACGTGGGCTGCGCACGCATACTGCATACGCTCGCCAAGCGCTACATGTACGGGCAACACGCATGCTGGACATGCTCGCACTCGAGGACGCCGAGCTCTCCCTTCTGCTCTGCAGCGACACGCTGATGCAAGACCTCAACCGCGAGCACCGGCACATCGATCGCAGTACCGACGTGCTCTCCTTTCCAATGGAGGACACCCCCCTTTTACCCTCCATGCCCTATCTTCTCGGCGATGTAGTGATCGCCCTCGATACAGCCCGCCGCCAAGCCCGCGCCCATGGGGTCAAACTGGTGGATGAACTGACTCTTTTGCTCGCCCATGGCCTGCTGCATTTGCTGGGTTGTGACCACGGCGATCGCCACGAAGAACGCCGCATGTTAGCGCGCACCGAAATCCTCGCCTTTGTGGGTGGCAAGGGCCATACACCCGCGAAACTACTTGTATCTCTGCAATCAGACTGATAATCTCGGCAGCGCTTGAACGCTATTTATTGATATTAACAAGGAGACGACATGAACGAGTCTGCCGCAAAACGCATGACCCGCGCACAAATCATGAGCGAACTTTCTGAACGAACAGGGCTTAGCAAAAAAGAGCTTACCTCTACCTTCGAAGCACTTAGAGACCTTATTAAGCGAGAACTGAGCAGTCAGGGCCCAGGCGAGTTTGTCATTCCCGACATGCTCAAGTTAAGGGTACGCGAACTGCCCGCCAAAGAGGAACGCCAAGAAATCGATCCCTTCACCAAGCAGATGCGCACCCTTCCTGCCAAACCGGCAGAATTGCGCGTCAAGGCAACGCCTCTGAAGAAACTCAAGGACTTGGTGTCGCAGGACTCGGCGTCGGGGGTGTAGAACTCCCGGGGACACCAAGCGACTGGGACTGCGGCAGCGAGCTGGGATTGGCTGCATATTGCCGCGCGATATTAAGTAAGCGAATCACCTGCGCGGCAGAAAAGTCAATTGTGGCGCGCAGGGTTGCTTTACGTCGCTCCAAACGCATCGTCTCAAGAGGCTGGTTCATGTTAACCAGGGCGATAAACACATTGCTCGCCGCGCGCTGACGCAAGCCTTCCCAGTAGTCCAAACCCTTCTGCGCAGCTTCCGGATTCGCAAAGGTAGCCCGTGCATTGATGCGCAAGGCGCCACCGATGCGACGCAGCATGGTAAGCCGCAGATTCTCCGCAATGGCCGCACGCCGCCCTCGCAAAAGTCGATCGAGGTGATCCACGCGTAATGTCGCCACGGTGTTTTTCTTAATCGCCAGCACCCGCTCAGCTAACTGCGATGGATCGGGCAAATCGCCTGCCAGCGCGATGGTGAGCGCACGCAGCAACGCCAGATCCTCGTAACGACTCAACGCGATATACGATCCCCCCCAACGCGAGAGCGCGCGCTCAACATTGTCCGTGCCCTTAGGCCAGCGCGCGACTTCTAATCCTTCTTTGCTCTGCCAATCCAACTGACCCGTGGTGGGTGCAATGATGCTGGCAAGACGAGTCGCTAAGGAGTCGGAAGAAGACTCTTCGCGATACTCCATCAGCGCCAAAAATCGACTCGCGCTGAGATTGGGGGAAGTCAGATAAACCCGCTCGAGATCGCGCACCGGGTCGATGCCACTGTCTTTAGCGATCCGTTGCCAATCGTGCAGCGATGTTAACAAACGGGACAGCGCAGGGGCGTAAGGCGCATCGCGCAAAGCTTCAAAATTAACCTGCAACGCAACATAGGCTGCATTGGGAAAGACGCGCCCAGGTACAAAGGTGGGCTTTGGCGGCAGAGGAGGTTGTTTTTTCTCAGATTCATCCGCGGGCTTTTGCTCGGAATCTTCTTTGGCTTCGCTCTCTTCAGGGTTAAGCGCATTGGGATTATCTACAGTTGCCTGCGTTATATCATCGCTTTCTTCGGCCACCTCGGGGACCGCGGGAGCAGGTTGCTCAGGCTCGGCGCGTTGGGGCTCGAGTACACTGATATCGATTTCATTGGGAATGCTGAGTTCCAGGTCGATCTGCGGCAGCTTGCCAAACTCATGCGCAGTCCATCCCACCAGCGCATGGCAGATCAGCGATACCAGCAAGCCCACAAGCCATCCGGTGTGATTCCAAGTGCGGTGGTGCACGATGTTCACCCGCCTAGACCTGACGGGCTTTCATTTCGAGGTCAACACCCTTGCCCTACAAGGAAGAAGGCGTTGCCCAAGGCGTTATCGCCGCGCTATAGGGGGCAGGGTGATGGACGCCCTTGCTATATTTACTCAGGCCGACGCGTGGATCGCCCTGCTCACCCTAGCTGCGTTAGAAATCGTCCTAGGAATCGACAACATCGTTTTCATCTCCATCCTGGTGGCGAAGCTTCCGCAGCATCAACAGGGCATGGCACGCACACTGGGTCTCGGTCTGGCACTGGCCTCTCGCCTAGGTCTGCTCTTTGCCATCAACTGGATCAAAAGCTTCACCACACCTTGGTTCACGCTCCTTGGGCACGCGTTTTCTGGCCGTGATGTCATTCTGGGTGGCGGCGGGCTCTTCCTGGTCGCCAAAGCTACGCATGAGATTTTCAAGAACTTAGAGCTTGACGACGATGAGGGTGCTCCCACCCCCAAAGCAGGCTCGCTGCTCATCATCCTCACGCAAATCATGCTCTTGGACATCGTGTTTTCCCTCGACTCGGTGATCACCGCCATCGGCATGGCCAACGAGCTAATCATCATGGCCTTAGCGATGATTGCCGCCGTCATCGTGATGCTCGTCTTTGCGCGCAGCATCGGCTCCTTCATTTTGAAACATCCCAGCATGAAAATACTGGCCCTTAGTTTCTTGCTGATGATTGGGGTTATGCTGATCGCTGAGAGCTTCGGCCAGCATATCGACAAAGGCTATATCTATTTTGCAATGGGGTTCTCCCTCTTGGTCGAGTTGGTGAATATGCGTATGCGTGATTCACGTCGCAACGAGCAAGCCCAATCCGAGGCGCTTTAGTGCGCACTCAGATCGCTCGGCAATTTCGCTTTGAAGCAGCTCACCGTCTGCCTAATCTGCCGCCTGATCACAAGTGCTCGCGCCTGCACGGCCATAGTTTTTTTGTGACGATTCGTATCGAAGGCCCCCTAGACCCCCACGTGGGTTGGATCATGGATTTTGCTGACATCGATGCTGCTTGGAAAGACATCCATGCGCAGTTGGATCATCGCTACCTCAACGATATTCCCGGCCTCGAGAACCCCACCAGCGAACTGATCGCCCAGTGGATCGCCAACACGATCAAACTACCGCGCGAATACCTGCACTCTGTCACCGTGCACGAAAACTGCGTCTCCGAGTGCACAGTCTTTGTGCACCCATCGTCTCAATAAACCATGTCCTCGCTCAGAGCCTGCCGCCGCACCTTCGAGCTCGCCTTCAGTACTGCACGGCGCACAGCATCAAGCATGGTGCAGCGCCATTTTGGCGCACGCAGATCAACGACCACAGAGCAGGTCCACCAGTGGAGCCTAGACATGCTCAGGATCTTGGGGGTGCACATGCAGCAGGTCACACCCTTGCCATCGCTCGACAACAGCAAAGGCTCCGTGTTGATCGCCAACCATCGCTCCATGCTTGATATCCCGGTGCTGCTCAGCCTTTATCCGGACGCTCATTTTGTTAGTCGCCACGACCTGGCTCACTGGCCCTTAATCGGGAGAGGCGCGCGCGAAGCCGGCGTGATTTTCGTCGACCGCCAAAACCCTTTGAGCGGCCAGGCCACCATCGCCGCAATGCGTGACGCGCTCAAACAGAAACAGCGGGTCATCATTTTTCCAGAAGGCGGTGCCGTCGGTGACGATCAACTAAAGCCCTTTCGTCGCGGTATTTGGGTTGCTGCCCAAGACCTCGATGTTAACTGGATCGCAGCCGGACTGGCCTACCCACCCGACGCCACCTTTGGCGATCGCTCCATTGCCAAGCATCTCATGCAAATCAGCAAACGACCCAGCACCGCGGTTAGCATCTGCATCGACATACATCACCCACCTGACGCACAAACACATTCCCCCGAGCAAGGCGCTGCACAAGGTCGCGATCATGTACAACGACTGGTAAGCCAAGCCCGCAACCATTGGAAAGGTCATCATGTATAGTGCTCCTATGCTTGATGCTCTGCTCCAACAGGATCCGCAAAACGCCGAGCGCTTTCATCTAAGCAGCCCTACGGTGGGCTATTGGTCGACTGCGATCACGCCGGGCAATGCCATCCGTGCGGGTAGCCTTCTGGGAAAGCTCTCGATCCTGGGGCAACGACGTGAGCTGATCGCCCCTGCAGATTGTCCAGAGGGATGGCTGTGCACTTGGGATACGCGCATCGCCTACCCTGTCGACTACGGCATGCGGCTAGGCACCCTCAGCATTCATGCTTCCTCCACGCAAAGGGCATCAGTGGCGCAACCCACAGTAAGCAATACAGCGCAGGACGATCACGAGGGGCAGGTCTTCACCGCGCCTTTTGCCGGACGCTTCTACCGCAGCGCCACACCCGACGATCCACCCTTCGTACACGCGGGCGACACCATCGCCCAAGGACAGGTCATCGGGCTGCTCGAAGCCATGAAAACATTCACCCGCCTTCAGTTCACGAGCAGCGAATCAGCAACCTCGGTGACCCTACTGCAGTGGCGCGTCGAAAACGGCGATGAAGTCGATCAGGGCAGTCCTCTTTTCGACTATCGCGAATCAACCCCCAAGCCATGACAAAGCATTTGCCGCAGGAGATTAACTGCGATGCGCTCATCGGCCCGACGCATCATTACGCCGGCTTAGCTCAGGGCAACATGGCCTCGATGTACAATCGCCAACATGTAGCCAATCCGCGCGCAGCAGCCCTGCAAGGGCTTAACAAAATGAAGCATCTGGCAACCCTGGGCATCCCCCAAGTCGTGTTGCCGCCCGCGCCTCGTCCGCATCTGTCGGTGCTACGCCGCCTTGGCTTTCGAGGAAAAGACGCGCAAATCATCGCAACCGTCGCGAAAACACAGCCCGACTTGCTCTCAAAGGTGTACTCCGCATCGAGCATGTGGGCTGCCAACGCAGCGACCACCAGTGCGAGCAGCGACAGCGACGATCAGCGTGTGCACATCACTCCGGCCAATTTGCTCAGTCACGATCACCGCGCTCTCGAGAGCAGTTGGACTGCAACCATGCTGGAGCAGGTCTTTCCCAGTAGCGAGCACGACAATGACTCCCCCTTTGTGCACCACCCAACACTACCCAGCTTGCCCTCCTTTGCCGATGAAGGCGCGGCGAACCACATGCGCCTCAATCAACCCGCGCAGGCGACTGGCTTGCATATCTTTGTCTATGGACGACACGACGCTCACAGTGTCGCGGCACAGGCACGTTACCCAGCTCGCCAACAACGCGATGCCTCACATGCTATTGCCCGCCTGCATCGCCTGTCACCTGCGCGCTGTTTTTTTGTACAGCAACATCCCAAAGCCATCGATGCTGGCGTCTTTCATAACGACGTCATTGCGGTGAGCCACAAACACTTGTTGCTCTATCACGAGGATGCATGGGTAGACACTGCAGTGCATATCGCCGAGTGGCAGCGTGCGCTCAACGATCAGCTGATACCCCTTTGCGTTTCTCGCTCTCAGATGAGTTACGCAGATAGCGTGCAGAGCTATTTGTTTAACGCTCAAATCGTCTCCTTATCGAACACAGAGATGCGTCTCATTGCCCCTCATGAATGCACTCAAATAGCGCGAGCAAAGCAATGGATTAACACGCTGATAGAGAAAGACAAAACCCCTATCAAAAGCGTTGACTACGTGGATTTGCGGCAGAGCATGCGCAATGGTGGCGGCCCTGCTTGCCTACGACTTCGTCTTTGGCTTAGCACAGAGGAGCAAGCATATATTCACACGCCATGTATCTGGAGTCCTCATTTACATTCGCGTCTGGAACAATGGGTTAATCGGCATTACCGCGAGCGACTAATCCCCACAGATCTAGGCGATCCGAAACTCATCGATGAAGTGCAGAAGGCGCTGAGCGAGCTTGCTCAAATCTTTCAACTGCCACAACTCTACTCGGATTTCTTTTAACAATCGTCGTTGCAGCCGGATAGACGATAATCAGCGATTTTAATTCCCTAACGGCAATCCCTCATTTTGGGCTATACTATGAAGCAATGCGTTGTTTGCTTTATAGTTCTTGTTGTCTTGTCACCTTCTTTCTTATACCTGCGTCCATTTACGCAGAAGCGCATCAACACCAACAACGCATCTTGGCACTCAACACCCATCATGTACTCGATGGGCTTACCCCTTTTACCATGCATATGATTTGTCCTATCGAGTACGGCTGGTTACACGCTTTGAGCGAAACTGCCCTAGCATCGATGGCGAAACTGCCCCAGCCACTCGCGCTACGATCCCCACACAAACCTTACCTAAGCGCCTCGCCAGAAGAGCATCGCTCCCGCCAGTCAACCGCAGAAGAGCTCGGCCAGGTAGCGCTATGGGGTCTACAACAGGTGCACGTGCAAAAGCCAAGCAAGGCTAACTCGCTGCAGGCCAGTCAACATAGCGACACCCTCTTATTCGGTGGTCCTCTCATTGATCACTACACCTTATGGCTTAATGTCGCACGACACTTGCGTATCAAAATGAGACGAGGATTTTACGTGCGTGTCGAAACCGGACTCGAAATCATCTGATAAGTCACCTTATCTTGACGTCATTGTGGGCCTTGGCTCAAACCTTGGCGACCGGTTGCGCCACATGCTGAGCGCGATTGACCCGTTAGACCAACACCCCGACTACCATATCAAAGCCACGTCAGCGGTTTATGAAAGCCCAGCAATGGGACCTCCACAACCCGACTACCTCAACAGCGCTCTGCGACTGCACATCCATCTACCCCTTCAGGAATCAACGCCAGCACAGAAATACGCACAACTCGACGCGCTTTGGCACCGTCTCCACGCCATCGAAATTCAGCAGGGACGTATGCGTACACAACGTTGGGGACCACGCACCTTGGACCTGGACATTCTTTGGTGTAATCAGGGCGCTGTGCTGACCCCCTATCTGCGCATTCCTCACCCGGGACTGCAGCAACGCAACTTTGCCTTAGCACCCCTGCTGGACGTCGCTCCGGAACTCGTAGGCAAGTATGCTCCTTATTTAGATGCACTGGGAGGCGCCCCCAAGAAAGTTGGTCAGCTCCGATAATACCTTTCTGCCCCCAACATATGCGTCATCAACACCATCATCAGCAAAGAAGGGTATTGTAGGACAGCAAGGATTTTCGATAAGATAGGTTAGGCCCATGTCGATAGTGGCCCAGCCTCGCGATCTGCTGCCCATCACGCAAAAAGAGTCTTATGGTCAACGCACGTAAAACAAGCCGAGCCCTCGTGTCGATGAAAGTACGCTTCAAAAGCCCTTCCATCGACCATTTCATTGAACAATACAGCGTCAATATTTCCCACGACGGGGTATTCATTCGCTCGCCCAATCCCATGCCGGTGGGAACGCTGCTTAAATTTGAGTTTCAACTCGAGGACCGCTCTAGGCTGATTCACGGCGTTGGACGCGTGGTTTGGATTCGTGAAGCGACCTCTGATCTGCCCCCACATTTGGAGCCGGGCATGGGCATTAAGTTCATCAAAATGGATAAAGAAAGTCGCAAATTGGTGGACTCTATTATCACGAATCGCAACGGCGGCCGAGGCGCTTTTGAAAGCGGGGTCGCCCCTGAGGAAGACGAGCTACCAGAGCATTACGACGACCTGCGCAACGTGCCCATCCCTTCCATTCAGGCGGCACCGCCCAACAAAGGAGCCCTGGCGGCATCGCCGACACAGGTCAAAAACCGCGCACCCGTAGAGCGCAAACCCGCTGCCACAACGACACGTACCCCCGCTACCACAACAACACGCAGTCAGGATAAAAGCGCTCGTTCACCGAATAAAACCATACAAATGCCCGCATTGGCGGCACGCCAAATGATAGCCCCCAAAGGCGCGGGAGGGAGTACTCTCAAAGGACCGCAGGCGTTGGTACAATCAGCGCAGCAAAGCGACGAGTTGGCCAATGCCCCAACCATCGTGCGTCCACAGCAGCGCGCGGCTGCACCTGGAGCGGCAGCGATGACCCCAGCCACATCAACTCCACAAAACCTATCGCCGATCCAAGCGCCCGTTCAACAAGCAACACCTGCAACCACCGAACACGCTGCCATTCAAAATGATGAGCCCAGCACCGCGCGCTCCTTCCCACCCGTCGCGCCTGAGGAACCTCAAGAGGCCTTGGCGCACGAGCAGCCCATCGACAATCCCTACGACAACGAGGCTAAGCCGGATGCTCAACCTGATGGCACTCAAGTAGAGGCACAACAAGCGCAGACCGAGACGCCCCACGAACAAGCCGAACCCGCAGCTCGCATTCCCACAGGCGCACCCATTGAAGAGACGCGCTCTGTGATCCGCATGCCACAGCCCGCCCCCGATTGGGTGCACCCAGAAGACGACATTCCAAAGCAAAAGAGCTCCACCAAGATGATACTTGGAATCGGAGGCGCGTTAGCGTTAGTCGCCGCACTTCTTTACGTGTTCGTGGCAGACCCACTGGGCTTGGGGCTTTTTGGCAACTCATCGGAAGAGCCAGAAGAAGACTCACTTGCGGCAAACGATCCCCCAAGCAACCCAGAAGCAGAGGCTCAACCTGCTGCAGCCGAAGCAACACCAAAACCCGAGGAAAGCGCTGCTGCAGCCCCTGCTGGAGAGCAGGCAGAAGAACCCGAAGCCGCAGCCATCGATCCCAACATTCCATCTCTGCTGATTCAAAGTGAGCCCGCAGGTGCAACCGTGAACGTCAACGGCGAAGATAAAGGCATCACGCCTCTCAATTTCGCCCTTCCAGAAGCCAGGCGTTTACAGGTGAAAATTAGCTTGGCCGGGTATCAGACGATTCGTCGAACTTTGCGCAACAAGGGCAAGACCATGGAACCGATGAACGTTACCATGAAAGGGTTGCCCTTTGTTTTGGATGTTCTCACCCTCCCTAAGAACCTCAAGGTCAAGGCCGGATCGTATAAGTTCCGTACCCCCGGACGCGCTACCTTCAAAGCAGAAGAGCTCCCCGTGACGGTGACAATCTTGGGCAACGACGGGCGAACCGTATCACGTCGTTTTGCCGCGAGCGACTTCTCCGAGCAGAGCAAAAACATGTACAACCGCTTTGCCGTGCGCATGGACGGAAGCAGCAACGACTCCGGGTCAAACGGCGAAACCGCCACGGAAGAAAACGATACCGACACACCGGCTGCCGACGCGGCAACAGACACATCCGCTGCTGAAGATGCACCCGCAGAGGCAGCGCCTTCAGATACCGCCCCCCCCGCGGCAGAGCCCAGCCCAGCAGAGGCGGCGCCTTCAGATACCCCCTAACCGCAGCAGCAACCCCTAGACCCTCGAGGCAGCCTCAAGATCGCTCTCAATTTGCGTTGAGCCTGAGCGCGCCCGGACCACAGCGACGAAGGCGTATTAAAGATACGTCGACCTCCGGCTTCGCCGCACTCTGCTGCCCTGCTTCCGCAGGCGCTCGCTCCGCTCGCACGCATCGTGAGGACCGGACGTAGCCAGGATTCAGGGTGAAGTGAGAACGATCTAAAGTGGACCTGTAGCGACAGCAAGCCGAGTGCACTACAGCTGCACCATGCTTACGCATGCCACGCTCCCCTTTCCCACACTGCACATCCATGCGGATGCCTGTGAGGCGCAGGGTCGCTTTGCAGAATCGCAAGCGGCTTTCTTACACCCCGATTCAAACGATGTTCAGACCCTCACCCAAGCCCTTGAGCGCACCCACTTGGGTATCGTGGCACACTTTTACATGGATCCAGAACTTCAGGGGCTGCTTCATGCCACCTCATGGCCTCATGTTTTTGTCGCTGACTCGCTGAAGATGGCCGATGCCGCGCTTACGATGGCGCAAGCTGGCGTAAAGGGACTCGTGGTCTTGGGCGTGGACTTCATGTCGGAAAACGTGCGCGCATTGCTCGATCGCTCTGGTTTCGCAGACTTGCCCGTCTATCGCGTCGCAGCCGAGCCCATCGGCTGCACCCTGGCCGAATCTGCCGATGCACCTGCTTATACCGCCTATCTTAAGCGTGCCGCAGCGCAGCCCAAATCACTGCATGTGATTTACGTCAATACCAGCTTATCGATTAAAGGAACTGCTGATCAGCAGTTGCCCACCATTACCTGCACCTCATCCAATGTGCTGCAGACCCTCTTGCAGGCCGCTGCTCAAGTCCCCGAGCTGCATCTCTGGTTTGGCCCAGACACCTATATGGGTCAAAACCTGCAGCATTTATTGCGCACCCTAAGCCAAATGGATCCTAAGAGTATCCGTCAGCTCCACCCCGAACACACACCCGACAGCATCGCCTCTCTGGTGGAGCGCTTCCATTTCTTCGAACAAGGGGCCTGCATGGTGCACCATATGTTTGGCCATAAAGTAGTTCAGAAGATTCGCCAGGACTACCCCGATGCACTTGTCACTGCCCACTTGGAAGTGCCGGGAGAAATGTTCGCGCTAGGACTTGAAGCTCAACAACAAAAGCGTGGCGTGGTAGGTTCAACCTCGAATATTCTCAACTTTATCCGCCAGCGCATCACCCAAGCGCCTACTGAGGAGCACCGTTGGCAGTTTATCTTGGGCACGGAGGCCGGCATGATCACCCCCATCGTCCATGCAGTGCAAGATCTCCTCAAAGAGCGCTCACATCAGGATGTAGTGGAAATTGTTTTCCCCGTTGCCGATGAAGCCATTGCCCCCACTGAAGATACAGCGCTGCCTGTATTACCAGGCACCTTACACGCAGAGGGCTGCTCCACTGCCGGCGGATGCGCCACCTGTCCCTTTATGAAAATGAATTCACGAGCCGCCATGATGCAATTGCTCGATGAGGTGCAAACCCCTGCCGATCTGAGCGCCTACAAGGCTAAGCGCGGCGCAACCGATGAAAACGCAGCACAACTGGTAACCCATGCGGGCAATACCATCGTCGCCATGCGTCATTTACAGCAGCATGGTCGCCTTTCAGACACGCTCCTCCAACGTCTCAACGCAGGCTCCTAAGAGCCATATTGCCCGATCACCCAAACCTCGGGGGAAACAAGAAAAGTCCGCTTTGCTCACCTTTTATGGCAACATCCATGTTTATTACAGAACGCCCAAAGCAAACGCGGTGTCACACCTCCGCACACGTATTCTGCACAAACAGATCATTTAGATGAAAGAGAAATAGCTCTTCGTCGGTTACATAAAGAAGGAGAAAGGTATGAGATATCCTCAAACATTGAAGTACGCGCGCCCCTCTGCTCAGGATGGTGTGTCGCTGGTTGAAATTATGATCGTCGTGGTGATCATGGCACTTCTTGCCGCAGGCGTTGGCGTCGCGGTGATGCCGCAGTTCAAGCGAGCCAAGATCAATACCACCAAAACCCGCGCTCAGGCGATTTATAACGGCTATGTGATCTGGTCTGCAGACAATCCGGGCAAATGCCCCTCTCCCCAAGACCTGGTGGACAGCCAAGCACTGCAAAAAGGCAAAGACGTCACCGATGCATGGGGACAAGATTTCAGCATCAAATGCGATGGCAACGATGCACAGGTGACATCCGCCGGGCCTGATGGACAGTTTGGCACCGAAGATGACATTTCTTGATCGCAGCGCGATTCTGTCTGTATACAAGCGACACGTACTTACTTAAGCCATCGACCAACAGGAGCAGAGCGACATGGGCCACGACATCGTAAGACCCTGTCGTCCCGATAAGGTAGCGAGCCAAGGTGTTACGCTCATCGAAATCATGGTCGTGATTGTCATCATGGCCATGGTTATCAGCGGTTCCAGCATGGCGCTTGGGGCCATTACCCGCTCGAAGCTACGCTCAGCTACCTTGCATATTGTTGCCGCTTCGCGTTTTGCGTTTCACCGCGCCATAACCCAAGGCAAAACAGTGCGCATCGTGTTCAACACTCAAACGCACACGATGTCTATTCAAGAAGCAGCCGGTACGATTACCCTTGCCGAGAACCCTAATCAGCAAGGCCGAGGGCGTCTCGGACAACAAGATGAAACAGCAGCCGCCGTCGACCCCTGGCAAGCCGCCGCCAATGCACTTAGCGAAACCAGCCCAAAGAAAGCGGCAGAGAGGTCCACATCCATCTTCACACCCATCAAAAACAAGAGCGGCAAAATCATCAAACGTTACCAGGAGCAGCCACTTGGTGATAGCATCCGTGTCGTCCGCGTGATCTCGGCGCATGAAGAACAAACATCGGGCCCCGAGCGAGCACTGCATTACTTTCCCATGGGACGTGCTCAGCACGCGGTGGTTCACCTGAGCGATAACAGCAATGTGGTGCACGCCGTCGAAATCAATTCGCTGACCGGCAATGCCCAGGTCTACGACCATCCTTATGAACCTGAATCGCTAAATGACGACGATGACTCCGAGATACGCGACCCAGGTTAATCCCACGCACATCGACCAGCAGGGCTTCTCATTGCTCGAAGTCATGGTGGCCGTCGCCATCTTGGCGCTGTCGTTGACGGCTATTTTCTCGAGCCAAGTAGGCGCATTCAAGACCGCTACGCGCGCCCGACGCACCACCATCGCATCTTTGCTCGCACGCTGCAAAATGGGCGAAATCGAGGAAAAGGTTCTCAGAGAAGGATTGCCTGCCATCGACGCCAGCGACAACGACGAATGCTGCGAAGACAGTACATACGAGGGCTTTCGCTGCGAATGGCAAATCAAACGCGTGGTCTTACCCGATATTACGCAAACACCAGAAGACGAGGAGGGCGACGAAGGCGAGGAAGGAGCAAGCCGATCGCCTAACGGGATCGATGCTCTACAACAGGTAGGCTCTCCCGAAGATCTTCTATCTCAAGGAGCGGGTGACGGACTAGCGGACATGGCCATCGAGTTTGCTTACCCTGTACTCAAACCCTCGATCGAAGAGCAGGTAAGGCGCGCCGAGGTCAAGGTCCTATGGAAAGAGGGCAACCGCGAACATCATCTTGATGTGGTGCAGTATCTGGTTGCCGAACAAAACGCCGCCCCACCTCCCACAACCGGAACCGAAGGAGACGACTCCAGTGCACCCTAAGCAGCATCAAAGGGGTGTAACCCTGGTTGAGACCATGGTGGCCATCGCCATTCTAACGATGGTTTCCACTCTGATTTGGGGCGGCTTTGCGCAAATGTCGCGTAGCAAAAAGCGCATCGAAACGCAGCTCGAACATGAGCATATGATCGTCCTCGCACTTGAGCGCCTGAGCCGCGAGCTGGCATCGGCCTATGTCTCTGTGCACATCAATCCAGGCACCAGCTTGCAAAGCATGCGCAGCGCCTTTGTGGGACGCAATCGAGGCGACCGCGATCGCATCGACTTCACCTCCTTCTCGCATCAGCGCCTCTACCGCAATAGTCACGAAAGCGACCAAAACGAGCTCAGCTACTTTCTCACCCGCCATCCAGAGAAAAACGACGTTCAGGTACTCGCACGTCGTGAACAAAATCGGGTTAACGAAGATGCCCAACGCGGCGGTCGCATCGAGATTATCGCCGAACATATTCAAGGCTTTGAGCTGGAGTACTTCGATCCCATCAGCCAACAGTGGACCACCTCCTGGGATACCACCCAAGCCTCGATGCAACCCAACCGTCTGCCCACACAGGTCAAAATCATCATCAAAGCCCGCGAACCATGGCCCCCCTACAAAACGCGCGATTATGGAACACGGGCAGCGCTAGGCTTCACCCATGCCATCAACCACGCCGCCTATAACCCCTGAGAGCGTGTTGCCGATGCCCAACAACAATCCTCAGAGCGCAATACCACCCAAGAAAGAGCAAGAGGGAGTGGCTCTGGTAATCGTCCTGTCGGCGATTGCGATTCTCTCCATTTTTCTGGTCGACCTTCACGAGCACACCGGCACCTCACATGCGATTGCCATTTCAGAACGCGATCGCGTCCAAGCCGAGTACCTTGCGAAGAGCGGCCTCAACCTGACCCGTTTGCTCGTCGCCAACGAGCCTGCCATCCGCCAAATCGTCACGCCCATGTACCAGGTCCTGGTGGGAAAAACCCCGCCACAGATTCCGGTCTGGAAATTTGCCGACATGCTGCTGCAGCCCTTTTGTCATTATGAGCAAGCGCAGCAATCGACATTGGCGCCGACGCTCAGCAGCGCTCAAGGACTGGGGGACTTGGCAGGCACCTGCGACATCAATGCGGTGGCTGAGAATACCAAGATCAACGTCAATGACCCCCTGCTCTTTGATGGCGATCCGGCAAGGCAGAACATCGCCATGCAGATGTATGATCTCATGGGTGGCTACCAGTCGCCCAATCCTTACGACACTCTGTTTAACAAGCGCGATGGCGACGGACTGCGCTCTTCTCGGCTGGATATTATCTCGGCCCTCATCGATTGGTGGGATACCGACAACACCCGCACCGTATTTGACCCCACGCAGAACCAAGTCAGCCAGTCGGGCGCGGAGGACAACCCCTACAGCCGCTTTGGCGATGGCTACAACCCTAAAAACGCCCCCTTCGACTCGGTCGAAGAACTGCGCTTGGTGCGTGGCATCAGCGATGATTTCTGGGCCACCTTTATCGAACCCCAACCCGATAATCCCGAATCCCGCAATCTAACGGTTTACGGCTCCGGCGCGATCAATCCCAACGATGCAGCACCCGAGGTCTTGCTTTCACGCGTGTGCTCAGCAGCGCAGGCTATCACCCTCTGCGCCGACTTAGCCGAGCGCGCCAAGTTTACGCAACTGGTAAGCACCGCGCGGGCAATGGTGCCGCTGCCCTTTTTCACCACGCCTCAAGATTTTCTCGACTTCCTCGAAGGCAAAGGCAACGATCGCGCCCTTTACCCCATGCTCAAAGGTTTCTTAGGCGAAGAAAGCGCGCTCTTGTTTCAACCGGTCTCCCTTTCCCAAGAACAACGCCAAAGCCTCAGCAAAGCCTTCGAATCCACTGCAAACATGATCAGCATCTGGGCCACGGGACGCGTGGGCGATACCCAGGTGCGCATCCGCAGCGTCATCAACTTCGACCGCCGCTGGGTGGCTCCACCGCCTAACGCGGAGGTCATGCCAGGACTGGGTATTGTCCAGTACTATCGTGTAGAGTAGGATAACAAACGGTCATGGCGCGCATCCTTGGGTTAGATATTCGGCAACGGCACATTTACGGGGCCTTCGCAAGCATTTCACTGCGCCGGGTGGAGCTTATCGAATACGTCGATATGGCGATGCCCAGCCCAGAGGAGCATCAACGCCTGTCTCAGCAAATCCGCGCGCAAGCAGAGAGTGAGGCCGATCCCACCAGCGCATTAGAAGCCGCCGATACGCAGGTCACCACCCATCCACCGGATGCCGCAGCAACAGATGCAGCGACTCAGGATCACGACGAGCAAGGAGATGATGATGCTGATCCAGAAGCCATCGAGGTCGACGACAACGATCCTCTACGCGAGGCCATCGAGGTCTTTTTAGGCAGTCTGTCTCCTTATCCGGACCACATCATCGTGCACATTGATGGGCGCCTCGCTTCCATCCGCAGCGTGGATATCCCCGCGCAAGCAGCACGCCGCATTGCTGATGTGTTGCCCTACGAGGTCGATGCGCTCATTCCCTTTGATCTCGAGGATGTGATCATCGATCACCAGCTTACGCGCGCGCATCCCATTGACGAGCAAGTGCGCGTGTTGGCCGCCGCAGTGCCCAAAGAACACATTGCGAAGGACCTAAACCGACTCGCTAATTACGGGATTGCACCCCACGAAATGGCTCTAGGGGCAGCCTCGCTAGACGGCCTGATGGCGGCGATCCCCACTCTGCAAGACCAAGGCCCCTATGCCATATTGGAACTACGCGATGACCACGCGCACCTCTGCATTCTGGCTGATTCGCACTGTGTCTTCGCAGCAACCTTAGATACCCTTATCGATCCCCACAACAACGACGACCTCAAACGCCTTGAGGTCTGCTTGCGTCGTAGCTTGATGCGTTATCGCAGCGAAGGCGGAGAAGCACTCGAGCGTGTCTTCCTCGCCGGCGATCATGCGCACAACGAGGCATTGGGTACATGGATCGCAGGCATCGTCGACTGCGGCGTGCAGATCCTGCCCATGCCGCCTCTTCCAGGTGCAAGCGAACACAATCGCCCTGCCTTTGCGATGGCCGCCGCCTTGGCCGCGCGCTCGGCGCATCGTGGCCATCGCTTCGATATGCTCAAGGGGGAGTTTGCCATCAAGCACGGCTTGGACGTTGCCCGTCGCTACGCAGCCTCGGTCGCGATTGCTGCGGGACTCGTCATGGCTTCACTGCTTTTTATGCTCTACGCCAAATGGTCCTCGCTCAACAACGAAAACGAGATGCTCAAAGAAGAGCTTGCCACCCAATCCAAGCAATTATTCGAGCAAGAAACGCGCGATGTCAGCCGTGTTGAGTCATTGATCAGCCAAAAAAACCTATCCACAGGCCCTCTGCCTCAATTCGACGCCTTTGATGTGATCGAGGCTCTTTCCAAACAAATCCCCGCGGAAATCGAGCACAATACCCAACGCCTCGATATCAGCATCGGCAGTCCGCAAAACCCAAGCAGCGTCTCCCTCGAGGGCAACATCAACACCATTGCTGAACGGGACCGCATCGTGACCGAAATCAAAGCCCACCAATGCTTTCAAAAAGTCGAGGCGGGCAAAACCAGCTCGGTGCCCGGCTCTGAGCGACTGCGTTATGACTTTAAAGCCAGTGTTAGTTGTAAAGATAAGAAAGCCGCACCGAAAGGCAACAACACCGCACAACGCATAGAAGCGGTAGAAAGGCGGTCCTCGTGAGTCTTCCCTCGGCGCTGGCGAACCATACGGAAAACCTCCGTAACTTTTACGACAACATTAGCGAACGCGAACGCGTGTTGCTCCTCATCATGATTGGTCTGCTTCTGCTGATGCTGATCTGCCTACCTCTCTACCTGGTCATTTCGGCGATCAACGAAACCCACGACGAAAACGAACGCATCCATGCTGTGCTCCGACGAATTGAACGCGAGCGCAGTCAACTTGTGGAACGTCATCAAACACGCCTACGTATGGAGCGACGGTATCGACGTCCCATCCCCCATCTCAGCACCTTCATTGGCAAAGAGGGAAAAAAACAAGGCTTAGATATTCGCGAATTCGATACCCAAGCCGAGACAAAGACCGAAGACGGCTACATTCAAAATCGCGTCGAGTTTAAGCTCGCTGACATCGGTTTAAGGCCTCTAATCAAACTCATGGCCTCGATTGAAAGCAGCTCTTATCCAGTCGCCTTTGACAAGACGCATATCGAGCACTTTCAGTCCGGCGATAAATACAACGTGCAACTCGGCGTCGTCACTTACCACCGCAAGCAAAATTAGACCCTCAGACAATGATAGTTACGAAGCTCGATAGCTGGTTGGAAAAGAAAGCACTGCGCCGAACGCTGTACGTGCTCTTCTTCGGGCTTAGTCTGATGGCGTGGCTGTACTGGAGCTTTCCTTACGACCGACTGCGCTTATACATTGAAGAAAAGCTCGAAACCCAACTTACACGCACCCTCAATAAACCCATTCGCGTGCGCATCGATGAGCTCGACTCTTACTGGTTCTCGGGCGTCGAAATGGAAAACATTCTTATTCAAGAAGAGCAAGCCGCCGCAGGTCAGCGTCTGCAAGTGCTTATCGACGAACTTACCTTTCGGGTGGCGATCATGCCCTTGCTTGTGGGCTCGCGATCCTTCGATTTTAGCGCCGAGATCAGCGAGGGAGAGATTGAAGGCAGCTACGCGCCCAACGACGAACGCATCGAGCTGGAGCTCGATATCGACAGTCTCGATATGCGGCGCGTAGGCATTCTGCGGGCATTTTACGGGGTGCCCCTCAAGGGAACCCTCAATGCAGAGCTCGATCTCCATCTCAATACGCCCACAGAGTCCTCGTCTGGCACTTTATCGGCAACGTTGAACAACACGCGAATTGGCAATGGCAAAGCCCTTTTTGTTGTGCCCAGTATCGCCTTTCTGCGTAAAGGGCTGCTGCTTGAAACCATACATCTGGGCAACCTGGAGATTAACTCCGAGATCCGTAACGGGCGGTTGCAGATCGACACCCTCAAGACCGACGGCAAGGACATCAAATTGCAAGGCAAAGGCAACTTACGCCTGGCCTCCCCCCTTGTGCAGTCACGTCCCGATATGATGCTGCGATTGCAAATCACCGACAGATACAAAAACCGCAACGACAAAACGCGCGAGCTTGTGGGCATGCTGGATTTTCTTCCCGGCTCACAAGAGGCA